>JBJXGQ010000319.1:0-10252 GCA_046160525.1 Burkholderiales bacterium
GAAGGGATCGACGAATTTGCTGATGGCGAAATTCGCCACGTAGGGCTGCACGTTCTTGTCGGAGAAAATGAAGATGCGCTCCGTGTTGGGAATCATGCTCGTCACGTCCATGGGCACCTGTGCGCCGTTCTCGGCGATCTCGGGTGCGTTGATCGCGATTTGATCGGAGAGTTGCGCGTTGCTGATCCCGGCGTTTTTTATGGCCTCTTCGATTTTCATCGCTTCGAAAGCCTTCTTGTTCCACGTGGCGGCAAGCAACGGGCTTATTGTTCCGAGCGCCGCGAGTGCGCCGCCTAGGCGGGCAAGGACGCGCAAAGCCCTCCGGCGGTTGATGAAGATAGAACTCATGGCCATGCTCAGTATTGGTAGATGTAGTCGATGATCTGCTCGATCTCTTGCGAGGTCAAAACTCCGTTCCTGCCAAAGGGCGGCATGATGGTGTCGGGATTATTCACCGTCGAATCCCACATCTGGGCGCGCAATTTCTCCCGAAGCGGAAAGCGCTCGCGCACGTTCACCAGAGGCGGGCCCAACGTTGCCAGAGTCACGGCGCTTGGATCCCCTGGTATGCGATGGCAGGCCAAGCAATTTCCTTTTTCGTAGCTGTGGGCAAGCTGGCGGCCCGCGGAGAACACGTCCGGTTCAGCGGCCATGCCAAAGCTCGTTGCACACACGCTCAAAATTAGGAAGGAAGAAAACCGCAACATCGGAGCGTGCCGCGAGGATTAATCCTTCGCGGTCCAATGCCCCGAACGCCCGCCCTTCTTCTCCAGCAAGCGAATGCCTTCGATGCACATGCCGCGGTCGATCGCCTTGCACATATCGTAGATGGTCAGCAAGCCAACGCTCACCGCGGTGAGCGCCTCCATTTCCACGCCGGTGCGGCCAACGGTTTCGGCGGTAGCCGTACATTGCACGCTACTGTTCTCCTGGTGGGTCACGAAGTCCACTGCAACGCGGGTCAAGGCGATGGGATGACACAGGGGAATCAATTCGCCCGTGCGCTTCGATCCTTGTATGGCGGCGATGCGCGCGATGCCGATCACGTCGCCCTTGGTGGCCGTGCCCGCGAGGATCTTGCTCAAGGTGGTGCCTTGCATGCGAATCGTGCCCGTGGCAACGGCTACCCGGTGGGTTTCGGCTTTCTCGCCAACGTCCACCATGTGGGCACGTCCGCTTGCATCGAAGTGTGTGAGACCGGTCATCTGTATGCGAGAGTGTGCGCGAAAAAATGAAGCTGAACCAACGAAACCGGGAGGTATCATAGCATCATGACCCTTCGCTTCCTTTTCGCGGCGCTCCTGCTTGCCTTGAGCACGCTGTCCTGGTCCGCCGACAACTTGCCCGACCTGGGGGATGTTTCCGAGACGGCCATTTCGGCGCAGCAGGAACGCCGCCTGGGCGAGAGCATCATGCAGCAAATCCGTGCGAATCGCGCCTATCTTGACGATCTGGAGGTTGTGGAATACCTCAATGCTCTTGGCCACCGGCTTGCGTTCCAAAGCCAGGACTTGCGCTTTTCGTTCGAGTTCTTTGGGATAAACGATCCGTCCGTGAATGCCTTCGCCCTCCCAGGCGGATTCATCGGAGTGCACACGGGCTTGTTGTTGACGGCCGAATCGGAATCCGAGCTTGCTTCGGTTCTAGGGCACGAGGTCGCGCACGTGTCCCAGCGCCATTTGGCGCGATTGATCGCGGCCCAGCAGAAATCTCAAGTTGCCTCCATTGCGGCGCTGGCGCTCGCGATACTCGCCGCGCGATCGAGCCCCGATCTGGCCCAAGCCGCGGTGGCTGGGGCGCAGTACGCCAGCATCCAAACACAACTCAATTTCACGCGCGATCACGAGCGCGAAGCCGACCGTACCGGCCTTCAGTTGCTGGAGAAGGCCGGCTTTGACGTGCGCGCCATGCCGGTTTTTTTCGAGCGCCTACAGCGGGCCACGCGCGTCTACGATTCCAACGCGCCGTCCTACGCGCGTACTCATCCAGTGACCTACGAGCGCATCGCGGATATTCAAAATCGCGTGGAGGGTTTGCCCTACCGGCAGGTTCCCGATTCCCTCGATTTTTTGTTACTGCGCACCAAGCTGCAGGTTCGCCAAATGAGGGCCCAGGAGGCTCTTCCCTATTTCGAGTCGCAATTAAAGGAGAAGCGCTTCACCTCCGAAGCCGCCACCCGCTACGGGTTGGTGGCTGCGTTGCTGGAGGCGAAGAAGATCGCACAAGCCGTCGAGGCGTTGCCGTCTTTGTGGGATGTTACAAAGCACCATGCGGTAGCGGATACGCTGGCGGGGCAAGTGTTGGCGGCAGCCGCGGACGCCAAAGCCGCCTCCGCTTTTTACGAACGCGCCTACGTGCGTCATCCCAAGCACCGTGCGCTGGTGACCGACTACGCCCGCCTTCTCTTGGCGCAGCAACGTCCCGCGGAGGCGCTCAAACTCACTTCCGCGCTCCTGGCTACTGGAATCAACGATGCCCGGCTCTACGAATTGCAAGCACGCAGCTACGCGGGTCTAGGCAAGCGATTGCAGCAACACCGCTCCCAGGCGGAAGCCTACCTTCTCCAAGGAAGCTTGCCCGCGGGCATCGAGCAACTCGAGCTTGGCCTGCGCGCGGGCGACGGGGATTACTACGAGTCCTCCAGCGCCGAAGCGAGGCTCAAGGAACTCAAGCTTCTGGATGCGGAATTGCGGCGCAAGTAGTTGACCAGGCGGAACATGCGCCCAAGAAGCCGCGCCGCACCTAAGCTTTTCGCCGCGCGGTTCGATAATGCGAGGGTACTTCCCGTGCATCCCTCATGAAAAAAATCGGCAAATACGAGGTTATCAAAGAGCTTGGCAAGGGGGCCACCAGTGTGGTGTACCTGGCCAAGGATCCCTTCGCCAACCGGGAAGTGGCCATCAAGCTCGTCCAGCCCGAGATGCTGGAAAACAAGGAGTACGGTAAGCGCTTTCGCAAACTTTTCCTTGCCGAGGCGGCCCTGGCGGGCAAACTCTCGCATCCCCATATCGCGGCCATCTACGATGCGGTGGCGGACGATGACGATAACTACATCGTCATGGAGTACGTCAACGGCGGGACCCTGGAGGAACACACACGGGCAGACAATCTGCTGCCCATCAACAAAGTCATCGAGGTGATCTTCAAGTCGTGCAAGGCACTCGATCATGCTCACCGGCACGGCGTCATTCACCGTGACATTAAACCGGCGAATATCCTGATGGCGGGTGGCACGGATATCAAGATTTCCGATTTTGGTGCCGCGCTCTACGCCTCGGCGGAAACCACGCAGGTGAGCGGCGTGGGCTCACCCGCCTATATGTCGCCGGAGCAGTGCCAGGATAAGCCCCTTACGGTACAAACCGACATTTTCTCCTTGGGCGTGGTGATGTACCAGTTGCTCACCGGCAACCTGCCTTTCAAGGCCAATAACAATTACAGCGTCGTGTTTCAGATCATCAACACCGATCCGCCGCTCCCCAGTGTCCTGCGCCCTGATATCCCCAATAGCGTCGATCTCATCGTGCGTAGGGCGTTATATAAGCCGCTCGAAAAGCGTTACCAAAACTGGGACGAACTCTCTCAAGATCTGGTCAAGTGCTTCAGCGAAATCGGACGCCCGGGCCGCGCGTTGCCCGACACGGAGAAATTCGCCGCCGTGCGGGGCCTGCCATTTTTCCGAAACTTTACCGACGCCGATCTATGGCAGGCCTTAAACGTCGCCACCTGGAACCGGGTGGAACCGCAGACGCAAATCATTGCCGAGGGCGACGAGGGAATGTCCTTCTATGTGCTGATCGCCGGTGAAGTGAAAATTACCCGGGGTGGCAAACTTCTCAATGTGCTTCGCACGGGCGAGTGCTTCGGCGAGATGGCGTGGTTATCGAGAAAGCAGGCCAAGCGCAGCGCCAGCGTGGTGTCCATCAGCGGGGCCTCATATATTGAGATACGGCCAGAGGCGCTGGCGAGCGCTCCCGAAGCCTGCCGCCACCAGTTCACCGACTCTTTCCTGGAACTCCTGGTGGACCGCCTGGATGCCGCGGACACCCGCATTACCCAGTTGCTCAAGGAGCGTTCCGCGGTCGCCACGTGAGGCCCTGGTGTATGATTCCGCGTTATCTCACTCTCGGTGCAGCCTCCAGTGTTCACTCAAATCGATGTAAGCGGACTTGATGCACTGCGCTCCGATGGGCCCATCGCCTTGATCGACGTGCGCACCGACGCCGAAGTGCAGCGCGGTGTCATAGAAGGTACCCGGCACATCCCCTTGCACGCTCTGCCGCAGCGGGCAAGCGAGCTTGATCCCGGCACGGTTACCGTGATCTATTGCCAGTCCGGCGGGCGCTCCGCGCAGGCATGCGCCTTCCTGGCCAGCCAAGGTTTTTCCAATTTGCATAACCTGCAAGGCGGAATCCTGGGATGGCTAAGGGCGGGGCGAGAACTGGTGGGGTTGGACCAGTAAATGGAAGCGGCTTTCGACCGGGAAGTGGACGCACGCGGGCTCAATTGCCCCTTGCCTATATTGCGCACCAAGAAGACCCTGAACGATATGAGTTCCGGCCAGGTACTCAAAATTCGCGCAACCGATCCGGGTTCGCTGCGCGATTTCCAGGCCTTCTCCAAGCAGACTGGAAACGAGTTGCTGTCCCACGAGACTTTGAGCGAAGAATTCATTTTTTTTCTACGCAAGCGCTGATGACCACCGAAAAACGAAACCCCATCGACCTCGCGCTCGGTGTTCTCGACCAGGCGCTGCGAACCCTATTCGCCCCGGCTCGTAGCGCCAGGCCGAGCCCAGCGCAAGATCACATGCAAGATGCGCTGCCCAATGATGAGCGCCGGCTCTCGGCTGCACTCATGCGGGTCAATCACAGCGGGGAGATCGCGGCGCAAGCGCTCTACGAAGGGCAATCCCTGGTGGCGCGCGACGAAACCCTGCGCACCCTATTGCGCCAGGCGGCGCGCGAAGAAGCCGACCACCTTGCCTGGACGCAAGGGCGTATCGCCGAGCTGGGCGGCCGCAAGAGCGTTCTCAATCCCCTTTGGTATGGCGGCGGGCTCGCCATGGGTATTGCTTCCGGCCTGCTGGGAGACCGCTGGAATCTGGGCTTCCTGGCCGAGACCGAGCGCCAAGTGGAAGCCCATCTGGAATCTCACCTCAAACTTCTTCCGGCCGCCGATTCGAAAAGCCGGGCAGTGGTCGAACAGATGCAGCGCGACGAGGCCGGGCATGCCACCGCCGCCAGGCGCTCGGGCGGCGAGGACTTGCCTGCCCCCGTCCGTGTAGCCATGCGTTGCGCCGGACGCGTGCTGACGGGGCTATCGCGCCTCGGCTGAGGGTTCTTCCACGATTTCCCAGTCGTGGGTCACCGTGGCGGTCTTCGCCAGCATGGCGGTGGCCGAACAATACTTGTCGGCCGATAGCTTGATGGCCCGCTCCACGTGCTTGGCGTCGATCCCGCGCCCGGTCACCACGAAGTGCAGATGAATGCGCGTAAAGACCTTCGGATCTTCGCTCGAACGCTCGGCATCCATTTCAATCACGCAGTCGCTCACCTGCTGGCGGGCCTTGCGCAAAATGACGATGACGTCATAGGCTGTGCAGCCTCCGGCGCCAGCAAGCACTAACTCCATGGGCCTTGGGCCAAGGTTTTTTCCACCCCCCTCGGGGGCGCCGTCCATCAATACTTTGTGGCCGCTTTGGGTTTCGGCCTGAAAGGCCACCCCTTCCATCCATTTGATTCGAGCTTTCACCGCGCTTTCTCCGAAAGGGCCTAATCAACCCAAAACATTCTTCAGATCATGGCCTTAGGGCCGTAACTCCATCGTTGGAGTGTAAAATTCCACGCGTATTCTATAGAATTCAATCCTTTGGCTTTGCGATGAGGTAATGACGAGCATGGCGGATCATCCAGTGGGTAACGGGAAAAGGCGCTTTTTGCTGGCAGCCACTAGCGCCGCGGGCGCGGTGGCGGGGGTGGGGGCGGCTACACCCTTTGTGTTGAGTTTCTTTCCAAGCCAGAGGGCTTTGGCGGCGGGCGCGCCCGTGGAATACGACATAAGCAAGGTTGAGCCAGGCATGATCGTCACCGTGGAATGGCGTGGCAAGCCTGTGTGGATCGTGCATCGTACCAAGGAGATGTTGGATAGCCTGGAGAAACTCGACGGCCTGGTGGCCGACCCGGCCTCCGAGGTGGCGATGCAACCCGCCTATGCCAAGAACAAAAATCGTTCGCAAAAACCCCAGTACCTCGTATTGGAAGGCGTTTGCACCCATCTGGGGTGTTCCCCCACCGCCAAGCTCATGGCGGGCAACGAGAGCGGCCTTGGTGACAGTTGGCCCGGCGGGTTTTATTGTCCCTGCCACGGCTCCAAATTCGATTTGGCCGGACGCGTATTCAAGGGCGTTCCCGCGCCTTCAAACCTGCGAATTCCCAAGCACACCTATCTCAGCGATACCCGGCTGCTGATCGGCGAAGACAAGAAGGAGGCCTAAGGCATGGGCGCGCTCATTCAATGGATCGACGACCGGTTCCCGCTCACCAAGCTGTGGAAGGAACATCTATCCGAGTACTACGCACCGAAGAACTTCAACTTCTGGTATTTCTTCGGTTCGCTCGCGTTGGTGATCCTCGTCATCCAGATCGTGTCGGGCATTTTCCTCACCATGCACTACAAGCCCGACGCCGCCAGTGCATTTGCCTCCGTCGAGTACATCATGCGCGATGTGCCGGGCGGATGGCTGATCCGCTACATCCATTCCACCGGCGCTTCGATGTTCTTCGTGGTGATCTACCTGCACATGTTCCGCGGGTTGCTCTACGGCTCCCACCGCAAACCCCGGGAATTGATCTGGGTGTTCGGCGTGATGATCTACTTGTGTCTAATGGGCGAAGCATTCTTCGGCTACTTGCTTCCCTGGGGACAGATGTCCTACTGGGGTGCCCAGGTGATCGTCAACCTCTTCAGCGCGGTGCCTTTCATCGGCGAGGATTTGTCGGTCTGGGTGCGCGGGGATTTCGTGGTGTCGGACGCAACGCTGAACCGCTTCTTCGCCTTCCACGTCATCGCATTGCCCTTGGTGTTGCTGGCCTTGGTGGCGGTACACATCATCGCACTGCACGAAGTGGGGTCCAACAACCCGGACGGTATCGAGATCAAGAAAAACAAGGATCCGAAAACCGGCAAGCCCCTCGATGGCATCCCCTTCCATCCCTACTACACGGTGAAGGATATCGTGGGCGTCGTGGTCTTCCTCATGGTGTTCACCGCCATCATATTCTTTGCTCCTGAGATGGGCGGGTATTTCCTGGAGTACAACAATTTCGTTCCCGCCGATCCGCTTGCCACCCCGGCGCACATCGCCCCGGTATGGTACTTCACACCCTACTATTCCATTCTGCGTGCGGTGCCGCCCTTGTTCGGCTCGCAGTTCCCTGGGGTCCTCGCCATGGGATTGGCTGTCGTCATCTTGTTCTTCCTGCCTTGGCTTGACCGCGGGCGGGTGAAGTCCATCCGCTATCGCGGGAGTAAGTACAAGACTTGGCTCACGTTGTTCGTTATCGTGTTCTTGATTCTCGGATACTTGGGGACGGCACCCACGAATGTGTGGGGACAGTTCGGTGAGTGGCTGGATGAAGCGGAAAGGGCGACGGTGGTCGCGCGCATTTGCACGGTCATCTACTTCCTCTACTTCATTCTCATGCCCTGGTACACGCGCTCGGACAAAACCCTCCCCGAGCCCAGCCGGGTCACGATGTGATGAGCCAGCCCGTGAAGAGAGCCAATAACATGAAAAAGCTGCTAGCCCTATTGCTCTGTGTGCCTGCCATCGCCGTGGCATCTGAGGAGGCCAAGCTGGACCGGGCCCCCATCGACACGCGCGATGCGGTCTCCATTCAGCACGGTGCCAAGATCTTCGTGAACTACTGCTTGAACTGTCATAGCGCGGCACACATGCGCTACAACCGGCTCAAGGATTTAGGCCTCACCGAGGCACAGATCAAGGACAACCTCATGTTCGCCTCTGACAAGGTGGGGGATACGATGCGCGTCGCCGCACCCGCGGCGGACCAGAAAGTGTGGTTCGGCAAGGCGCCGCCTGACCTATCGGTGATCGCGCGTGCGCGCGGAGCGGACTGGCTCTATACCTACCTGCGCGGCTATTACCGCGACCCCGCAACCGCCACCGGTTGGAACAACGTGGCCTTTCCCAGCGTGGGCATGCCCCACGTACTCTGGCAGCTACAAGGACAGCAGGCGATGCAGGTGGAAGAGCGCGAAGGCCCCCACGGGAAGGAACATATCAAGAAACTTGTGCTCGAAACGCCAGGGGCGCTCAAGCCAGCGGAGTACGACCGCTTCACCGCCGATCTCGTCAACTATCTCGTCTACATGGGAGAGCCCGTGCAGACCACGCGCAAGCAAATCGGCTACGTGGTGCTCATGGTATTAGGCGTGCTATTCGTTCTGGCGTACATGCTCAAGAAAGAGTATTGGAAGGATGTTCATTAACAAGGGGAGCCGGAAACAGCCATGATGACCTTATATTCGGGAACGACCTGCCCCTTCAGCCAGCGCTGCAGGATAGTGCTGTTCGAAAAAGGGATGGATTTTCAGATCATCGACGTGGACTTGTACAACAAGCCCGAGGATTTGTCGGTGATGAATCCCTACAACCAGGTACCCGTATTGGTCGAGCGCGATCTCATCCTCTACGAGTCCAACATCATCAACGAGTACATCGACGACCGCTTTCCGCATCCGCAGCTCATGCCGGCGGACCCGGTGATGCGAGCCCGGGCGCGCCTGTTCCTGTTTCGCTTCGAGAAGGAACTCTTCTCCAATATCGAAATCCTGGAGAAGGGACCCACCAAGGCCGCCGACAAGGCGCGCATCGTCATCCGCGACAGCCTGGCGCAAATTGCTCCGGTATTTCTCAAGCAAAAGTACATGCTGGGCGACGAGTTTTCCATGCTCGACGTCGCCATCGCGCCCTTGCTGTGGCGATTGGAGTACTACGGCATACAACTGCCCAAACAAGCCGCGCCGTTGCAAAAATACGCCGAGCGAATCTTCAGCCGCCCCGCCTTCATCGAGGCCCTCACGCCCTCGGAAAAAGTGATGCGCAAGTGAAAGAAACCCCCACAACCCCCTACTTGATCCGGGCCATCTGGGAGTGGTGTACCGACAACGGGTACACGCCTTTCCTCTCGGTGAAGGTCAACGAGGACACCCGCGTTCCGCAAGAATTCGTTCGCAACGGCGAGATTGTTCTGAACCTGAGTTCGGATGCGACGCGAAACCTCAAGATAGGCAATGACCGCGTGCAATTCTCCGCGCGCTTCGGCGGCGCGTCGCGTGAAGTATCCGTGCCCATAAACGCCGTGTCCGGCATTTTCGCCAAGGAAAATGGCCAAGGACTAGCCTTCGCGCCCGTACAGCCAAACGAGGAAAGCGCGAAGAAGGATGAGACCGAAGCAAGGAAGAAGGAAGGTTCTCCGCCGTCCCCCCCAGGGAGCGGGCGCCCAAAACTGCACGTGGTGAAGTAAACGCGCGTTCCCCTGCGCAATCGCGAAGGAAGCCCTGCACTTATAATTCACCCTTCAAGCCGGGTTAGCTCAGTTGGTAGAGCAGCTGATTTGTAATCAGTTGGTCGGGGGTTCGATTCCTCTACCCGGCACCAAGAATCAATGACTTACGAGATACTCTCCTTACTCTCGATCCCATGTAGACGCCATGTAGACACGCCACGAGCCGCCCACTGGCTCGTGGATGTTGTGGCAGCGATAGGGCGGCCGCCACCTCCCCCGCCATCAGTACCACAGCCTCAGGATGGCACACGGGGTCCCTGGCCACAGCACATCCCAAGTTAAGGTGTCAATCACACAGCCGTTAACGCAGAGAAGCGCGCTCTCACGAGCCGTAGCGAACCCAGCCACGTACCCACACACCCCAATCCGACACAACCGCCCGATCCCAAAAGAATGAGCACCGATACTTGTGAGAAACCAAAGCTTATGCCGATGCGCGACCCAGAGCTACGCGCATTGCTACTCGACTACTTCGTTGCCAACGACTCCGCCGAAGGTATTTCAAATTGGCTCTCCGATTTGGGGCAAGCGACAGGGGGCAAAGTAGGAGAAAAGCGCGAGCGAGTCCGGGCACATACACGTTATCTCGAGACGCCGTGGAAGGAGTTTCCCGATCAAACTTGCGTTTACTTGGATCGCTTTTCCACAAGCCAGCTTGC
>JBJXGQ010000320.1:0-4796 GCA_046160525.1 Burkholderiales bacterium
GAGGCTTGTAGGGCATGTCCGAGAGCGAAACATTTTTGCCGGCGCATGCGCTGGCTGCCGCCATACGCACGCGGCAAATCTCTCCCGTTGAGGTCATTGAGAATTGCATCGCGCGCATCGAGCGGGCACAGCCGCTGGTCAACGCCTTCATCACGGTTTGCGCGGATCAAGCATTGGCTAATGCGCGCGAGGCCGAGCAAGCGGTCATACAGGGACGCGCACTCGGGCCTTTGCACGGTGTTCCGTTCTCCGCCAAGGATCTCGTGGCAACGCGCGGGGTACGCACGACCTATGGTTCGCTCATCTTCGAGGATCATGTTCCCCAGCACGATTCAGTTGTGATCGAGCGCATGAAAGCGGCCGGGGCAATCCTGGTTGGCAAGACCACGACACCGGAGTTTGGCCAGAAGGGACTGACGGAGGCGCCTCTGTTCGGGCGCACGTGTAATGCCTGGAACGCGCAACGCACATCGGGTGGGTCCAGCGGAGGTGCGGCTGTTGCCCTGGCCGCTGGCCTTGGTCCGCTCGCGGTGGGCACCGATGGCGGCGGCTCGACTCGCATCCCGGCTGCGTGCAATGGCGTTGTCGGTTTCAAGCAGAGCATTGGCGTCGTGCCGTCCGATGCGGCGGAGGACGCCTTCGGTAACATCTCCTACATCACGCCCATGGCGCGCACGGTGCTCGATTGCGCGCTCATGCTCGATGTCATGGCGGGCCCGCACGCCAGCGATCCGCATACCCTGAACCGGCCGGGCAGCGCGTATGCGGCAGCCGCCCGCGGGGAGGGAGATTTGCGCGGCGTGCGCGTTGCGTGGCGAGCGACTCTCGGAAACCGCAAGATCGCGGCGCAGACCCTGCGACTGTGCGAGAGCGCGGCCCGTGCTTTCGGCGATTTAGGAGCCACGGTATTTGAAGCGCCGGATGACTTTCGCAACTCGGAAGAGCTATGGCTCGTTGTCAACGGTTCCTACCGGCTCGCGCAGTACGGCCATCACCTGCGCGAACACAGGGCGCGCATGGACCCAACACTCGTGGCCCAGCTCGATCGCGCCGCGGGATATTCCGGGCAGGAGCTGTACCGGGCGATCTTCCAGCGCACCGCGTTGTACCGTCAAGTACAGGACTGGTTCGATACTGCCGACATCGTGATTACACCTACGCTCGCGCGCAACGCATTGCCGCTCGATCACGATTTCTTCGCGCCCATCGAGATCGACGGCGAGCCCACCGACACGTTGCGACGCGCTTGGTATCCCTACACGCTGCCCTTCAACATGACTGGCCATCCCGCGCTCTCCATTCCCTGCGGCTGGGATAGCGAAGGTTTGCCACTGGGTTTGCAACTGGTTGGCCGCATCGGCGAGGATGCTCGTTTGCTGCATGCCGCGGCGTTGTACGAACGGCTGCGGCCCTGGGCGCAAAACCGGCCGCCAATGTTTTTTTGATTTTAGTTTCAGCATAACCCGGTGGCGCTTCGAACCCGCCTAGATGATCCGCAAGGAGTCCCGCGATGTTGATGGGTGTCGCATCCTCAAGGAATGGACCCAGGATCTGAATTCCCACCGGCAAGCCCTGGCTGGTGCGCCCAATTGGAGCGATGGTGGCCGGGCAGCCGCTGTAGGTTGCAATTGAAATCCACCGTCCGATGTCCCGGTAGGGCCGCGTGCCATCGGCCGTGACCACTGCCCGCTCGGTCCAAACTTTTTGCTGGGTGTGCGCAAATGCCGCCGAGAAGTTGGCCGGCATGAGAAAGGCGTCGTAGTCGCGAAAATACTCTTGCCAGATAGCGCGCGCCTGGAGCCGCCCGCCGTCTCGCAGCCGCCATTGGTGGTAGGAAGCCGATAACGCCTCGATCACCCTCGGCGAGTAATAGTCGTCAACACCTTTGAGCGATTCGATGCGCTTGCGGATCGCCTCTTCCGGCACGTACCAGCTATTCACCGCCAGGAAAAACCAATCGTCGTGGGTGCGTTGCAGATCGATGCCGGCCGGGAAGCCTTCCTTCAGCTTCGCGCCATGGGGCCGTTGACCCATTGATTGTCGCGCGATGCGTTGAGCGAACCGGGTAACAACGGGCCGTCGCGCGGCACCAACTCGAAGGAGGGTTTGTGGCCGTACACCCCGCAATAGTGCGAGGGATTGCGTATGGAGCCGCCCAGATCGTTCCCCAGTTCGAGAAATCCAAGGCCCGCGGCCAAGGCGGCCGCGCCGCCGCCAGTCGAGCCTCCGGAACTCCTGCGCAGGTCCCAAGGGTTGTTGGTCGTACCCGCCACCTCGTTGTACGTCTGATGGTCGGCACCGAATTCCGGCGGTGGCCTGCAAGTCCTTCATCAGCACCGGCACGCCGTGCAGCGCTCCCCATGGGTTGCCCTTTGCCAGCGCGGCGTCAGCTTCCGCCGCGCGCTGCATCGCCTGCTCTTCGGCGAGCGTGATGAAGGCGTTGATGGAAGCGTTGTGCTTGCGAATGCGCGCGAAGACGTGCCCGGTCAATTCGCGCGAGGAAATTACTCCGGCACGTATCGCGCGCGCAGCGTCGACGGCAGAGCCGAAGCTCGGATTGAAGGAGCGCTCGGCCGCCACGGCACGGCCCATACGCAGAACATAGGGCGCTCCCGCGGCGAGTCCCAATGACAACCGAAGAAACTTTCGTTTGCTGGCGAATGATTCCAATGTTCTTTCCTCCTAGGCCGGACGAGCCCTACAGTTCGTTCTGCAGTGCCTCGATCTGATCCAGAATGACGGTGAAGCGGGAACCAAAATCGGTGAGCCGGTATTCCACACGGGGAGGCACTTCGGCATAGGCGGTCTTGCCGAGGATTCCGTAGCGCACCAGTTTGCGCAAGCGTTCGTTGAGCACCTTGGCGGTCAATCCCTCGATGGCGTGCTCCATCGCACCGGGCCGGTTCACGCCGTGGCGTATCAATCCGAGCACCGCGAGCGACCATTTGCAGCCCACGATATCTTCCACCATCGCCGCCACCAGCGGCGCGCTATCTGATTTTGTCTTCATAAACCGCAATGCATACCGGAATGTAAGTACCCCACCGTTTTGTGCCCGCTTTCCAGCGCGCGCCAGCTACCCTACGCTTAGCGCTCCACATTATAGGAGGCGCTTATGAAAACGATGCTATGGTCTTTGCCGGCGATGCTAGGTTTACTTCTCGTGCAACCCGCGCGTGCGGACGTGCCCTACCCCGAGGGATATCGCAATTGGACCCATGTGAAGAGCATGGTGATCAATCCGGGGCACGCGCTTTATGAGGCATTCGGCGGTATTCATCATCTCTACGCCAATGCCAAGGCGCTGGCGGGGTACAAGAGCGGCAAGTTTCCCGACGGCGCGGTGATCGTGTTCGATCTGCTCACGGCTCAGACCGAGGGCAACGCCGTGCAGGAGGGAGATCGCAAGGTGGTCGGGGTGATGGTCAAGAAGGCGGGCCAATACAAGGAGACCGGCGGTTGGGGGTTCGAGGGCTTCAAGGGCGATACGCGTGAGCGTGCTGTCGGCCCGAACGCCGCCACCGCCTGCTTTGGCTGCCATACGGCGCAAAAGGAGCAAGACTACGTGTTTAGTCAATGGCGCAAATAGACGCGCTGACCGCCCCTGAATGGGAGATTGCCTCGTGGCTTAATTCTCCGTCGCCGCTGCGGCTGGCCGGTCTGCGCGGCCGCGTGGTGGTGCTGCACGCCTTCCAGATGTTGTGCCCGGGGTGCGTGCTGCACGGCATCCCGCAAGCGCAACGCGTCCATGATCTTTTCCAAGGCGAAGCGGTGCAGGTGGTCGGCCTGCACACCGTGTTCGAGCACCATGAAGCGATGCGCGATGCCAGCCTCAGAGCCTTCGTGCACGAGTTTCGCGTCACGTTTCCCGTGGGAACCGACCGGCACCGTGACAACGACCCGCTGCCGCTTACGATGGCGCGTTATGAAATGCGCGGCACGCCCACCTTGATCCTGATCGATCGGGCTGGCCGTCTGCGCGCCCACGAGTTTGGGAAGGTGGACGATATGGCGCTCGGCGCGAGGATTGCGCGGTTGCTGGCCGAGCCCTCGCCGACCTAGCCCGCAGTAGCACCTCGTGCCACATGTCCTTGGGCTCGGGCTAACGAGCCGAGCATACTAGAGCACACAAAGCGCTGCTACCGCCCTTCATTGCCGGGGCATAGCGCCGCTTGCATTCGCGATCTTCGGCAAACGTACGACTCGCACCTTGCCCGGTTCGCTATAAGCGAAAAACGCGTCATCCAGAAACGCGACTTCACTACGTGTATAGCGCGGTAAATAGCGCCGGAAAATTTCCTTGCCCGCCGTCATATCGAATATTGCCACCGCATCGCGTAGCGTTAGTACGCGCCCGTGCTCGGTTTCCAGGCTCATGGCGGCGTAGTGCGCACTGGGCGAGATGGCCGCGTGGTTTAACCGCCGCAGCTTCTCGGCCTTGATATAGCGGTCGGATTTGTCCGTCTTTAGCCGCAAGCCATAGGATCCTTTCTCGCGATAAGCGTCCCACGCGAACCAGCCATCCTGGGTCCAGCGGAAGGTGGGGGGTTGCGCGTTTACATCGCCCGTGTGGACGGGTGCGCGGATCACCGTGCCGTCGAAACGAATCCATAGGTATTCGCGCAGCCCGCGGGATAGAACAATCTCTTCCTTGCGCACATCGATGGAAACCAATTCGTACCAGGACAACTCGGTTCCGTTTGGCCACAAGGTTCGCGATTCGCCCGTAACGGCTTTACGTAGCACGATCTCATTGCGGTTGTCTTCCCGCGTGCGCACCGTTCGCAGCACGGCCA
>JBJXGQ010000321.1:0-13567 GCA_046160525.1 Burkholderiales bacterium
CCCCCAGCCCCCAGCCCCCAGCCCCCAGCCCCTAGATCCTCAACGAACCCAGCACCCTCATCGCATTGATTGCCAGCACCACGCCCACCACGACGATGATGAGCGAGGTGCCCACTTGAATGCGCACCGCCCAGGCACCGCTTAACCAGTCAAGCACCTTCTGGCCAACCTTGGCGGCGATGATGCCGACGATGACCAAGGTGGCGGCGAAACCTACGCTGAACACCACCACCGTCAGCAGGCCCAGCATCACTTTTCCTTGAGCGAGGGCGGAGAGCAGGATGGCCAGCGCGGCGGGGTCGGGGAGTAATCCACCCGCCACGCCTAGGCCAATTAAAACCCACAGACTCATTTTCTTGCCGTCCACGGAAGGCAATGCGTGCGTATGCTTGATACCCCAGCCGTGGCTATGCCATCCCGCCTCGCCTTCACCGTGGGAATGAGTGTGGGCATGTTCATGGGCGTGTTCGCGCGGATGATCGTGACTGTGAGGGGGGAGGGCGGGCATCAGGGTGCCCACACCTTCCCCTTTTATCGCGGGACGCCAGAGTTCTTTCTGAGTCCACAAGGTCCACAGGCCTAGCACGATCACGAGCACGCCCGTGAACAAAGCCAGCCATGCCTCGATGCGCTGGGGAACGAAATGCGCGGAACCCATGGAGGCCAGGACTCCCACCAGCACGATACCGCTGGTGTGCGACAAGGTGACGAAGATGCCCAGGATGACGGCGTCCATGGGTTTGCCACGGGCGCCGACGATGTACGCGGCGGCAATGGTCTTGCCATGGCCGGGCGTGGCCGCGTGGACGGCGCCGACCCAGAACGCGGAAGCGAGATAGAGCAGGGTTTCGATGGAGTTCTCTTATGTCACGTCGTCTTGATCTTTTTGTAATTCATGACACGTCACTTTTCCTCATCCCAACCCTTATGGCTCCGGCGTAACCTGAAGGTAAGCCTTCACCGCAACAAGCCGCTTCGCGGCGTGTTGTCCCGGAGGGAGAAGGGCTTGTCCTCCCTCGCCCTCCGGGAGAGGGAACGAGGGTGAGGGAAGCGGTGGCAATGAACCCGTCCAGCCAATATTTTGGAATGGCCGGTCGTGCACTTACTATCCAAACACGCGGAACGGTTCGAACTTCCCGCCGAGCACTGGGCTGGAGTCCTTAACACCTAACCAGCCTTCGATCATGGTGGCGTAGGTGCGGCGGAAATCCGCGGTGTGAATCAAGTTGTCGTCGGGCGTGAGTTGGGTGAGGCTCACCGGTGTGCCATAGTGCCCGCCCTTGACGGGCTTGCCCGCGATGAACATGGGGCCGGCGGTGCCGTGGTCGGTGCCCAGGCTGGTGTTCTCCGGGACGCGGCGGCCGAATTCCGAAAAGGCCATCACCACCACGTCGTCCGCGCGGCCGATGCGCTCCATGTCGCGCATGAAGCCATACAAGGCATCGGAGACATAGGTGAGCAGGCGTTGGTGGACATCGCCTTGGTGGACGTGCGTATCGAAGGAATTATTGCGATAGGCGACGTAAAACAAGCGCGTGGGCAAGCCCGCGTTAATAAGGGCCGCTACCTTGGGCAAATCCACGGGGACGATACCGTAATCCACCGGCGTCTTGTACTTGGACCAAGCGTCGCGCACCAGCGCCGAGGCATCGCGCGCGCCGCGCGCCACATCAAGCAGATAGCGGTGATTGGTGCTGCTCGTAGTGGGTTTGTCGCTGACGCGGTCAATCAGATCAAGCTCTTGGTAGAAGCTCTTGCGCTGAAACTTGGAAGGGTCGTCGAACACCACGGGAGTGTGAATCTGGCTGCGCACGGCTAGCGACTGCGAGGATTCGATGTTAACGAGGAAGTTGCGCTCGCCGCCGGGCTTGATGGTATCGGCCAGCCGCCCAACCCAACCGTACTCCTGCCCGCTGTTGGGCGCGGCCGTGTGCCAATAGGCCATGGAGGTGAAGTGCGAGAAGCTCGGGTTGTCGTAACCGCAGCCATGCACGATGGCGAGCTTGCCATCCTTGTATAAATTCTCGAAGCCCGCCATGCCGGGACTAAAACCAAAGCGATCGTCGATTTTGCGCAGCTTGTTTGCCTTGATGCCCACGGTGGGCCGCTGCCGGTAGTAGGCGTCGTCGGTGTAGGGAACCACCGTGTTCAAGCCGTCGTTGCCGCCCGATAATTCGAGCACGACCAGAATGCGGTTATCGTTGCCATCTCTCGTGGCGGCCTGCGCCGCACTACCGAATAAACCGGGCAATACGCCCGCCGTATGAACGCACAAGCCGCCAAGGCCTGCCTTGAGGAGTGCGCGGCGCTGCATGAGGGGTGTTGGCATGTTGTTGCTCCTCTTAACCCAATTGATATTCGGGGCTGCTCAGCATGAGATGCAACATCATGCGTAGCCCATCTTCCATATAGGTTTCCGCCGCGCTCAAGGAAGCGGTGCCCAATTCCTTGTTGAGGAAATCCACCAGCGCATCGCGGCCGGCGGCTTCCAGGGGAACGCTCAAGAAGCGCTGAGCGAAATAATCCACGGCCTGCGCGGTCGTCTTCAAGCCGCTCGCCTTCACCATGGCGGAGAGATCCAAGCGTGCCACATGGCGGGGAATGGGCTTCACTTTCTCCACGGCTTTTTGCCAGCCGCGGTAACTGGCGTAGCGCGTATTGAAATCCTCGTCGCGGTCGGCCATCTTGTTGGACATGGCCATCATGTCGCCCCCGCTCATGTCCTTGCCCTCCGGAATGGTGGCGGTGGAGATGTCCATGCCCTGGGATATTTTCTCGTGTACGGCGCGAATCTCGCTGCCGGTGGGATAGACCGGGTAGCGGTCCGCGGGAATGTAGGTGATGTCGGGGAACATGATGTCGCGGATGTAGTTGGCCCGCTCCATCAGCAACCCAGGGGTGATCCAGCTACGTCCGTAAGCCCAACCCGCGACCGTGGGCGGGCGCAACAGGTTTTGTCCGAGGGCGGTGGTGACCTCGTTGAAATCCGGAACGCCGGGCACTTCCTTCAAGCCCAGTTTCCGGTAGGTGGACACCGCCAACTCCACCGGGCTCTTGATGCGCGAACCCATCGCGGAGGCGCTGTAGAAATCCTTCGAGAGGAAAATGGTTTCCAACAGCGGCGCGATCTCGTAGCGGTTATCGCGCAGTACCGCGCCCAGTTTCTTGCGCATGTCCGGCGTGATCTCGTCGCTCGCGAAGAAACGGTAAATCTTGCCCGCGAGAAACTCGGCGGTAACGCTCTGTTGCAAGATGATGCCGATGGCCTGCACGCCGTCGAAGCGGCCGCGGTTGCCCAGCAGCATTTTCTCGGCATCGTCGTGCTGGTCGCGGTTGACGACGAACTTGGTATCGGCATAGTTCCAGCCGGTGAAGGCGCGCGCGGCCTCGCGAATATCCTTCTCGCTGTAGTTGCCCACACCCATGGTGAACAATTCCATGATCTCGCGCGCGAAGTTCTCGTTGGGTGCACCCTTGACGTTCACGCCGGCATCCAGATAGGCCAGCATGGCGGGATCTTGCGCCACGCCGATGACCAAGTCGCGGAAATTACCCAATCCCTTGTTCTGGAACATCTGCACCTGGATGAGCATTTTCCGGTAGTCGCGCACTTTCTCTTCGCTGGTGGCGAAGTGGCCGTGCCAGAACAGCGCCATCTTTTCTTCCAGGGGCCGTTGCGTGGCCACCATGCGGTTGGCCCACCAATAGGCGACCCGGTTGGTCTCCAGGCGGCTGGCGCGCAGCCAGTAGAAGAATTTATTCACCACTGGTTGCAAAGGCCGGTTGCCGGCGGGCTTCACCTTCACGCCCAAGGCTTCGCCCTTGGCTTTAGCTTGGTCCGTGGTGGCGGGGCGGCTCACGGGAAAGGGTTCGATCCCTTCATCGTGAACGCCGGAATGATCGAAGGCGGGCAGATCGTTGGGAATGTTCTTCGGGCGTACCAACATGGCCACCGCCTGCTTGGGCGTCATGGCGGCGAGGCGCACGATTTCCTCGGGCGTACCGCCGAATCCCGCGCGTTCTAGCAGGTGAGCGGCGCGGTCTTCGCTCCAATCGCTGGCGGAAATGGATTGCAGGTCACCGCTCCAACTTGCCGGGCCGGGGCCCAGGCGCTGGCCGGCGGTGGCGGCGTGCGCGAGGCTGGCGCACGACAAAAAAAGTAGGGGCTTCGCGAATAGTCTGAACATAGCATTTCCCTCTGAACCGAAGGCCAAAGGATACACGGCCAGAACACTCCCTGGCCGCTGGCTGCTTATTTTAGTGCAGCGACTGGAGGCCGGGATTGAAGAACCGGAACCGGTTCTTGCCGGCTTCCTTGGCGAAGTACATGGCGGTGTCGGCGTTACGGATGAGGATCTCCGCGCTCTCGCCGTCATTCGGGTAGATGCTGATACCGGCCGTCAGCGTGACGCCGATGTCGTGATTCTCGATGCGGAAGGGCTGGCTCAAGGCCGCGGTGATTTTGCGTGCGACCGCGCCGGCATCCGCACCTTCCTTGAGTTCGGGCAGCACCACCACGAATTCGTCCCCGCCCAGGCGGGAAACCGTGTCGATTTCGCGCACGCAGCTGCGCAGGCGCTCGCTCATGCCCTTGAGCAGCAAATCGCCGGCGTGATGGCCATAGCGGTCATTGACTTGTTTGAACCCGTCGAAATCGAAGAACAGCACTCCCACCAAGCTCTTGTTGCGCTGGGCGGCGGCCAAGGCTTGCTCGAGGCGGTCCACCAGCAATAGCCGGTTGGGCAGCCCAGTGAGGGCGTCGGAGTAGGCGAGCTGGAAAATGCGCGCCTCCCAGGATTTGCGCTCGGTTACATCGCGTACGACTCCCACGAAACGAGTTTCCTTTCCACCCTCGGAGACCTCGTTCACCGAGAGTTCGAGGGGGAAAAGGCGGCCATCCTTGCGCCGGCCGGTCAAGTCGCGCTGGCTGCCGATCATGCGTCGCAGCCACGCGGCGTAGCGCTCTTCCGAGGCTTCGCCCTCGAATTCGCGGTCAAGTTCTATGATCAAGTGCTTGAGGTCGAGGTCACGAGAATCCTCCGGCGTGTAGCCGAACATGCGTTGGGCGGCGACGTTGAGCCGCTCCACGCTGCCTGTGTCGTCGATGACGAGGATTCCTTCGGCCGCGCTGTTCAGTATGGATTGCAGGCGGCCTTCGCTTTCGCGCAAGGCGTCCTCGACGTTGCGCTGGTCCGTGATGTCGGTATGGGTTCCGATCCACTCCTCGATCACGCCATCCTCGCCTAGCAGTGGCACGGCGCGGGCGATCATCTGGCGCCATTGGCCGTCGGCGCGCAATACGCGCTGCGGGCACTCGTAGATGGAGCCGCCGGCCAGGGCGGAGGCCCAGCGCAGCATCGCATGCTCGCGGTCATCGGGATGGACTGCCTCCAGCCAGCCCTTCCCGCGCGATTCCTCGAAGCTGCGCCCCGTATAGCTCTGCCACGAGGGATTGCCGATCAGCATTTCGCCCTGGGCGTTGGTGATCCATACCGCTTGGTGGGTCGCATCCACCAGGGAGCGGAAACGCGCCTCGCTGTGCTTGAGCGCGCGTTCAGCCTGTACACGGTCGGAAATATCTCGCGTGATGCACCCGGCACCCACGACGGTATTTCCTTCCAACAAAGGGAAAAAACTGGTGGCCACATCGATGATGACGCCATCCTTGCGCGTTTGCTGGGTCTCGAACTGCGTGATGGACTGGCCTGTTCCAGGTTGGCGCAATACCGCGTCCACTACTTCCACCACGCGTTGGTTAAAGATCTCCCCCGCGCTCTTGCCCATCACTTCGCCTTCCTCGTAACCCAGCATGCGTTGCGCGCCGCGGTTGAAAGATGCGATGTTTCCATGGCTGTCGAAGCTGATGATGGCATCCTGGGAGGATTCGACGATATGGGCCAGGCGCCCAGCCAGCAGATCTGCCTCGGATTCGGTGGTGATGTCGCGGGCTACGACGGCGATGGCGTGGACCGATCCGGCCGGGTCTCTCAACGGTGCCAGGGACAGTGCCGTGCGCACCGGGTGGCCGTTGCGGTGGCGCCGGGTCGTGCGAAGTTTTATTTCCGCTTCGCCCCCGGCAAGGCGCTGCACGATTCCCTCGTACTGCTCCTTCAATTCATCGGGGACCAATACGTCGTGGTTCTGTCCGAGTATTTCGAAGGCTTTATAGCCGAGCATGCGTTGCGCGCCGGAGTTCCAGGCGAGCACGACGCCGTCCGGGGAATGGCTGAACACGGCATCACCACCCGCGTCGAGTACCGCGGAAAATACCGCCTGTGCTTGTTCGCGCCGCTTGCGTGCCGTGATGTCACGGCAGGTACCCAGCACGCGAGGGACGTGACCTTGCTCACCCTTTGCCGCCGCGGTGGCGCGCACTGCGATCCAGATCTGTTCCCCGTTCTTCTTCCACACCCGGAACTCGGTCTCGCAGCTCTGCGCTTCCCCGTGCTGAACGGGTCTCAGGGCCTTGAACAGGTTGGGCGCATCGCTGCTTTCGATCATTCCGGCGAAAGGTCCCGCGTCGGCGGGCAAATCCTCCTCCGCGTAACCAAGCATGCGGATGAATTCTTCGTCGTAAGTGGTGGCACCGGTGGCGCTATCCCAATCCCATAGGTAAAGGCGGGCGGATTGCAACGCCTGGGATAGGCGGGTAACTCTTTCGTTCAGAGTCTGCTGTAGAAACTTGCTCGCATGACTGTCGCGCACAATGATGGCCCAGCCCAACACGTCTCCCCGGGCGTTACGCACGGGAGCGCATTGGATGCCGGCCTGCACTTCGTGCCCATCCTTAGCGCGCATGACGATGTCTGGCTTGGAGAATTCCGCTGCCTCGCTGGCGCGCGCGGAAAGTTCGTCCAAGGGTTGCGCGGTGAGCATGACGAAGCGCTTTCCCACGATCTCGCTGGCGCGGTAGCCCAGTAGACGCTCCGCGCCGGGATTCCAGCTCACCACGCTCAAGTTCGCGCTCAGGGAAAAAATCGCGTCCTCGGAGGTGCGCAGGAGGGCCGACAACAATTGGATCTGCGCCTCCTGCCTGCGGCGCTGGGTGAGGTCCCTGCCTACGCCCCGGTAACCCAGAAAATTTCCGCGCTCGTCGAAGACTGGGCCCCCCGACAGGACCACGGAGCGTTCCCTACCGCCTTCCCCTGGAATGCGGATCTCGACATCTTGAAAGGGTTGCTTGGAGGAGAGCGCGCGTTCGAGGTGCCGTTTGTCCTCCACCGATAGCCAGCGGATGGGCAGGTCGAACAAGCTCTTACCCAGTACGGACCCCAATTGGGGATCGGGCCCGTTCTCCGCCTCCTCGGAGTAATAGCTGAACGCAAGTTGATTGTCTTGTTCCCAACGCCACTCGCGGGCGCTGGCGCTGGCGCTGGCGGAAACCGCTTCGCCTTGTGTCACTTGCGCGGGCTGGGTGCGGCGCAATACCCATACGCTCATGTGCCCGGCGTCTTCGGGCAAGGGTGTGGCGGAAATGTCAAGGGACAGGATGGATCCGTCTGCATGGCGAAATTTCGCGCTGTGCTCAAGGCGGTTTCCCTGGCGTAACGAAGCTTCGATATGCGCCTGGATGGAAGCCAATTCCTCGGGCGCATACAGCATTTGCTCGTTGCGGCCAGCAACATCCCTAGCCGAATAGCCCAGTAATTGTTCGGCGCTTTCGTTCCATGAAAGGATGGTTCCCCCGGCGGTGCGTAGAAAAATCGCACTGGGAATGGCGGCGGCTACTTGCCCGAGTAGCGCTTTGAAATCCACTTCCTCTTGCGCGGGGTAGAGTAGAACGAAACGGGCTTCGCGCCCCTGAAATATGAGATCGTGGCCGCTGGCGTACATCGCGCGTGGCTTGCCTTCCTTGCTGGCTCCGCGCCAAATTCCGGTGCCGCTGAATCCGTGGGGCCTGGGTTTGGCCAGCAGTTGTGCCAGTCTTGGGCGAGCCTCCGCGGGGAACAGATCGAGGACGCTAAAGGAACGGTAATCCTTCCCCGTAAAACCGGCCAAGGACGCAAAGGTTTCATTGGCGTCCAGTAGCCTCAGATCTCCTTGAATCTCATAAATGAAAGCCGCCATGCTGCTACGGTGCAAGAAGCGCAAGGCGCGGTGGACGGCAAAATCTTGTTCGATGGGAGACGAGGTGCTCTCGCCCGCGGACAACATAGACAAATCGCGAGCCGCCGAAAGATAAGCTTCCACCACGCGGAGCCGCGCGGCGAGCTGCTCCTGGGTCATTTCATCTAGGTCTTGCATGATGCAGGAGGCAAACATCTAGGCGGGGTGACGGCAACTGCTGGCTGGCTTGCGGAAAAGATGCGCCCTCGACAGGGCCCGACGGATATCGGACAGCCAGTAACCGTTTCCCCCTCTTGAAGAGTTCTTGAAAGATGGGGCGAGTATATTGAGGCCAACCGTGGAATTGAAAATTTTATTTTTTCAGTTGGCGCTAACATGGTGTTTCCAATACAAGGGCCACTCGGGTCCGTTTCACAAAGTCGTTATGCGACACGGGTCTTGAACACATTGCCGCTAACTGCTGTAGTCATTGCAAGCCTGAGACAACCGTGAGCGAGCAAGCTAATACGCGGATTCTGAGCCAGACAAATTTGTAGGACCAACGGAGGGATGAATGAGGATGCAGGCCTACCGGCCCGAGGCTCCGAAGTTCGCGAACGCGCAGGAGGAGCGCTTGCACGTTAAGCAAAGGCTCGCGGCGGCCCTGCGCTTGTTCGCGAAGTACGGTCTTGACGAAGGGGTGGCCGGGCACATGACGGCGCGCGATCCCTTACGCCCCGATTGTTTCTGGTGCAACTCCTATGGTATGCACTTCGGCAGGGCCAAAGTGTCGAATCTTTCCCTCATCGGGCCCAAGCGCTGGGAAACAAGAAAGCTTTGATCTTGCGCAATCACGGTAATCTGGCAGCGGGGCAAACGGTGGACGAAGCCGCCTGGTGGTATCTGGCCATGGAACGATGCTGCCAGGCGCAGTTGCTCGCGCAAGCGGCCGGCAAGCCCATTCCCATTCCCCATGCAGAGGCGCTCTACGCGCGTGAACAAGGCGGGACGCCGGAGGCCGGATGGATTTCTTTTCAACCCTTGTACGATTGGATCGTCGATGAGCAACCGGACTTGCTGGACTAACTTTCGTGCGCACCGTTAGGCTGGCTTGCGTGCGGAACAGGTTCGGTCACGCTTGGCGGGTAATTTTGGGCGGGCTGTTCCTACTGGCGGCGGCAATCACCCACGCCCAAGATCCCGGCCCCTTGCTTCTCAGCGAGAGCGGCGGTACGCACTCCCTCAAGGGTGCGTTGTGGTACCTGGCCGATCCGGGTAAGACCCTTGGCATCGATGATGTAATGCGGGGAAGCGCCAAGGCCTCCTTCCTCCCCCATCCTTCCGGCAATCCGAACTTCGGCAGTTCCGCCGCCGCCTATTGGTTTCGCTTTGCCGTGCGCGCCCCGCATGCCAGCGTACACCGCTGGTTCTTGGAGATCGATTTTCCGCCGCTGGACCAAACGGACTTGTACTCCCTTGGCAAGAAAGGAGAGATTCAGATCCAGCGTAGCGGCGACACCCTGGCATTCCACGAGCGCCCCATCAAAGTGCCCAACCACGTGTTCGAGCTTTCGGTAGCGCCGGGTGAAACGCGCGAGTTTTTTCTGAGGGTCACATCTAGCGGCTCCATCACCGTTCCCCTGGCGCTATACGACGAGCATGAGCTGCGCGAGCAGCAGAATAAGGCCTTGCTGTGGGCGGGAATTTTCTTCGGGTGCCTAGTTTCCCTGGGGATCTACAACCTGCTCGTGTACTTCTCCATCCGTGATCGCAGCTATTTGTACTACACCTTCGCCACCGTGGCCTTTGTCATGGTGTACGTCGCGACGTTCGGTTACGGCTTTCAATATCTATGGCCGGATTCCGTAGTCTGGAACAATCGTGCTCCCGTGACGCTTGCTCTTCTGGCGCTTGCGGCTACGGTGCCCTTTACGCGGAATTTTCTGCATACCGCTTTCAACGCTCCCAGGCTCGACAAGCTGCTCACCAGCTCCGCGCTCATAGCGATCAGTGTTGCCTTTCTTAATTTGGGCGTGGTGAGCTACGCTCACGCATTTCGAGCGCTCTCCGCCCTCTTGGTACTGCATGTTCTGCTGCTTCTGATCGTGTGCGTGGTGTGCATGCGGCGCGGCGATCCGCTGGCACGCTTTTTCCTGCTGGCCTGGACGCCGATGATCCTGGCTTCGCTTGCTTATGTAATGCGATCCCTGACGTGGTTGCCGCCGCATTTTCTGACGGTGTACGGGTTCCAGGTGGGTTCCGCCTTGGAAATGATCCTCCTCTCTTTCGCGTTGGGTTACCGCATTACCCAGGCTCGCCGGGAGAAGGAAATCGCGCAAGAAGCCTTATTGCACACCCTTAGGGAATCCGAGCGCGTGCTGGAGGAACGCGTAGAAGAAAGAACCGGCGAGCTTCACGCCGCGAACTTGGAGTTGGCCTCGGAAGTGGCCGAGCGGCGCAAGGCCCAGGAACGTCTCACCCAACTTGCTCACCACGATCCCTTGACGGGCTTGCCCAACCGGGCGCTACTGAAGGAAAGATTCAGCCAAGCCGCATCGCAAGCCAAGCGCAACCAGAAGACCTTGGGCGTCCTGCTGCTGGATTTAGATCAATTCAAACAGGTCAACGATACCCTGGGGCACGACGTAGGCGATGCGCTCCTGGTGAGTATTGGGCAGGTGCTGCGTGAGGTTGTGCGGGAGACAGATACCGTTGCGCGTTTGGGCGGCGATGAGTTCGTGCTCTTGGTGAGCGATGTGGCGGACCGGGCTTCCCTCTCCGGCGTGGCCGATAAAATCTTGGCGCGGCTCGCCGAACCCATTGCCACGGGTGATGAGGATTCTCTGCGGGCCGGTGGCAGCATCGGTATCGCCGAATATCCTGGGGATGGCACCGACCTGGAGACGTTATTGCGGTTGTCGGATGCCGCCATGTACCGCGCTAAAGGTGATGGGCGCATGTGCTACCGCTATGCTTCGCAGCCTGCTGCTCAGGACGCTATGCACCTGCCCGGGGGCGGCCTTACGCGCGATTTACCCCGCACCAGCGAGCCATGAAAAGCGCTAGCACCGTGCATACGCGCTGCGTGCTTTCCAGGCTCACCGATTCGTCAATGCCATGAATGTGCGTTGCCTCTGGGCCGTAGCAGGTGGCCGGTGTGGCCCCGTAGAGATTGAACACACGGATGTCAGTGGTGCCTGACATGTCCATCCACTGCGGCGGCGAGCCGCACACTTTTTCATGGCTTGCGCGCAAGACACCGATGGACGGATGCGTGGTATCCACGAGACAACCTTCCGATTGCAAGCCAGCGTAGGTCACACGCACAATCGCTTCGCCTAGCTTGGGATGTTCCAGCGCGGTTTGTCGTAGCGCGGATTCCACTGCATGCTGGGCTTCCTTGACGCTCATCCCAGGATAAAAGCCTGCGCGAATGTCCATCACGCAGCGGGTCGCTACCGATGAGTGCCATTCGCCGCCGCGAATTTTCCCGAGATTGAAGTTGATGGGCCGCTCGTGCTGCGCGAACGCGGGATGCCGGTTCGCGGGCTCGTTCCACTGCGCTTCCAGGCGTTTGAGTCCTTGGTAGAGAGTGAAGGCGGCCTCGATGGCGTTGATCCCGCGCTGGGCCTGGAAAACATGGGCAGGCCGTCCTAGCACCTCGACACTCAACCACAGCACGCCCACCTGAGCGCGTAGCACTGTCTCGTTGAAGGGCTCGGGAATGATCGCGGCATCCGCCCGGTAACCTTGCGCCAAGCAGGCCAAGGCTCCGTTACCTGTACACTCTTCCTCCACTACCGACTGCAGGTAGACTGGAGCGGCTGGTTCGAGCCCGAGCTGGCGTAGGCTGCGATAAGCCATGACGTAAGCGGCGATTCCCGACTTCATGTCACCCGCTCCCCGGCCGTAGAGCCTTCCTTTGTCCACGCGTGGCTCGAAGGGCGGCGATGCCCAGAGTTCTTCCGCGCCCACGGGAACCACGTCGATGTGCCCGTTGAGGATCAAGGAGCGGCCTGCGACTTTCCGCGGTGCATGCACGCCCACGACATTGTCATGCCGGTGCCAGTGGCCCGTCACGGGAGCGTATCCTGGCATTCCCTCCAATGTTTTTGGGTCCACCGGGAAGCGGTCGGTTTTCAGACCCAGGCCTTGGAACAAGCCTTCCATGAAATCCTGGGCGCTGGCTTCTTCTCCCATGAGGCTTGGAAAGCGCACCAGGGTGGAGGTGAGATCCTCCAAGGCCTTCGCATTGCCATTTACCGCGGAGATGATCTCAGCTTCCAATTGGGGGTCTACTTTGGCATCGGGCATGTTGCGTTACCTTGCGTGATCAGGTGCTAGATTAACTTGAATTGTTGCGATTGGCGGCCAGGCCGGGCATGATTCGCCCTCAATCATGGGCTGCGATCAATAATGCATTCAACAAGGGAAGCAGAACAATGAAAGTGTTGGTCCTGGGCGCGGGCGTGGTGGGAACCACGAGCGCGTGGTTCCTCTCCCAACTCGGGCACGAAGTGGTGGTGGTGGACCGGCAGCCGGTGGCGGGAATGGAAACCAGCTTCGCCAACGCGGGGCAGATCTCGGCGAGTCACGCGGAACCTTGGGCTAATCCGGGCGCGCCCATGACGATTCTGAAATGGCTGGGACGCGAAGACGCGCCCTTGTTGTTTCGGCTGCGCGCCGACGCCGCGCAGTGGAAGTGGGGGTTACGATTTTTGCGCGAATGCCTTCCGGGGCGCACGCACCGCAATACATTGCAGCTGTTGTCCCTGGGGGTATACAGCCGCAATATCCTCAAGAAGCTACGCGTAGAGTCGGGTATTCGCTACAACTATCTCGAAACGGGTATCTTGCATCTGCACAGCGAACTCAAGGCCTTCGACAAGGCGGCCAGTCACGCCCAGATGTACTCGAAAATGGGTTGCCGCATCGACGTGCTCGACGCCAAGCAATGCATCAAGACCGAACCCGCGCTGGCCAAATCCAAAATGACATTGGTGGGAGGGACTTTCGCTCCGGATGACGAGTCCGGCGACGCCCATGCATTCACCCGGGCCATGGAGGAGTATGCCATCGCCCATGGCGTGCAATTCCGGTTTGGTTCGACAGTGGTTGGGTTCGAGTTTTCGCCTTCCAGGATCCGCGGCGTTCGAGTGCGCGATTTGCAAGACCGTGCGGAAACTCTCACGGCCGACGCCTACCTGGTGTGTCTCGGAAGCTATAGCCCCTTGCTGCTGCGCAACCTGGACATTCATATCCCGGTTTTTCCAGTAAAGGGCTACTCCGTGACGATCCCCATAGAGAATCCCTACCACGCCCCCCAAGTGAGCGTCACCCACGAGGCTTTCAAGATCGCATGCTCCCGGCTAGGGTTACGCTTGCGTGCGGCGGGCACCGCGGAATTGGCGGGCTACGACACCAACGTAACGGCTTCGCGCTGCGAGTCGCTACTCAATCGTGTGAAGGATTTATTCCCTGAAATGGGCGGGTTCGGGCGGGCCCAGCGCTGGGGGGGGGG
>JBJXGQ010000322.1:0-2808 GCA_046160525.1 Burkholderiales bacterium
GAGCGTGCCCGGCCACTGGCCACGAAATGTAGCTCGGGGTTCAACCAGTCCCGGCTGGGCCCTCCCACCTTGGCGGCGATGATCTCCACCGTTTGCCCGTTGGAAAGCGCGTAGACCAGCGGCGCGATGGCGCCGTCCACCTTGGCACCCCGGCAACGGTGTCCCAGTTCGGTGTGAAGGTGATAGGCGAAATCCACGGGCGTGGAACCTTTCGGCAGATCCACGACGCGCCCTTGCGGGGTCAGCACATAGACCGTGTCGTTGAACAACTCCTGGCGAAAGTGTTGCGCGAGATCGGAAACATTCAACAAGCCTTCGCGCCAATCCAGTATTTGCCGCAACCATGCGATCTTGTCATCGAAGCCCTTTCCCCTCCCGGCCTTGCTCGCGCCTTCCTTGTAGCGCCAGTGCGCGGCCACCCCAAGTTCGCCGTGCTGGTGCATCTCTTGGGTGCGAATTTGCACCTCCAGCACCTTGCCATCGGGGCCCGCCACGGCGGTGTGCAGGGATTGGTAGTTGTTAGGCTTTGGCTTGGCGATGTAGTCGTCGAACTCCTTGGGCAGTGGGGTCCACAGGCTATGCACCAAACCCAGGGCGGCGTAGCAATCCTTGATGTCCCCAACCAGTATTCGCACCCCGCGCACGTCGAAGAGATCCTTCAACGCCAAATCCTTGCGCTGCATCTTTTTGTAGATGCTGTAGATGTGCTTGGGCCTTCCGGTGACTTCAGCCTCGATGCCATGGGCCTTGAGTTCATCGCGCAGCACCTGCGTGACCTGCGCGATGAAACTCTCGCGGTCCGTGCGCTTTTCGTCCAACTCGCGCGCGATGCGCTTGTAGGTATCAGGATCGGCGCAACGAAAGGCTAAGTCCTCCAGCTCCCATTTGAGTTGCCACACGCCAAGCCGGTTGGCGAGCGGCGCGAACAAATCGGCGGCATCGCGCCCCGCGAGCTTGCGCTGGGACACGTCCCCGCGCCCCACCAGGTAACGCAGTTGCTGGGTCTGGTCGGCCAGCTTGATCAACACCACCCGAATATCCTGCACCATGGCCAGCAACATCTTGCGCAGGATTTCCAACTGGCTGGAACGTTCCTCGGGTTTCGCGGCGCTATCCACCTGGCCGCGCAGGGACTGGATATGCGCCATGGCCGCCACCCCTTCCACCAATTGGCTCACGCCCGCGCTCAGGTTCTCGCGCACGTGGGCTACGGCATCCGCCCGAATGGCGGGCAGGGCCGCCAGCAACCCAGCCGCGATGCTCTCCGCGTCCAAGGACATGCCCACGAGGATGCCAGCCACTTCGCGTGCGTGATTCAGATAAGACTCGCCCGTGGGCATGAGGCGCTCGCCGAACTGGGATTTGGCCAATTCGGCGGCGCGCGCCAGCAGCGCATGCTCAGCGCCCGCAAACCGCGTTTGCGCACTGGCCAACCATGCATCGGACTGCGTGCCGCCGGTGGCTTGCCTCGACTGCGCCGTCATCGCCCTCTCCAATATCTACGCTCTTGCTCGCGCCAGGCGCTTGCCTCGATGGCATTTTCATTCATGCGAAATTGTATGGCTCCATGCTGGTCGCTGCGATAGAGCTTGGCCCCAAGGTCACGGTAGCGTTGCACCACCTCATCCTTGGGGTGGCCAAAACTGTTGCGGTAGCCGTTGGTGAACACCGCGAACTTTGGAGCCACGTGGCGCAAGAAGGGTTCCGTGGAGGAGGTTCCGCTGCCGTGGTGGGGCGCGATCAAGATATCCGAGCGCAGTGATTGGGCGCTCTCGCGTAAAAGCCAGGCTTCCGCCGGGCCTTCGATGTCCGCCGGAATCAAGGCGCTGGCACCTGGGACGGATACGCGCAACACGCAACTGCGATTGTTGTCCTTGATGCGCGCATCGTCGTAGCTCGCGGCGGCGGGATGCAGCATCTCAAAACCGACACCGTCCCATTGCCAGCGCTGGCCGCTCACGCAGCGCACCGGTTGCTTGGCCAACCTATTGAGCGGATGGTCTCGCGCTAAAGAAGACGCCATCCATTCAACGGGCAGCATCCGCAGTACCGAGTCCGCTCCGCCGGAATGATCGTTGTCGTCGTGGCTGACGATCAATCCGGCAAGCTTCGCAATACCCTCCGCCCGTAGATAGGGCACTACCACACGGTCGCCCGCATCGGATTCCTCCGAGTAGGCAGGCCCCGCGTCGAACAACAAAGTGTGCTGCGCGGTACGCACCACTACGCTTAGGCCTTGGCCCACATCCAGAACATCCAGCCACGCCTCTCCTTGCTTAGGCGCGGGCGCAACGGTGAGGAACATGGGAACCATCGCCATGACGCCCATCCAGCGGGCGGGAAATCCGCGCGGCGCCAGCAGCCATGACACACCGAGTAGCGCGACGGCAACCGTCCACAGGGGAGGACTTGCCTGCTGCCACACAGCCAGGGGCGTTGCGTCGAGCCACTGCAATAGACCGGTGCAAAAGGACATGACCCATCCGGCGGCGAGCAGCGCAAAATCCACCGGCAGCAGCACGCCGAGAAGAGTTAGCGGCACTACCACCAAACTCACCAGCGGAATGGCGAAGGCGTTGGCGATAGGCGAGACGATAGAGACCTGCGCAAACAACACGAGTAGCAGCGGTATCAATCCTAGCGTCAGCGCCCACTGCGCACTGACCCATCGCATCGCGCGCGAAGGAATGCCGGTGCGATGCACGCTGGCGTAAGTAATCAACGCCACCGCGCCGAAGGACAACCAAAATCCCGGAGCCATGACAGCGAAGGGATCGAACAAAGTCACCACGAAAAGCGATGCCGCCA
>JBJXGQ010000323.1:0-10179 GCA_046160525.1 Burkholderiales bacterium
ACACCATGAAGCTCGGCGTGATGAAGGCGGCACTACCGGGGAGCTTGAAGGATGCTGACTTAGTCTTCTGCTACACCGGTGGCATTGACTGGGATGCCGCGGCAGCCTTGGCGCCTCTGGGTACCAAGGCTAAGTGTTATTCCGGTCTCGATCAGTTGGCCGAAGCCATTGCGGCAACGGCCCGAGAAACCGATCAAGTGCTCGTCATGAGCAATGGCGGATTTGGAGGCGTCCACGACAAGCTTCTAGCCAGGCTTGCTATTTAGTTTTGCTTCCCTGCTGGTACGACATGAGTTCGTAGGTCTCGTCCGTCCGCAGCGAGATGTAGACCGATTGAATCTTGAGATTCATCTTCACGGTGCGCGCCATTTCTGGCGTATACCAAAATGTACATTCGACTACGGTATTGCCCGCCAGCACGCCAGATAAGGTTTCGATGCGCCAAGCGCTGAAGCGCCCAGCGGGCACCAGAATGGTCTCTTGGCGCGCCGCACGCACTTCGGAAACCGCGGTTTTCCGGCCAATGGTGTTGAACATGATGTCGGCGGGGACGTCTCTAGGATTGCCCAACCTTGATCTGGGTTCCGGGAGGCAGATAGGGGGATAGTTCTACAAATTGATACCCTCCGGGTAATGAAACCGAAGGATAGAACCTGGTTGGATCGAACACAGGCTCCACGTCGCGCTCGGCGCGAAAGGAGTTGTGCCCTTCGCGGGTGATGCGCTCCCTAATCTTGGAACCCGTTACACGCAAAACTTCTATAGTGACCAATCCTAGATTGCGCGATTTCTCGGTGGCTCTGTAGACCCAGCGCTCGCCGGCCATTGGCCGCCACTGGGCCGGTCCGGCGTCCTTGTGTTCGCTCTCATCGGATTTCGGTAGGGCGCCCGAATCCATCTCTGAAGGAGCGTATTCGGCGTTGCGCCTTGGCAATTCCAATGCCCACTCCGAGGGAAGGACAATATTCAGATTCTGCGCATCCGTGAGCCCCGCCGTCATGATGCCCACCAATCGTGCTTCCTGGTCGAATAAACCGCCGCCGCTCGATCCGGGAGGAACCGCGACATCCGTTTGTATGAGCTTGGCGCTTTCCCCAGCCTTATTCTTGATTCCCGCCACCATGCCGCGAACGATCGTATATTCTTGTCCGAAGGGAGAGCCCACCGCGAAGACGGACTGTCCGGGTTCCACGGCCGTGGAAGGCACGAATACGGTGACCGGCTTGGCTTCAGGCAGGGGCGAATCCAATGAGATCTGGCAGAGATTTCTTTCCAGATCCTGGTAATGCATACGTGCCTCTCGCATATGGGCGCCTTGAACAACTTCGATACGGCTGGCCTTCCTCACCACATGGCAATTGGTTACCACCTCCGCTCCCGCGACCAGGATTCCGCTGGCCTGCGCGCGCTTGGATTGTTTGGCGTCGTAAGTATGGATGACGACCACACCCGGCTTGGTTTGCTTGAAGATCTCGTTGGGTTCGAGTGCCCACGCATCGTTTACCCGGTAACAGATCCACGTGATGAACAGCGTGCTCCAGAGGGCACGATACACAGGCGAGTTCGCGCTGGCGCTAGCCCCCATGAGCCACTGGGATGCTACTTACCCAGATCGAAAGACAGAAGTTCATAGGTTTCCTTGGATCGGCCCGTGGACAAAGCCGACAGTACTTCAATCTCCATTTTTACCGTGCGCTTTGCTCGCGGTGCGTACCAGTAGGTGCACTTCACCTTGTAGGCGGCTCCGGTCTGGTAGTTCATGGGTCCCGACAGGGTGTCGATGCGCCATGATTCGAACTGGCCTGCCGGGACAGTTATTCTCTCCTGTGCCGCCACTCTGACCTGTGTTGCGATCGATCGCTTCCCAAAGATGGGGAGGTAGTATTCGCCATTTACGTCTTCCATCTGCGCGCCTGTGCGAATCTTCGCGTTGGCAGGAAAATATGGTGCGATTTCGGGTACCTGGTAACCACCTGGCAGCACGATGACCGGCTGGAATCTCTCTGGGCCGTTAGTTACATTCACCACGCGCTCAGCACGAAAATTGTTGTAACCCTCCCGGGTAATGCGCTCTTTGATCTTGTCATCGGAGACGCCAGTGACTTCGAAGGTCACGGTGCCAAGCGATTTTGAACCGGTCATCATTCGGTACTTCCACAATGACCCAACCTTAAGTTCGGTGAGCGGCGAGGCAGCAGGACTTGGGGGGGCGGGTGTGGCCGGGCTTGCGTCTGGCGCGGCATCCGGTTGCGCGCTAGCTCCTGTTGCGATGCGATCCAGATTTCGCTTGGCAAGCTCCGTGATCCACTCCGTGGGTAATACAAGGTTCAAATTCTGCGCATCGGCCAGTCCGGCGGTAACGATTCCAACCAACCTGCCCTCTTGATCGAATAGGCCGCTACCCGAGGAGCCTGAAGCGACGGCAACGTCCGTTTGGATAAGCTTTGCATTGTCCCCGGCCTTGTCCCGAACGCCCGCCACGATACCGCGCACGATGGTGTAGTCCTGCCCATAAGGAGTTCCAACAGCATAGACCGGTTGCCCAACCTTCACCTGGGATGACGGAACCATCATGGCGGCAGGTGCGGTTCCTGGAAGAGGATACTCAAGCGCGAGCTGGCAGATATTTCGATCCAGGTCCATGAACCGCACCCGGGCCTGCTGGATATTGCCGGCATGAATCACATCGATACGTTGAGATTGCTTGACGACATGGCAGTGAGTCACGACTTCCTGTGGCGCAATCACAATCGCGTTCGCCTGTGCAATCTTGGCCTGCTTGGAATCGTAGGCCGTGACGATCACAATCTGAGTTTTGGCTTGGACGAAAATGTCGGTGACGTCCAGGCTCCACGCAGGTACGGTGAAAAGCGGAACAGCCAGTAGGCAGACCAATAATGGCGCCCCAAGGCGGGTAAGGATATTCATTGGGCCTGTCATGGGTTGAACCGGCATCACCGTACCGGCTCGTAGGATGTGAGTTCGTAAATATCCTTCGAGCCAATTTTCATATCGTTGGAAGACAACACGGCGATCTCCATTTTTACGGTGCGCTTTGCGCGAGGTGCGTACCAATACGTGCATTTGAGTTTGAAATCGCCGCCAGGGTTGTTTATGGACGGCGATTGCGCTTCATAACGTATGGTGTCGAACGTCCCGGCGGGGACCACGACCGCCTCCCGTGCCGCGAGACGCACTTCCATTGAAAGTCTTTGTGTACCCAGCGCACGAACGTACAACTCGGCGGGAAGGTCACGCCAAGTCTTACCAATGGGATCCGTGGGATCCGCGGAGAAATAGGGCGCCAACTCAAGATATTGAGATCCGCCGGGCAAGACGACAGTGGCCTGAAAGGAATCCATACGATTGCTAGCGCCTACTGTTCGCTCCACTTGGAATGCCTTGGAGCCTTCTTGGGTGATGCGTTCCGTTATAGCGTCCCGGCTAACGTCTCTTGCCTCGATGACGAGGGTTCCCACTTGCCTTCCACGATCCAAGACACGGTATTTCCACTTGGTGCCTTTGCCAATGGCGCCTGGGTCCGGGGGCGTTTCCCGAGACACTGGGGTGGCAGGCGAGGACGGGGGCGTCTTTATAGCGGTTTCGGTGCGGGCCACCTCGATCTCGGCCATGACAGCTTGGACCTGATTTTCCGCCTGTTTCTCAAGGTCGGCGCAGTTGGCTCCTTTGCATTGCTTGGTGATGGCTGCTTTGGCACGTGTTGCGTCTTGCAAGAGTTCGCTGCGCCAAGCATCGAAGTAAGAATCACGTTGCTCGGCGGATTGAAATTCCTTGGGGGCCAGCTTTACGTATACATCCGTCGCATAGTCGTAGTTGGCACCACTGGAGGCATCGACCACCACGCCCACGAGCCCGCCAATGATCAAATTCCCGAAAGTAACCGAGTTAAAGCTGGATGAAATATATTCGGTCCCCGGAAGGTGTCCATCCTTGGTACAAGCCACTTCGATGCTGTCGGCGCCTTTGCTCACGCTTACGGAGCCAGGTGTGGGATTGACCACTCCGAGGACCTGCCCGTTGCGTTTCAACTCGCATTGAGCTCCAGATGGGTCGGTGGCGACATGGATTTCTTGCTTGCCGCCCTTGATAATGGTGGCGCAACTAGCGAGCACAAAGGCGGTACACCATAGGAGCGCTGGCACCCAGAATTTGGAGTTCTTTTTCATGATGCTTAGGCTACCATTAAGTTTCTTCGATACTAGCCTTGCGTCCGCCCCCATGGCCCCGGATTGGAACCTTGGCAACACTTGATGGCTTACAAATACCGCCTGCTCAACGTCTTCGCCGAAAGCTCCTTGGCGGGTAATGCACTGTGCGTGTTCGAGGACGCGCGCGGCATGAGCGATGAGCTCATGCAAGCATTGGCTTTGCAGTTTAATCTTTCCGAGACGACGTTCTTGTTGCCATCGCAGCAAGCCACGGCACGCGTGCGGATCTTCTCTCCCATGACGGAGTTTCCTTTCGCGGGCCATCCTACCCTGGGCAGCGCCGCGGTGGTGCGCGATCATCACGAAGCGGCGGAGCACATTACCCTGGAAATGAAGGCAGGGATCATTCCGGTGGCTTGCCGGGGTGAGGTGTTTACGTTGAAAGCCAACGCGCCCAGGTGGAAGCGTGTGGAGGCATCCGCGAACGAACTCGGCCAGCTTGTGAGTCTACCGGCGAGCGCGATCGCCGAGTCGCCGGTGTGGATGGACACGGGGTTCGAGCAGCTCCTCATACCCTTGCGATCGGCCGAAGCATTACGTGATGCCGCGATCAACCCCGCACTGGCGGCACGCTATGCCAATGAACAAGGGCAGATCAAAATCTATCTTTGGGCAGGGGAGAACCCCGTGCACGCCCGTTTTTTCTTCACGCGTGGCCCGGGAATGATTGGGGAAGATCCAGGCACCGGCTCGGCTTGCGCCAATTTGGGAGGATGGATGATCGCCACGGGACAGGCATTACCCTTGTATCTCACCGTGCACCAAGGCGATCATCTCGGGCGGCCCTGCCGGCTGCACCTCACTGTTGACGCAGAGCAGAACATTTTCGTGGGCGGCCGGGTGGTTGAGATAGGGCGGGGAGAAGTGCATTTATGAAGGACCTGATCTACCTATTTTTCGATACCGAAACGACGGGAATCCCGAAGAACTACAAGGCGCCCGCTTCGGACCTGAAGAACTGGCCGAGATTGGTGCAGATCGCATGGCTGATGGCCGGCGCGGACGGTAAGGAGATCGCGAGCGCGGAGGCGGTCATCAAGCCCGAAGGATTCAAGATTCCCGCCGATGCCGCGAAGATTCATGGCATCACCACCGAGATCGCGCTGCAACGGGGGCGAGAGATTGGAACTGTTCTGGAGGCTATCGCCGCGGACATCGGTAAGGCTGGCGCTCTGGTCGCCCACAACATGCAGTTCGACGAGAAAATTCTGGGTTCGGAGCTGCTGCGCGCCGGGTATCCCAATCACGTGGAAACCAAGATGCGCCTGTGCACCATGCAATCGGCCACGCAGTATTGCCGCATTCCTGGCAACTACGGCTTCAAGTGGCCCACGCTACAGCAACTTCACATGAAGCTATTTCGAGAAGAGTTCCAAGGTGCTCACCGCGCGCTGGAAGACGTGCGTGCCTGTGCCCGGTGCTTTTTCGAATTACGGCGCCTCAAGGTCATGTCCTGAGTTTCGCGGCGGAGTACCATTGTTCTCGGTTTGAGCCGCTGGAACAGGCAACCTTGGCGGCTTGAACCAACGCAATTAAAACTCACACAGACACGTACAACCAATGGAGGAGACCATGAAGATTTACGACTGGCACATTGCACCCAACCCAAGGCGGCTTCACATCTACCTCGCGGAAAAGGGCATCAAAGTCGAGTTGGAAGAGGTAAGCGGCGAGAATTTCAGACTCAAGCCATCCTACATCGCGAAGTATCCCCACGCCATGGTGCCCATGCTGGAACTCGACGATGGCACATTGATCGGCGAAGCCATGGCGATCGCGCGCTATTTCGAGGAGCTTCATCCCAATTCCCCCATGATGGGCACGGACGCCAAGGACAAGGCCATCGTGGAAATGTGGGAGAAGCGCGCCAACGAGGAGGGGATGCTGGCTGCCTCAGAATTGTTCCGTAATACTCACCCGGCCTTCGCCGAGCGCGGGCTGCCTGGATCGGCTCAAGCCATTCCTCGCATTCCTGCTTTGGTGGACCGCGCCAAGGACCGGCTTGCCCGCTTCTTCAAGAAATTCGATGCGCAGTTGGCGAACAACGAATTCGTCGCGGGCAAGCGCTATACGATCGCGGATGCCACGACCCTTTGCGGCATCGATTTCGCCAAGTGGTCGGATGTGGATATCCCGCAGGAGTGCAAGCATTTGCGGCGCTGGTACGAGGCCGTCTCCGCCAGGCCCAGCGCTAAGGCGTAGAAACAAAAAGGCCTTCCCCTTTTCGGGGGAAGGCCTGGCGAGAGCGGAAGTAAGCTACTTTTTCTTGGCTTTCTTCGCTACGACTTGCTTATTTTCCGGATTCGCCGCGGCGGCTTTTGCCACGGGCTTTTTCTTGGCGCTCATAAACGTGCTTTTGGCGTTATGGCTGGCCGACTCGTAGGCGAAACCGTTGGTAGCGACGGACATGAAAACAGCGGCAAGAACGATAGAGAGTTTGCGCATCGAAAGCTCCTGTGAAGGGTTTGTGAAATCGCGGCCGCATGCCCGCGACCTGACCGGCCTTAAAGCAAAGTCAGGTCCCTACAAGGAGCTATCCAGCTAGGGGCTATCCCGCGCCGTGCCAAAGATTCTTCGGCACAAGGCAGTGCACACTTTTGCGATCCTCACCGATGGCGCTAACGCGAGCGTCCATCGTCAGGCTGGCAAGGGAGTAGGCGTCAAGACGTGAGAGCCCGCGCTTTTCCGAGAGCATACCGATCATGGCTGAAGCGGCCTCGTCCATGGCTTTTTGCAAGTCGGGAGATGACGCCGTCGTGACGTAATTGCGCTGGGACTCGCGCACGGGATGCGCACCCAGGCGAACCTTTTCGCCGCGTTTGGAGATGCGCGCGTACACGCCCTTTACCTGGTTCACCACTTCCGCGATGCGCACATCGGCTACGCTGGGCAGAAGCTTTTCCGCTTGCGCGGCAGTGATCTTGCGCTGTTGAACCAGAAAATCGATAGCTTCGTTCTTCATGATCTCCAGGGCTTTGTTCAAGTCGCGGTCCATGCCAGCGATGATCCAATGGTCCGGTGTCTCAATGCGCGGCCAGCGCAACGTCTGCCCCTTGATGACCTCCACCGTGAGGCTAAGTTCGTTGAAGGCCGTTTCGATGGCCGTAAGGTTGATCTCGCCATTGCCTTGGGCGGCGTGGGAGTCGCCCGACCAAAGCAGCGCGCCCTCGACAAACACGGGAAGGAAAAGTGTCGTGCCTTCGGTCAATTCTCGGATATCCATGTTGCCGCCGAAGGGACCAGGTGGCACCGTGCTGTAGCGCCCGGGTTCGGCGCGCGCCACACCGAGGATTCCGGGAAAAGGCCGCAGCGGTATCTCGATGTCTGGCGAGAACTGCGTGGTCATCCTGCGCAAGTCGAAGTAAAAGTAGCGCACCTGCCCCTCGGGAAACTCATCGGGGAATTGCCCGAGCTTCAACGCGCCCGGCAAATTCCAGTTTGCTCCGTAAGTACGCGGAACAATCCGGTTGATACGAATCTTCAGTACATCTCCAGGTTGCGCACCTTCGACGTAAATCGGGCCGGTGATGGTGTGCGGGCCGCGGCCAGGATTGTCCACGCGCAGCTTGGTGATTTGCTCGATGCTCACGCCAGGGAGAATCTGGTTGGCGGCCGCCATCATCGTCTCCATCACCACCGTATCGCGGGATTGAATGGAAAGCACGGGCGCTTGTGCGTTATCGAACCAGCCCCATTGCGTGGTGTCGGGTGTGGCGGGCAGTATGTGGACCCGCCCCACGAGCTGCGCCTGCGAGCGTTGCTTGAGCAATGCGAAGGCTTCCAGGTCGCGCGGTAGCGCAATCACCGGTAGTGGAAGCGCGGATAGCGCCATGCAACTGGCGAGAAATTTTCGGCGCGGAAAATCTTGCATCTTCCCTCCTTGGAATTTTGTAGGGGTGGCCTTGCTAGGGCACAATAGTAGTTCATGTTCATCTACATCCACGGCTTCAATAGCTCTCCGCAGTCAACGAAGGCCCGCCAGATCAACGCGAAACTCTCAGCGCTGGGGCGGGGCTCCGAGTACTGGTGCCCGGCGTTGCCGGACAGGCCAGCTCAAGCCATGGCACTCCTCGAATCGGAGGTTTTGAAACACAAGCCAGAAACAATCACACTGGTGGGTAGCTCCCTTGGGGGGTTTTATTCCACCTATCTGGTGGAAAAACATGGCGTGCGCGCGGTGCTGGTGAACCCGGCCATCGTTCCGCACGAAGGGCTGGAAGCCTATCTCGGCCCGCAAAAAAACCTCTATACGGGCGAAGCCTACGAGTTGACGCACGAGCATATGGCCGAATTGCGCGCGCTCTACGTTCCCGAGCCTAAGCGTTTGGATAACTACTACGTCATGGTCACTACAGGGGACGAGGTGCTGGACTACCGGCACACCATTTCGGTCTATGCCGGTGCGCGCCAACTCGTGGTCGAGGGCAGTGATCACGGCTTTGCGGAGTTCGAGAATTACCTGGATTCGGTACTCGATTTCGCCGGTGGCAGGTAGAACCCCTCGGCTATAATCCGCGCCCCTTGCGATCCGCGGTTGTTCCGCCTCACGCCCAGCGCCTTACGCCTCACCTCAAAATGAATGTTTTCTACGAAGAAGAAGGCGCCTTCAAGATCGGTACCGTGCTCTCCGATCAAAACACCTCGCTGCAGGTGGAGGCACCCCATGGCAAGCGCAGCAAGGTCAAATCGGCGAGCGTGATGTTTCGCTTTGAGGGTGCGCTCTCGAACTTCATGGACCAGGCGGAGAAAGCGGCGCAGGACATCGATATCGGGTTTCTCTGGGAGTGCGCCCCCCAGGAAGAACTCACCTACGAGACCGTGGCCAAGGATTATTTCGGCCACCTCCCCTCGCCGCTGGAATCCGCAGCGCTGCTCATTCGCATGCACGGCGCGCCCATGTACTTTTATCGCAAGGGCAAGGGCCGTTACCGGCCGGCCCCCGCAGACGCGCTCAAGTCAGCGCTTGCCAGCGTCGAGCGCAAGCGCCAGCAATCGCTTCAGCAAGCGCGCTACGTGGAACAACTCAGCCGCGGCGAATTGCCGGAGGAATTCCGGCCGCATGTGCCCATGCTGCTCTATAAACCGGACCGCAACCTGATCGAAACCAAAGCCATGGAAGAAGCGGCGGTGAAGTGCAAGGTGAGTTCAGTGCTCCTGCTGGAGCGCTGCGGAGCCATTCCATCCAGCGAGGAATACCATTTTGGCCGCCTCTTGTTCGAGCATTTTCCGGAAGGGGCGGAATTCAATCTCACGCATGCGGACTTGCCTGCGCACGAAGATCTGGCGCTCGCGCCCGCACAGGCCTTCAGCATCGACGACGTCACCACCACGGAAATCGACGACGCTTTTTCCGTGCGCGTGGCCGCAAGCGGGCGCATGGAGATCGGTATCCACATCGCGGCACCGGCCTTAGGCGTTCCAGCCGGGGGCGAAGTGGACCGCGAAGCGGCCCGGCGCTTGTCCACCGTTTACATGCCTGGGCGCAAGGTCACCATGCTTCCCAAGGCGGTGATCTCCCATTACACGCTGGCCGAAGGACGCGACTGCCCGGCCTTGTCGCTCTATCTCGAAGTGGACGAACACCTCAACGTCGTGGCTACGCGTAGCGTCGTGGAGCGGGTACACATCGCCGCCAATCTGCGCCACGACGAACTGGAAAAGTTATTCAACGAAGAAACCCTCGAGCGCGGTCTGGGCGCGTTCCCTTTCTCCGAGGAGTTGCGTTTTCTGCATCGCTTCGCGGCCCATGTCGAAGCGGTTCGCGGGCGCGGCGAGCCGCAGCGCCCGGTAAACATGGACTACAGTTTTTACGTGGAGGACGACCGCGTTCGCATCGTGGAGCGCAAGCGCGGCTCTCCCATGGAGCTTCTCGTCTCGGAGATGATGATTCTGGCCAATTCCACCTGGGGCCAACTCCTTGCCGACCAATCGCTGCCGGCCATCTACCGCA
>JBJXGQ010000324.1:0-7234 GCA_046160525.1 Burkholderiales bacterium
CTAGAGGAAGGGGTTGGAGGTTTTAGCCCCAAGTCCCCAGTCCCCAGCCCCTGCATTCAGAGCCCCCTCACGAATTCCAACACTTCTTGCGCATGTCCGGGCACTTTTACCCCGCGCCATTCCTTGACTACAACGCCATCGCGGCCTATCACGAAGGTGCTGCGTTCGATGCCCCGAACTTGTTTGCCGTACATGTTTTTCATCTTCATGACGCCGAACATTTGGCAAACTTTCTCGTCCTCGTCGCTGATGAGATGAAATGGAAAGGACATCTTGGTTCGGAAGGACTCGTGGGAACGCAGGCTATCGCGCGAAACGCCGTGGATCTCGCAACCCGCCTTGCTAAATTCGGCGTGCAGGTCGCGAAACTGAATACCTTCGTCGGTACACCCTGGAGTGTTGTCCTTGGGATAGAAATACAGTACGAGCACGCTGCCTTGGCAGGCGGAAAGCCGGAATTCGCCGCCGCCTGTCCGCGGCGCCTCGAAATCCGGTACGGCAAGATTTTCCAGCATTGTGGGTCTCCCCTAGTTGATGGTGGGGCGAATCAGTTCGCCCGGTGGTAACGGCGCGAGAAAACGGGGGCCTTGCAACATCAGCGTGCCGGAGCGGCCTGGAATCTCACCAACGCGTACTTCATGGCGCGGAAGATTCTTCTCGGGAAGCCATTCGAAATATTCGCCCAGGGACGCCAGCCGGTAGCCTTGGTCCTTCCATCCCGCCAGTAACGCTTCGAACACGGGGGCGAGCCGCATGCCTTCCAGCTCGGCGTGCAAGGTGTACACATGGCCGTTCGCAGGGATGGCGCGGGTCGAATCGAGAACGTGATTGACCACGTTGCCCTCGTCAATGCCACCCAGGCCGATGAGTTCGTCCAAGGTGGGGAGCGTGGTGGGCAGTTGCGGGCAGGCGATGACTTCGGCGTTTTGGACGGGAACGAAGGGCGTGCTGCCGCGCGTGTCCGAACAATAATCGAAGCCCAGGCGCTGGGTCAGACGGAAGGCATGGCGGTTCATCTGCCAGCCCGCCGCGCCATGAATTTTGGCGTCGGTCTTGAAGATTTCCTTGAACCGCTCGCAGGCTTGTTGCATTTCGCGCTCCGTCCATGGTGCCGCTTGTGCGCCAACATTGTCCTGCCACTTGACGTGATTGTGGGTGTGAATTCCCACCTCGAAACCCGCCTCTTGCACCGAGCGCAACACGTCCGCGCATTCCTTGCCGATATCGGGCCCCGGCAGCAGGGTTCCATACATCAACGTCTTGAATCCGTAATGCTTGAGCACCGAGGTCCTGCGTGCCTTGCCCACGAAGCCGCGGCGAAACACGCGCTTGATGGCACGGCCCGTGTGGTCCGGCCCAAGGCTGAACAGAAACGTCGCGTTGGCGCCGTGTTCCTTGAGCAATTTGACTAGATTCGGCACGCCTTCGCGCGTGCCGCGAAAGGTGTCCACATCGATCTTGAGCGCTAGATGCGGGCGTTCCGAAGTTGCGGCCGGGGAATCCAATTGCAACGATGTCATCGGTCAATTCCCAGTGTCGTCGAGCAAATTACCCGCCTCGCCCACTTGCCCGCGGTAGGCCTCGAAGATTTTTTTGAGCGCCGTTTGCATTTCCACCTTGGGTGCCCAATTCAGATCGGCCATGGTATTGGCGATCTTGGGCACCCGGTTTTGCACGTCCTGATAACCCTTGCCGTAGTATTCGCCGGAGGAAGTTTCCTGAAGCTTGACCTTGGCGGCATTGGATTCGTACTCAGGGTAGTGCTTTGCAAGCGCCAGCATCATGGTCGCCAGCTCGCGCACGGAGAAATTGTTGGCGGGATTGCCCACGTTGTAGATCTTGCCGCTGGCGATGCCGTCGCGGTTCTCGATAATTTTCAGCAAGGCGTCGATCCCGTCGTCCACATAGGTGAAGGCGCGCTTCTGCTGGCCGCCGTCCACAAGGTGGATGGGTTCGCCGCGCACGATGTGGCCAAGGAATTGGGTGATGACGCGCGAGCTGCCTTCCTTGGGCGTATGGATGGAATCGAGCCCTGGGCCGATCCAGTTGAAGGGGCGGAACAACGTGTAGTCGAGGCCGCGCTGCTGGCCGTAGGCGGCGATCACGCGGTCCATCAACTGTTTCGCGCAGGCATAAATCCAGCGCGGTTTGTTGATGGGGCCATAGACCAGATTGGAATTCTCCGGATCGAACTCCGCATCCGCGCTCATGCCGTAGACCTCCGAGGTGGATGGGAACACGATGCGCCGGCCGAATTCCACGCATGAACGCACCATGGGGAGGTTGGCCTCGAAATCGAGTTCGAAGACGCCGAGCGGATCGCGCACATAGGTGGCGGGCGTGGCAATGGCCACCAAGGGCAAGAGCGTGTCGCACTTCTTGATGTGATAGGCGATCCACTCGCGGTTGATGGTGATGTCGCCCTCGAAAAAATGGAAGCGCTTGTTCCCCATCATGTCGTCGAGCCGGTTCGATTGCATATCCATGCCGTGGACTTCCCAATCGGTGGTCTCGATGATGCGCTTGGACAAGTGATGGCCGATGAACCCGTTGACGCCGAGGATGCAGATCTTTTTCATGGAGGATCTTGATTAAGTATCGAAATAGGTAGGCGAGACGGTTTCCATGCGGGCGAATTCTTCCTCGCCATAGCGCACCCCGTCCACTTCCATGGCCAGAACGCGCAGCACGCCCCCGTCTTGGCACTGTGCATAGCAACTTCCGTCGGTGCAGTACAACGCGGGAGCTTGCGCGCTGCCGCGCACATTTTCCACCACGCGAGTGGCGTATATATGAATCTTGCGCCCTTCGGCCATGGTGAATGCGCCAGGGTAGGGCGGTGCCACCGCGCGCACCAAGTTGTGAACCTGCACATTGGATTGCGACCAATCGATGCGGCCGTCTTCGGGCTTGCGCCCGCCGTAGTAGGAGCCGCGCGCCGAATCCTGCGCTTGGCGCGGTGCTTTGCCTTCCATCAGGCTGGGTAATACACGGTCGAGGGCCATCTCTGCGGCCAAGGTCACCTTGTCGAACACTTCTTTCGCGCAATCGTTGGGGAGGATGGGCACGGCTTGCTGGGCCACGATGTCTCCCGCGTCGGGTTTCTCCACCATGTAGTGCAAGGTGGCGCCGGTTTCGCGTTCGCCCTTGAGGATGGCCCAATTCACTGGCGTGCGTCCCCGGTACTTGGGTAAGAGCGAGCCGTGCATGTTGAGGGCACCGTGCCGGGGAAGTTCAAGGATCGGCACCTTGAGCATCTGGCGGTAGTAAAAGGAAAACAGAAAGTCCGGCTGGAGGGCCGCCATTTGCTGGACGAACACCTCGTCGTTGGGGTCCTCGGGAGTGACAACCGCGATGCCGTGGCTGGCGGCGAGTGCTGCCACGCTGGAAAACCAGATGTTCTCCGCCGCCGAGTCCGCGTGAGTGACCACCAAGGGAACGTTCACGCCATGGGCCAGCAGTACGGATAGGCAGCGGTACCCGACGTTGTGGTAGGCGAATACGACAGCCTTCATGGAACGGCGCGCGTTCTTCACGCGCGCCGGGCGATCCCGAGGGCGGGCTCGAGGGAGGATTGGTTAGAGGGAGCCTGCGCGGGTTCTTCCAAGATGGCTTGTACGATGTAGCGCGGCCGTTCCCTGACCTGCTGGTAAATCCTCCCGACGTATTCGCCCAAGAGTCCAATGCCGAAGAGCAGGATGCCGATGAGAAAGAAGGTGATGGCGAATAGGGTGAACACACCTTCCGCCTCGGGCCCTACGACCAGCCGCCGAACCACCAAGTACGCGACAAAGAACGCGGACAGGATCGAGAGCACGATGCCGAAAAAAGAAAATGTTTGCAGCGGCGCGATGGAGAAACCTGTCACCAGATCGAAGTTAAGGCGAATGAGTTTGTACAAGGAGTACTTGGATTCTCCAGCGGTGCGCTCCTCGTGGCCCACTTCGACTTCCGTCGGATTCTGCGCGAAAGTAAAGGCCAGGGCCGGGATGAAGGTGTTCACCTCGCGGCATTTGTTGATGGCATCCACGATGCCCCGGCTATAGGCGCGCAGCATGCAGCCCTGGTCGGTCATCTTGATCTTGGTCAATTTTTCCCGCAACCGGTTCATGGCGCGCGAGGCGTAGCGCCGGAACGCGGTGTCTTGCCGCATGCGCCGAATAGTGCCCACGTAGTCATGGCCCCGGTCCATGGCGGCTAGCAAGGCGCCAATTTCCTCAGGAGGGTTTTGCAGGTCCGCGTCCAAGGTGACCACGCGTTTGCCGCGTGCGTTCTCGAAACCGGCCATGATGGCCATGTGCTGGCCGAAGTTACCGTTGAACAGCAGCACGCGTGTGACATCTGGGCGCCGCTGAAACTGCTCGCGCAGCATGGCGGCGGAACGGTCAACGCTACCGTCGTTGATGAACAAGACTTCGTAGGGAACATGGAGCCGGTCGAGGGCCGGGTAGAGGCGCGCGAACAGCGCGGGTAAACCGTCTTCCTCGTTGTATACCGGGATGATGACCGAGAGTTCAGGGGCGAGCATGACGGTATTCTATCGGTGTTTGGCCTGTCCCAAGATCTCCGCGGCCGCGGCGCACACCCGCGCCACATCCGCCGTTTCCATGGCGGGGAAGAGCGGCAGCGTGACGGTCTCGCGTCCAATGCGCTCGGCCACGGGAAAGTCTCCGGCTTTATAGCCCAGTTCCCGGTAGGCGGTGAAAAGATGCATGGCGGGATAATGAATGCCCACGCCGATCTCGCGCTCGTGCATGCGGGCGATGAAGTCTTGGCGGGTGAGGCCAACGAGATCAAGGGGCAATAGAGGAGCGAACATGTGCCAGCTATGGCCTTCGTCACCGCGTGCGGGGAGGTGCATCGGAGGGTCGGTGCGCATTAAATCGAAATACTGGGAAACCAAGGTGCGCCGCTTGGCGTTGAATTCGTCCAGGCGTTTGAGTTGTCCCAGGCCCAGGCGGGCGGCCACGTCGCTTAGATTGGATTTCCCGCCGGCCAGAAGCACGTCCATGTGCCCCGAGGCGTCCTTTTCGATGCCGTGAAAGCGTTGCAACTGCGCCATGTGCAGCACCTGCGCGTCATCGGATACGAGCGCACCGCCCTCGATGGTGGTCATGTTCTTGTTGGGATGGAAGCTAAAGCAAACGATATCGCCAAAGCTGCCGATCTTGCGGCCCTTGTAGGCGGAACCGATAGCGTGGGCCGCATCCTCGATCACACGCAGCTTGTGCTTTTTCGCTAGGGCGTTGAGGGCGTCGCAGTCCGCGGCGAGGCCGGAAAAATGCACGGGCATGATGGCCTTGGTGCGCGCGGTAATGGCGGCCTCGATTTTCTCCACGGCGATATTGCGCGTGTCCAGCTCCACGTCCACGAACACCGGCTTGGCGCCCACGCGCACGACCACGTTCGCCGTGGCCACGAAGCTGAGCGCGGGGAGAATCACCTCATCCCCAGTCCCTATGCCGCAGGCTTGCAGCGCGGCTTCCAACGCGGCCGTGGCGGAGGTGAAGCTGAGCGCAGGCCGCCCTCCCACGTAGGCGGACAACGACTCCTCCAGCTTCTTGACGTTGGGGCCGGTGGCGAGCCACCCCGATCTCAATACTTCAACCACGCCTTGGATAGTCTCTTCGTCCAGGGTGGGACGTGTGAACGGTAGATAGGACATTATTCTCGACTCAAGATCTCGCCACGATGAACACACCGAGGATGATGATGCCTGTACCCACCAATCGCATGGGGGTGACGGCCTCCCCGAACAAATACCAAGCGCCGAACGCATTGACAACGTAACCGATGGACAGCATGGGGTAGGCGACACTCACCGGCGTGCGCGACAAGGCCATGATCCACACGACCACGCTGATGCCGTAGCAGGCCAGTCCGAGAAGGATGTGGGGTTGGGTTGCCACCGCTGCACTGATGGGCAGAATATTCTCCGTGCTGAATGAGAAGGTCCCGATGCGATTGGTGCCGGCCTTGAGCAGGAGCTGGGCCGCCGCGTTGAGCAGTACGCCGGCCAGGACGAGGGTGAAGCTGATAACGGTCATGTACGCTCTCTCAGATTGCTTGCAAGCCTCTCGAAATCCGCCACCGTCGTGCTCGTGATCGCGGCTCGCGTGGCGCTGGGCAGCCGTGCGTAATGCGCGTGAATGGACTTGGTGTAGGCCGGATCGTAGTGGCGTTCCAGCAACTGCGCCACCAAGGAGTCGAAATTACCCGCCTTGGCCTGCGCGCACCAGTGCTCAATCGTCTCGTTGCCATGCAGACTGCGCAAACACATTAGCTTCTCGGCCAGCGCATCCGGATCGGCGATGAAGTGCTCGTACTCCTGCTTGAGCAACGCGACGCGCTGCTCCAGGCTGGTCTCGATCCACAGGCATTCGCTTTCCCACATGGCTTGAATCAGCGCTTCTGGCACGCGCAAGTTACCCACCTTCTTGCTTTCCGATTCCACGTACACCGCGCGCGTGCAGTCGAATTGGCGCAAGGCATTCCAGATCCTGCTCTCGAACATTTTCTGCGTGGGTTGCGCCGTGAGCGGATCGCTCCCCAGCACCGATCCCTTGTGGGCTGCCAGGCCTTCCAGATCGAGCACCTGTTCGCCTATCGCGGCGAGGGCTTGCAGCAGGCGGCTCTTCCCCGAACCGGTGAGACCGCATACCACACGCAGGCGCAGGCCTTGGGCCAACAGCGGAATCTCCTCCACGATGTGACGGCGGTAGGCCTTGTAGCCGCCATCGAGCTGCTGCGCGTCCCAGCCCACCTCGCGCAAGATGTGCGTCATCGCGCCGCTGCGCTTGCCCCCGCGCCAGCAATACACGAGGGGCTGCCAATCGCGCGGCTTGTCTTGAAACGCCGTTTCGAGATGGGTGGCGATGTTGCGTGCCACGAGCGCGGCACCGACCTTCTTGGCCTTGAAGCTGGATTCTTGTTTATAGAGCGTGCCCACGTGCGCGCGCTCGTCGTCGCGCAGAACGGGACAATTGATGGCTCCGGGAACGTGGTCCAGGGCATATTCCGATGGCGTACGCACATCGATGACCTGGCTAAATTCGCTTAAATGATTGACGGTAGCTCGGTCCAAGGCGCGAGCGCTAGCCCGCATTTCTCACAGGGGCGCGGGATGATGGCGCGTTTAGGGCGAGGCAGTTTTGGCTCGAACGTCTTGGCCGTATTGGACATACGGCCAAGACGGGCATGCCGAAAATGACCGGCATAAACGCGCCAGCACCCG
>JBJXGQ010000325.1:0-20770 GCA_046160525.1 Burkholderiales bacterium
GTCGGCGTTGTAGGCTTCGGTGACGCCGAGAATGGGGTCGCGCGGCGCCATTGGCACGCTGGCAAGTAGCGAAGTGCTCATGTTGTCTTCCTTAGGATTTGCATTGGGTACGGTAGCAGCCAGCGGCGAAAACAGGCCGCGTGATAGACTGACCGGCTTAGATTTAGGGCGCACATTTTACTCGTGATCCTCACCTTCCCCAACAGCCCTTTTCGTTTGCACCAACCTTTTCTGCCGGCCGGTGACCAGCCCCAGGCCATCGAGAAACTGGTGGAGGGTGTGAACGACGGGTTGGCTTTTCAAACTCTGCTGGGCGTCACCGGGTCGGGCAAGACCTTCACCATGGCTAACGTGATCGCGCGGCTGGGGCGCCCGTCCCTCATCATGGCGCCCAACAAGACGCTGGCGGCGCAGCTGTATTCCGAGATGCGCGAGTTCTTCCCCGAGAACGCCGTGGAGTACTTCGTCTCCTACTACGATTACTACCAGCCCGAAGCCTACGTGCCTTCGCGCGATCTGTATATCGAGAAGGATTCCAGCATCAACGAACACATCGAACAGATGCGGCTCTCGGCCACCAAGTCCTTGCTGGAACGGCCCGACACGGTAATCGTCGCCACGGTTTCTTGCATCTACGGTATTGGCGACCCGGTGGACTATCACAGCATGATCCTGCACCTGCGCGAGCACGAGAAGACGGGCCAGCGCGACATCATCCGGCGTTTGGCCGAAATGCAGTACGAGCGCAACGAGATGGAATTCAAGCGCGGCGTGTTTCGCGTGCGCGGCGACGTGATCGACATCTTCCCGTCTGAAAATTCCGAGGTCGCGGTGCGCGTGAGCTTGTTCGACGACGAGGTGGAGACGCTCACCTTGTTCGATCCGCTCACGGGACAGGTGTTGCAACGCATCTCGCGCTTCACCGTGTATCCCTCGAATCATTACGTCACGACGCGCGCCTCCACTTTGAAGGCCGTGGACGCCATTAAACTGGAATTGGCCGAACGCATTCCGTTCTTTCATGGCGAGCACAAGCTGCTGGAAGCACAGCGTATCGAGCAGCGCACGCGCTTCGATCTGGAAATGCTCTCGGAAATCGGCTTTTGCAAGGGGATCGAGAACTACTCGCGCCATCTGTCGGGCAGGCAGCCGGGAGAGCCGCCGCCCACGTTGATCGACTATCTTCCGCCCAACGCCTTCCTGTTCGTGGACGAGAGCCATGTCACCATTCCCCAGATCGGCGGCATGTACAAAGGCGACCGCGTTCGCAAGGAAAATTTAGTGAACTACGGCTTTCGCCTGCCGAGCGCCCTGGACAACCGGCCGCTCAAGTTCGAGGAGTTCGAGGGCATGATGCCGCAGACCATCTTCGTCTCGGCCACCCCAGCGGAGTACGAGCGCGTGCACCAGGGGCAAGTGGTGGAGCAGGTGGTGCGACCCACGGGGTTGATCGATCCGGAGATCATCGTGCGCCCCGCGGGCACCCAGGTGGACGACCTCCTGTCGGAAATCAACGTAAAGGTGAAGGTAGGCGAACGCGTATTAGTCACCACCTTGACCAAGCGCATGGCCGAGGATCTCACGGATTTTTTGGCGGAGCACGGCGTGAAGGTGCGCTATCTGCACTCGGACATCGAAACCGTGGAGCGCGTGGAAATCATCCGCGACTTGCGCCTGGGCGAGTTCGACGTGCTGGTGGGCATCAATCTATTGCGTGAAGGCTTGGATATTCCCGAGGTGTCCCTGGTGGCGATCTTGGATGCGGACAAGGAAGGTTTCCTGCGCTCGGAACGCTCCTTGATTCAGACCATCGGCCGCGCCGCACGCCACATCAACGGCACCGCCATTTTGTACGCGGACGTGATGACGGACTCCATGCGCCGGGCCATCGGGGAAACCGACCGCCGCCGGGCCAAGCAAGTCATCTTCAACGAGACCCACGGCATCACCCCCATAGGCGTCAAGAAGAAGATCAAGGACATCATCGACGGCGTCTACGACCCGCAAACCGCGCGCGAGTTGAAGGCGGCGCAGATTCAAGCGGAATACGCCGCCCTGGACGAAACCCAGATCGCCCGCCAGATTCGCCAATTGGAAAAAGAGATGCTGGACCGTGCCCGCAACCTCGAATTCGAGCAGGCTGCAAAACTGCGTGACCAGGTCAAGGCGCTCAAGGACCGCTTGTTAGGGGTCGCAACTCGTTCCGAGCTGCCAGCGCTAAAGGCGAGTGCGAAACCGCCCCGCGGAGTCAAACAGAATTAGCATGGAGAAAACGAAGGTCCTATTCGTTTGCATGGGCAACATCTGCCGGTCCCCCACGGCGGAGGGTGTATTTCGGCGCTACGTTAATATCGCCGGGCTCTCGGGCTTGGTCACCATCGATTCGGCGGGCACTCACGGCTATCACCTGGGATCTCCACCCGATGCGCGTGCCATCGCGGCGGCAGCCAAACGGCGCTACGACTTGAACGGGCTCAAGGCGCGGCGGATACGCGACGAGGACTTCGCCGAGTTCCATTACCTACTCGCGATGGACCGCACCAACCTGGACTACCTCATGGAGAAGTGCCCACCCGGGCACAGACCGAAATTGGGATTGTTCCTGGATTACGCACCGGAAGCTCCCTACCGCGAAGTACCCGATCCCTACTACGGCAGAGCCGAGGTTTTCGAGTTGGTACTGGATCTGGCCGAACAAGGTGCTGAAGGCTTGCTCGACCACCTGCGGCTGACGAAGGGTTGGTAACCCGAAATCGCCCCCTCTTTAACGCAAAGACGCAAAGGACGCGAAGAAACCCATAGAAGATTTCCTTTGCGCCCTTTGCGTCTTTGCGTTCAGAGCTTTCGCTGTTTTGCGGCTCAGCATTGAATGCGGGTAGAAGAGCGCTCGCTCCTCTACCCTCGGTCACTCTATGCGGAATCCTGTGCGGATGCCTTAGGTTGGGTTTCGATCTGCACCATGGAAGGCGTCTCTTCGGGTGCATCCGCTGGACGCTGCCGGCGCGGGCGCCGTGGAGTATCGGTGCTCTCCGGGGCAAAGTAGGTGTCTACTTGGCGCACTTTGTCAGCGGCCGTTTCGACCAACTCCAAACCAGGGGGCAATTCGATCTTTTCCATGACGGGAGCCGGTGCACGAGGCGGTGCGGCGGGTCTCGCCGCCACGGGTTCCGCCACCAGATGAACAGGGGCCGGTGTGAACTGCACCGGTTCGCTGGCTCGCACCTCTTCGCGCACCTCTGGCCGTGGTTCGGAACGTACCTCCTCCTCTTCACGGCGGCTGGGCTCGTAAGTTCTTTCAGCTTCAGCGGGGGCGTACGACTGCTCGTTCTGCTGAATGTCCAGGGAGCCTTGCTCTGGCTCGCGGGTGGATTCCGCCGAAACACCTGCTTCCGGCCGGCCCTCGCGGCCACGGTCCCGGCGGCCACCACGGCGGCGGCGAGGACCGCGTCCTTCGAAGTCCCCCTCACCCTCCTGGCGTTGGCGCGGTGCGCTGGCTACGGCTTCGGATGGGACACCCCCTTCCGCCATTTCGGCGGGAGGGCTGCGCTCGGGATTACGCTCTCGCTCCGGGCGCGGCTGGCGCTCGGGACGCTCGCCCCGGCCCTGGCGTTCCGGGCGTGGCCCGCGTTCTGGGCGGTCTTCACGCGGCGGACGTTCACCGCGCTCGGGACGGTCCTGGCGTTCTGGGCGTTCCTTGCGTTCGCCGCGTTCCGCACGCTCGGGACGCTCAGGCCGTTCCGGACGCTGCGGACGCTCGCGCTCGCCCTCAGCGCGGGCGGGTGCGGTTTGCTTGCCTGCCTGCGCTAGATTTTCCGTGGCCCCGCGCTCGGGACGGCCGCGGCCACGCCCCCGGTCACGGCGCGCCTCCTGCTGGCGCCGCATCTGGTCACGGGACTTCGGTGTAGAGGCGGGCTTTTCCTCTTCCGGTTTACGGGTGAGCCAGCCCAAAATCTTTTGGAAGATGGATGGCTTGACCGGCTCGACTTGCATGGGAGCAGGTTGTTCCGGAGTAATGCTTTGCACCGCCGCTTGCGGCTTGAGAGCTTTTTGCTCCGCCGCGGTGGGTCTCGCTGAATCCTGTTCCGTGGGTTGTTCGACCATGCGGTAGGAAACGGGCAGCGGTTCCATCTGGTTCAACTCGTCGTGCCGTAGGCGGGAGACGTTGTAGTTGGGCGTCTCCAGATGGATGTTGGGGATGAGCACCACGGCTACCTTGAGGCGCTGCTCGATGGAGTGAAACTCCGCGCGCTTCTCGTTCAGCAAATAGGTGGCAACATCCACGGGAACCTGTGCGTGTACGGCGGCCGTGTTCTCCTTCATGGCCTCTTCCTGCAGGATGCGCAGGATGTGAAGCGCCGAGGATTCGATGCTGCGTATGTGGCCAATGCCATGGCAGCGCGGGCAGGCGATGTGGCTGGTCTCGCCCAGGGAAGTCTGCAAGCGCTGGCGCGATAGCTCCATCAAGCCGAAGCGGGAGATCTTGCCCATCTGGACACGAGCCCGGTCGAAGTGCAGGGCGTCCCGCAAACGGTTTTCGACGTCGCGCTGGTTGCGCGGGTTTTCCATGTCGATGAAGTCGATGACCACCAAGCCGCCCAAGTCACGCAAGCGCAACTGGCGGGCGATTTCGTCGCAGGCTTCCAGATTGGTGTTGAGCGCCGTGTGTTCGATGTCCGCGCCACGCGTGGCTCGCCCCGAATTCACGTCGACTGACACCAAGGCTTCCGTATGGTCGATGACGATGGCGCCCCCTGCCGGCAAAACGACTTGGCGGGCGTAGGCGGTCTCGATCTGATGCTCGATTTGAAAGCGGGAGAAGAGCGGCACGTCGTCGCGGTATAGCTTCACCCGGCTCACGTTGTTGGGCATCACGTGGCTCATGAACTGCCTGGCCTGCTCGTAGATGCTCTCGGTGTCTATGAGCAGTTCGCCAATGTCTTGCTGGAAATAATCGCGAATGGCGCGGATCACCAAGCTGCTTTCCTGGTAAATCAAACGATCGCCATTGGGGGAGGGCAGGAAGCTGGCGGCGTTCTCGATGGCGCGCCATAGTTGCAGCAGATAGGCCAGATCCCAATTGAGTTCTTCCAGCGACCGGCCCAGGCCCGCCGTGCGCCCGATGATGCTGGCGCCTTGGGGAATGTCCAGTTGGCCGATGAGGTCCTTCAGCTCGTCGCGCTCTTCGCCTTCCACACGGCGCGAAACACCACCGCCGCGAGGATTATTGGGCATGAGCACCAGATAGCGCCCGGCTAGGGACACGAACGTGGTGAGGGCCGCACCCTTGGTGCCGCGCTCGTCCTTCTCGACTTGGACGACGAATTCCTGGCCTTCGCTCAGGACGTCCTGAATCCGGGCGCGAGCAGGGTCGGCATCGGGATTCTTAAAGTATGCGCGGGTGACTTCCTTGAAAGGGAGGAAACCGTGGCGCTCGCTGCCGTAATCGACGAAGGCAGCTTCAAGACTGGGTTCTACGCGGGTGATGATGCCTTTATAGACGTTTCCTTTGCGTTGTTCTTTTCCTGCGGTCTCGATATCAAGGTCTACTAACTTTTGTCCATCTACTATCGCAACTCTCAGCTCTTCAGCCTGGGTTGCGTTAAAAAGCATGCGTTTCATTGAGTTCTACCCCCGCGCTTAGGCGTTGCGGGTAGGACACTGCGGCCAGCGCATGCTAGCGCTCAGCAGGACATCTTTACTTATTGCAGCGGTCTGTACTCATAATATGCCGTCTGTATGCTGTCCCCGGAGTGCATCGCTGTCCCGGTGTCCGTGGGGCCCCAGTTTCGTGGAGCCTCGAAAGTACGCCTAAGGCGCGTAACGTGTCATCGCTAGTTGGTTCGCAGGCCAGCGAAGTTAACCTGCCGTGAGTCGCCGCAGCCGAGCCGCCAAACTCCTTGGAGTGGGCCGGCTGCTATATCACTAGAGTAATGTGACTAAATAAGGTGACCAAATACGAGTTTTGTTGCCTGAGTTCTTCGAGTTTTGAAGCTCGCACTTGAAACTCATTTCCGAAGCGGGCACGCGGCGCGGAAGTCACGTAGAGGCCGGTTTCTAGACCAGCGGACTTGGGCGCTTTGGAACACGATGGTGTGTGTTCGGGCGAGTGCTCTAAACTTCAGTTCAACATTTTAAGCAAATTGAGTACCTTAAGGAAAGAAGTTTCTCAAGTCGAGATCGGCGAAGAGGAAGCGCAGCAGCGTATCGACAACTTTCTGGTGCGCACTTTCAAGGGCGTTCCCAAGAGCCATGTCTACCGTTTGCTGCGCACCGGGCAGGTGCGCGTCAATAGCGGGCGCATCGATGCGGATTACCGGTTGCAGCAGGGAGACGTGGTGCGTTTGCCCCCTGTGCGTACGGCTCAAGCACCCCTGGCAGAAGGCGCCGCGCCCGGCGATCCACTCCCCATCGTGCTGGAAGACGACGCCCTGTTGGTGGTCGATAAGCCCGCGGGGCTGGCGGTGCATGGCGGCAGCGGGATCAGCTCCGGCGTCATCGAGCAATTGCGCGCGCAGCGCCCGCAGGCGCGCTTTCTGGAACTGGTCCACCGCTTGGACCGGGATACGTCTGGCTTGTTGATGGTGGCGAAAAAGCGGTCGGCGCTGACGGAGATGCACCGCCAGTTGCGCGAAGGCGAGGTGGAGAAGCACTATCTTGCATTGGTGCTGGGACACTGGCGCAACGCCAAGCAGCGGGTAAGAGCGCCACTGCTGCGCTATCTGACGCAGGAGGGAGAGCGCCGGGTCAGCGTGGATGCCGAAGGCCAGAGCGCCGATACTCTTTTCCTGTTGCAGAAGGCTTGGCCGCAATTCGCCTTGCTGGAGGCGCAGCTTGGCACTGGACGCACGCACCAGATCCGGGTGCACTTGTCTCACCTGGGCTTTCCCATCGCCGGAGACAGCAAGTATGGCGATACGGAGAAAAACAAGGCCTTGAAGAAGCGCGGCCTGCACCGGCTGTTTCTACACGCGGCGAAGCTTTCCTTCGTGCATCCGGTAAAAAAGGAAAAGATCCACCTTGGTGCGCCGTTACCCAGGGAATTGGCGGATTTCATGGGACGCTTGGAGCAAGATGATGGATAAGCAGTTCGAGTTGGTGGTTTTCGACTGGGATGGCACGCTGGTGGATTCCACGGCGCACATCGCCGCGTCCATTCAAGCGGCCGCCAAGGATCTGGACCTGCCCGTCCCGAGCGACGAGCAGGCGCGTTTCATCATCGGATTGGGGCTCACGGATACCATGAAATATCTTTTTCCCGAGATCGAGGAGACCCGTTATGGCGGCATATCCGCGCGCTACAGCTACCATTTTTTGGCAGGAAATCACCGGATTCATCCTTTCCCCGGCACGCAGGAAATGTTGGAAGGGTTGCGCGCGGCCGGTTATGTTATTGGCATTGCCACGGGGAAAAGCCGGCGCGGCCTGAACCGGTCCTTGGAAGAAAGTGGCTTGGCCCGGTTCTTTCATATCACGCGCTGCGCCGACGAGGGATTTCCCAAACCACACCCCGGAATGCTCTTGCACTTGATGGACGAAGTCATCGCGCCGCCGGCGCGTACACTGATGATCGGAGACACCACCCACGACGTGAGCATGGCGCACAGTGCCGGTGCGCGTTCCGTGGCGGTCTCCTACGGGGCACACGAGAAGGAAGCTCTCCTGGCGGCGCGGCCTTTGGATTGCGTGGATAGCATCGCGGAATTGGCGAATTGGCTACGCAACAACGGGTGATATGCGCCAGCGCCCAGGTGGAGGAGGGCAAGGGGTACCGCTTCACGGTGGGCCCGGATGGCGCAACACAACCCGCCTTTGTCGTTCGCTACGATGGAAAAGCGCACGCCTATCTGAACCGTTGTGCCCACGTGCCGGTGGAATTGGATTGGTCGGAAGGGAATTTTTTTGATTATTCGGGTCTGTATCTCGTGTGTTCCACGCACGGGGCGGCCTATTTGCCGGATACGGGACATTGCGTCGCGGGCCCCTGCAAGGGCCGCCGCCTCATCCCCGTTCCCATTGAGGAAAGCGACGGCCAAATTTGGCTGAAGCAATAAAAGGAGTCCATAGGAAATGATCGAAGCCAATTCAACCCCCGAACCCGCGAACTGGGAGCGCCAAGCGATAGAGAAGCTCGCCCGGGGGGCGCTGGATGAACAAAAACGCGCCCGGCGCTGGGGCATATTCTTCAAGCTACTCACTTTTGGCTATCTCATCGTGGTTCTGGTCATCGCCGCGGGCTGGATGGGCGGGCGCGACGCCAAGCGGCCAGCGCGGCACACGGCGCTGGTGGAAGTGCACGGGGTTATCCAGGCGCAGGGCGAAGCCAGCGCGGACCGGGTCAACCAAGCCCTCAAGGATGCCTTCGAGGACGAGAAGACCGTGGGCGTGGTGATCCGCATCAACAGCCCAGGCGGAAGCCCCGTGCAAGCCGGGCAGATCAACTCGGAGATCAAGCGTTTGCGCGCACTGCATCCAAAAGTACCACTGTACGCGGTGGTCGATGATATATGCGCCTCCGGTGGCTACTACGTGGCGGCGGCGGCGGACAAGATTTTCGTGGATCAGGCCAGCATCGTGGGTTCCATCGGGGTACTGATGGATGGTTTTGGATTTACCGGAACCATGGAGAAACTAGGCGTCGAGCGCCGCCTCATCACGGCTGGCGAGAATAAAGGCTTCCTCGATCCTTTCTCCGCCATCAATCCCTCGCACAAAGCCTACGCCGAACAGCTACTGAAGGAGATCCACTCGCAGTTCGTCCAAGTAGTGCGCCAAGGCCGGGGCCAGCGCTTGAAGGAATCTCCAGAACTATTCAGCGGGTTGGTGTGGAGCGGCAGGCAAAGCATCGCCCTGGGGCTGGCCGATTCCATGGGCAGCTTGGACTCCGTGGCGCGCGATGTGATCAAGGCCGAACACGTGGTCGACTTCACGTCCCGCGAGAACTTCGCCGAGCGCGTGGCCCGGCGTTTTGGCGCGGTCGTGTCGCAGGCGCTGCTGCAATCGCTGAATGGCGGGCCGGCGGTGCGCTAGGCGCCGATAGCGCGAACACGGTGGGGCGCCGGTCCAGGTCTACGACCCGCTGCCGCCAATCCGCGATGGAACGGGTGGCGACCGACTCGGAAGCTTGGGTGAGGTCGCTCGCCACGCACAGCAACGTGGTGGCGGCGCAAGTGGCGAGAATGTCTCCCCAAAGGGCCTGGTTGCGGTAGGGCGTTTCGATGAAAAGTTGGGTCATCCTGGCTTGAGCCGATTCGTGTTCCAGCGATCGTAGGGTCTCTTGACGGGCGGCAGGCTCCACTGGCAAGTAACCGTGGAAGGCAAATCGTTGCCCTCCCAGCCCGGATGCCATGAGGGCGAGAAGGATGGAGGAGGGGCCCACCATGGGCACGACCTTGATGCCCTCGCGATGGGCCAAGGCCACCAGATCCGCCCCTGGGTCGGCAACCGCCGGGCAACCCGCCTCGGAGAGCAATCCCACGTCGAACCCTTGGCGCAGCGGTGAGAGCAACTCGCTTAAGCCGGTGGCCGGAGTGTGTTCGTTGAGCGTGGCCATGTGAATTTCCCGCAGACCGCTGCGTCCGAGTGCGGCAAGAAAGCGGCGGGCGGTCTTGGCCTCCTCCACCACGAAATGTTCGAGGGAGAGCAACTTCGCCTGGGTTTCGCGCGGGAGGTAGCCGTCCGGGTTGTCACCGCCGAGGTCGCTTGGTATGAGGAAGAGGGTGCCGGTCATTCAAGGCAATTCGTAGCCAAAGCCGCGCAACATCTCCGAAAGGCGGATAAGAGGAAGCCCTATCAAGGCCGTGGGGTCCTTGGAGTCGATGGCGCGAACCAAGGTGATTCCAAGGCCTTCCACCTTGGCGCTACCCGCGCAATCGTAAGGTTTTTCCGTGCGAAGATAGCGCTCGATCTGGTCATCGCCGAGGGTACGCATGTGCACGGTGATGGGCACGATGTCCTTCTCGCTTTTCTGAGTGGCGAGGCATAGCACCGCCAGGGCAGAATGAAAGAGCACCTCCTGGCCGGACATCTGGCGGAGTTGCCGCACCGCCTGCGCGTGTTCACCGGGTTTGTTCAGGCGGGTGCCGTTGACTTCAGCGATTTGATCCGCGCCGATCACTACGGCTTCCGGAAATAATTGGGCGACCGCACGGGCCTTGTCTTCGGCCAGGCGCAAGGCAGTGTCCATTGGAAGTTCGCGGGACGCCTCGGTTTCGTCCACCTTAGGGGAGCGGGTTTCGAAGGGTATTCCCAGGCGGGACAGTAGCTCGCGCCGGTACGGCGAGGTCGAGGCAAGGATCAGAGGGCGCGGCATGATGGGGAATAGACTTTGACAAAATAGGGCTAAGTTCTTATCCTAGCGCGTTTATGCTGGCTCCTGTAAGTATTAAGCCCATGGAATTCGCCCGCGCTGGGTCATCCTTCGCGGGGACGCTTGAGGTGGTGGCCATGGGCCGCTTGCGGGAATCCATGGCCCGGCAGGATGGAAGCATCGATTACGAAGTCCGCGGGGAATTGACGGACAAGGGGCACGAATCACTGGTTCTCAAGGTAAGCGGCACGCTGTGGTTGAAATGCCAGAGATGCCTCGAAGCGCTACCGCTCGCCATCGGCTCGTCGCGGCGCATCGTGTTTGCGCGCAGGCCCTTGGAGTTGGAGCGCGATTACGAGGACGATGAAACGGACGTAGTGGACTCGGTGGAAATCTTGGATGTTGCCGAACTCATCGAAGACGAAGTGTTGCTTAGTTTGCCGCCAGCGCCCAAACACGAGTTGGATGTGTGCGGTGGGATCCTGTCCGCGATAGCGGAGCCAAGGTTGTCGCCGTTCGCCGTGCTTGGCAAGCTTGCCCGCCCGCCCGCGGAGCACTGAATTTTTTTGACGTATTACGTATAGGAGTCACTCATGGCTGTTCAGCAGAATAAGAAATCCGCCTCACGGCGAAACATGCGCCGGTCCCACGACGGGCATACCAACGCACCGCTGGCGGTGGAGCCCACCACGGGCGAGACGCACATGCGTCATCACATTAGCCCAAACGGCTACTACCGCGGTAAGAAGGTCGTCAAGTCGCGCGACGAGTAGTGCCGAATTCCCCCGCGGCGCCCGCTAGGGCGCAGCCTTACGGCCACGAAGCTGGCGCACAATGGCGCCAGACTCATGCTTTTTCGAGGTCCTAGGTGAGCGTCACCATCGCCTTGGATTGCATGGGAGGCGACCACGGGATAAAGGTCACCGTCCCCGCCGCCTTGCGTTTCATCCAGGGGAATTCCGGCGTAAACATCATTCTCGTCGGTAAGCAAGACGCCCTCGAAAAGGCTCTTGCGGCGGCGCACGCGGCACAGAGTGATCGCATCAAAATTCGCCCGGCCAGCGAAGTGGTCGAGATGAACGACGCCCCGGCCGTGGCATTGCGTGCCAAGCGCGATTCCTCCATGCGGGTGGCGGTTGATCTCGTGCGCGCGGGCGAAGCCGATGCCTGTGTCAGCGCTGGCAACACGGGTGCGCTCATGGCCATTTCGCGCTTTGTGCTGAAGATGATGCCGGGCGTCGAGCGGCCCGCCATCGCTTCCATGCTGCCCACGCAAAAGGGGCGCTGTTGCATGCTGGACCTGGGCGCCAACGTCAATTGCACGCCCGTGCACCTATTGCAGTTCGCGGTCATGGGATCGTCGTTATTCACCGCCGTGGATGGCAACGAGAATCCCACGGTGGGATTGCTCAACATCGGCGAGGAAGACATCAAGGGCAACGAAATCGCCAAGCTCGCGGGCGACCTGCTCAAGACCAGCGGCTTGAATTACTTCGGTAACGTGGAGGGCGACGACGTGTACAAAGGCACCACGGACGTCGTGGTGTGCGATGGATTCGTGGGCAACGTCTTTCTCAAGGGTTCCGAGGGTCTTGCCCGCATGCTGGCGGCCTATCTGCGCGAAGAGTACCAGCGCAACGTGTGGAACAAACTCGCGGCTTTCCTCTCGCTTCCGGCCATTTCCGCTTTTCGCAAGCGCGTGGATCCGCGCCGCTACAACGGCGCTTCCTTGCTGGGGTTGCGAGGAATCGTGGTGAAAAGCCATGGTTCGGCCGACGCGCTGGCCTTTGAAGTCGCCATCGACCGGGCCTACGACGAGGCGCGCAACAAAGTTCTTGACCGCATCGCCGCCCACATGCCGCAGATGCTGGAGAAGGTGGGTTGATTTATTCACGGATCGCCGCCACGGGCGGTTATCTTCCAAGCCGCGTGGTGACCAACGAGGAACTGGCGAGCCGTCTGGACACCTCCGACGAGTGGATCAGCGCCCGCACGGGAATTCGCTCGCGCCATCTGGCCGCGGACGATGAAATGGCCTCGGATTTGGCGCTGCAAGCCGCTCGAAAAGCGCTCCAGCGTGCACAGATCAAGGCTGCGGATCTGGATCTCATCATCGTGGCCACCACCACGCCCGACATGATCTTTCCGAGCACGGCGTCCATTCTGCAGGCCAAGCTGGGAGCCAGCGGTTGCGCGGCCTTCGATGTGCAGGCGGTGTGCAGCGGATTCGTGTACGCCTTGTCCACCGCGGATCTCTATGTGCGCAGCGGCAAATGCCGAAATGCACTGGTGGTGGGAGCGGAACTGTATTCGCGCATATTGGATTGGAATGACCGCGCCACCTGCGTGCTCTTCGGCGACGGTGCCGGTGCCGTGGTGCTCACGCCAAGCGATACGCCCGGTATCATCGCTACCCGCTTGCACGCGGATGGTAATTTTGGAAAGGTCTTGTGTGTCCCCGGAGGCGTGGCCCATGGCAAAGTGCGCGGGCGGCCCTTCGTCGAAATGGACGGCGGAGCGGTTTTCAAGTTCGCTGTCAAGGTATTGAGCGAAGTGGCCGAAGAAGTCATGGCCGATGCATCGCTGGGTGCCAGCGACATCCATTGGCTGGTTCCGCACCAGGCCAATGTTCGTATCATCGAAGCTACCGCGCGCAAGCTAGGAATGCCCATGGACCGAGTGGTTGTCACTGTGGCACAGCATGCCAACACCTCGGCCGCGTCCATCCCGCTGGCCTTGGATGTGGCGCTGGGCGACGGCAGAATTCGCCCGGGCCAGAACGTTTTGCTCGAAGGCGTGGGGGGCGGTTTTACCTGGGGCGCTGCCCTCGTGAAGTGGCAGTAGCCGAGTTGGACTCTAAAGGAACTCGAACATGAGTCTCGCATTTTTGTTTCCCGGCCAAGGATCGCAGTCCGTAGGCATGATGGCGGCCTACGCCCAATCGCCCGCCATCCAGCCTGCCTTCGAAGTAGCCAGCCGGGCCCTGAATTTGGATCTTTGGAACTTGGTGGCCCAAGGCCCCGCCGAGGAGTTGGGGCGCACCGTCAACACACAACCTGTAATGCTGGTGGCGGGTTACGCCATCTACCAAGCGTGGAAGTCGGCGGGAGGCCGTACCCCAGCCTTCATGGCGGGACATAGCTTGGGCGAGTACACGGCATGGGTCTGCGCCGGGGCCGTCGAGTTTGCCGACGCCGCGCCCTTCGTACGCGCCCGCGCCCGCATCATGCAAGACGCGGTGCCTGAGGGCACGGGCGGTATCGCGGCTTTACTCGGCGCGGAATTGAAGGACGTTCTGGAGGTGTGTGCGCAAGCCTCCAGCGTGGGCGTCGTGGAACCCGCTAATCTGAATGCTCCAGGCCAAATCGTCATCGCGGGACACCGCAATGCAGTGGAAAAAGCCATGGAGCTTGCCAAGACGCGTGGCGCCAAGCGCGCCGTGATGCTCCCCATGAGCGCGCCGTCTCACTGCAGTTTGATGAAGGGGGCCTCCGAGGAAATCGGTGCGCTGCTGCAAAAACTCGCCATCCGTTCGCCGTCGGTATCCGTCGTGTGCAATGCCGACGTGGCCATCAACACGGAACCAGCGGCCATCAAATCGGCCCTCACACGGCAGCTCTACAGTCCCGTGCGCTGGATCGAAACCATCGAGCTATTGAGTAAACAAGGCGTAGATACTTTTGTGGAATGCGGCCCGGGCCAAGTCTTGAGCGGCCTGGTCAAACGCATCGTCCCCCAAGCCAAAATCCTCGCGCTCAAGGACTACGCAACCATCGAACAACTCGCGAAGGAGTATCCCGCTTGACGCAACTCACGGGCAAAGTGGCACTCGTAACGGGCGCCAGCCGCGGAATCGGCAAGGCCATCGCATTGGATCTCGCGCGCCAAGGCGCGGCCGTGGTGGGCACCGCCACCAGCGATGCGGGGGCGCAGTCCATTACCGCTTACCTCAATGAGGCAGGATTGGCGGGCGGAGGCATGACCTTGCAGGTCCGGGACGAGAGCCAGACTGCCAGTGTCTTGGCCGCGGTGCAAGAAAAGCATGGAAAGATTTTTGTGCTGGTGAACAATGCGGGCATCACCCGCGACAATTTGTTGCTGCGGATGAAGGACAGCGAATGGGACGACGTCATGGACGTCAACCTCAAGTCCGTGTTTCGGCTCTCGCGCGGCGTGCTGCGCGAAATGATGCGCGCGCGCGAAGGGCGCATTATCAACATCACATCGGTGGTGGGGGAGAGCGGTAACGCCGGGCAGTGTAATTACGCCGCCGCCAAGGGGGCCGTGATCGCCTTCACCAAATCCCTGGCGCAGGAGGTGGCAAGCCGCAATATCACCGTCAACTGCGTGGCTCCGGGCTTCATCGAAACCGACATGACCAGCGCGCTCACGGAAGAACAGCGTAACGCCGCGTTACTGCACATTCCTCTTGCGCGCTTGGGACAAGCACAGGACATCGCCGCCGCCGTGGCGTTCCTTGCCTCGCCGGGTGCGAGTTACATTACCGGCGCGACGATCGACGTCAACGGCGGGATGTATATGCGATGAGGCGAAGCTTCGCATTCGTCATATCCGATTTGGTAGACTACGCGCGTTTTTTCAACCGCCGCCTTATTGGGGTGGGCACAAGGGAGGGCGGCATCAGGGTTAAGCTGCCCCATTCGACGACACATAGAAGGACTAATTGATGGAATCCGTAGAACAGCGTGTCAGAAAGATCGTTGCCGAACAGCTCGGCGTGAATGAAGCCGACGTAAAAAACGAATCGACCTTCGTCGATGACCTCGGGGCGGACTCTCTCGATACCGTGGAGCTGGTCATGGCCCTGGAAGAAGAGTTCGAATGCGAAATTCCAGACGAAGAAGCGGAGAAAATTACTTCGGTGCAACAAGCCATCGATTACGTGAAGGGCCACGTGAAGGCCGCGTAGGCGCCTTTCATCGCGATTCCTTCATCGCTTTCCGGAGTTGATTTGTCCAAACGCAGAGTTGTCGTAACGGGCCTTGGCGTGGTATCGCCGGTCGCAATTGGGGTGCCTGAAACCTGGGCCGGAATTCTCGCGGGACGCTCCGGCATCGGCCGTATCAGCCGCTTCGACGCCACGGGATTCGCCTCCCAGGTGGCCGGGGAAATAAAGGGCTTCGACCCGGCGAAATATCTTCCAGCCAAGGAGGTCCGGCGCTTCGATACCTTTATTCATTACGGGATCGCGGCGGCTTCCGAGGCCATCGGCGATGCGAATCTCAAGGCATCGCCGGAAACGGCGGAGCGCATCGGCGTCATCATGGGTTCGGGCATCGGCGGTTTGCCCATGATCGAGGACATGCACTCGGTACTGTTGCAAGGCGGGCCGCGCAAGGTGTCGCCTTTTCTCATTCCCGGCACCATCGTCAACATGATTTCGGGCACACTCTCCATCATGCATGGCTTCAAGGGCCCGAACCTCGCCATTGCCACTGCTTGCACCACCTCTACCCACAGCATTGGAGAAGCCGCGCGCATTATTCGCTGGGGCGATGCCGATGCCATCGTGGCGGGCGGCGCCGAGGCGACTGTATGTCCCTTGGCTATCGCGGGGTTCTCCTCGGCGCGGGCCTTGAGCACCCGCAATGACGATCCCGAGGGCGCCAGCCGTCCCTGGGACACAGGGCGCGACGGCTTTGTCTTGAGCGAAGGTGCCGGGGCGGTGGTCCTCGAAGAATATGAGTACGCCCGCGCCCGCGGTGCGAAGATCTACGCGGAGCTTGTGGGGTATGGCACCAGCGCGGACGCCTATCACATGACGGCACCTAGCGAAGACGGAGACGGTGCCCGCCGTTGCATGTTGAATGCGTTGAAGGATGCGCGGCGCGCACCCGCCGAGGTGGATTACATCAACGCCCACGGGACTTCCACCCCCCTGGGGGATATCGCGGAGACGGTCGCGATCAAAACTTGCTTGGGGGAACATGCCAAGCGGGTAGCGGTCAGTTCCACCAAGTCCATGACCGGCCACCTGCTGGGAGCCGCTGGGGCGGTCGAAGCGATCTTCACCATTCTCAGCATACGCGACCAGATCGCGCCCCCCACCATTAATCTCGCCAACCAGGACCCGCAGTGCGATTTGGACTACGTTCCCAACACGGCCCGGAAGATGAAAATCCACTTGGCATTGTCCAATTCCTTTGGGTTCGGTGGAACTAATGGGAGCCTTGCGTTCGCGGCGCTCGGCTAGCCATACGCCATACCGCACGCAGCGCAGGCGGCCGCTGAAGACTTGGCTTTCCGCGGGCTTGGTAGCCCTGTTGGTGCTCGCGGGAGTCCTCATTCATTTTGCGCTGACGCCCATAGCCGTCAAGGAAGCGGACCGCACACTGACCGTTGCACCCGGCGCCTCGTTGAAAAAGGTTGCACGCGAACTTCGTGACAAAGGCATGCTCCGGGAGACTTTGCGACTGGTGTGGCTGGGCCGCTTGAGCGGGCACGCCAGCGGCCTAAAGGCTGGAATCTACGAACTACCGGAGAAAATCACACCTTTGCGCCTGCTGGAGAAGTTCACCCGCGGAGAATTCTCCCAGGCCGAGATCACTTTCATCGAAGGATGGGCCTTCCGGCAAATACGCGAGGCCCTCAACCAGCATCCAGGTGTCAAGCACGATACGGCGCAGCTGAGCGACCGCCAGTTGCTGGAGCGGTTGGGCGTGCGCGATGAACATCCGGAAGGATTATTCTTCCCCGATACCTATCATTTCGCCAAAGGGGCGAGCGATACGCAAATCCTGCATACCGCCCACCGCACGCTGGCGTCCATACTGGCGGATTCCTGGGCCAAGCGTTCCGAGGGCCTTCCCTTCGAGACTCCTTACCAGGCTCTTATCATGGCTTCCATTGTCGAAAAAGAAACCGGCCGCAGGGAAGACAGACCCCTGATCGCCGCTGTGTTCGTGAACCGGCTGCGTAAACACATGTTGTTGCAGACCGATCCCACCGTCATCTACGGATTGGGTGAGCGCTTCGATGGCAATCTGCGCCGGGTACATCTAGATACCGACGGGCCCTACAACAGCTATACGCGGACGGGATTGCCACCCACCCCTATCGCCGCGGCGGGCCGGGAGTCCATTGAGGCGGCTTTGCATCCCGCCACCAGTTCGGCTCTGTATTTCGTGGCTCGCGGCGATGGCACTTCCGCGTTCTCCGATTCGCTGGAACAGCACAATCGCGCAGTGCAGCGCTACCAACTAAGGCGTTAAGTGCCCGGCAAGTTCATCACCTTCGAGGGCTTGGACGGGGCGGGCAAAAGTACCTTCATTCCCTTCGCCCGGGAGGTTCTGCGTAAGGCAGGATATGACGTGTTGCTAACTCGGGAGCCGGGCGGAACGGCCATGGGGGAAAGTGTTCGCACAATCTTGCTCGATCCTGCATCACGGCTAAGCCCGGAGTCGGAAGCCTTACTGGTGTTTGCCGCCCGCCAGCAACATCTTCAAAGCGTAGTGTGGCCTGCCATGGACCGCGGCCAATGCGTGCTGTGCGACCGTTTCACCGACTCGACCTACGCCTATCAAGGGGGTGGCCGCGGCATGACTGAAGCCAAGCTCGCGGTCCTTGAATCCTGGGTACAGAAGGAGTTTCAGCCCGACCTGACGTTGCTGTTCGACGTGGAGGAGTCCGTGAGCCAGGCGCGGCTAAAAAAGGACAGGGCTTTGGACCGGTTTGAACTGGAGGCCATCGATTTCCACCGCCGCGTACGCCAAGCCTATCTTGAGCGGGCTAGCCGCTACGCGTCCCGCGTCCGCTTGGTAGAGGCAGGGCAGAGCATCGACAATGTTAAGGCAGAAGTTGAGAAAGTCCTCCTAGCCATTTGTAATTAAGTGACTCTTCCCTGGATAAAAGAAAGTCTGGAAGCCCTGAGGCCGAATGCCGGGGTGGGTAGCCGCGCCCTCCTTCTGACGGGTGCGCGCGGGATTGGCAAGCGCGTCTTGGCGGAGCAATTCGCCGCTTGGCGGCTGTGCGAGAGCCCCGTTGAGGGGGGTCCATGCGATAAATGTAGGGCTTGCCATCTCATTGCCGCCGGGAATCACCCCGATCTCATTGTTCTTGAGCCTTCCCGGGAAGAGCCCATCCCACAAGGGGGGGAGGCCACGACCCAGAAAAAGGCGAAAGTGAGCCAGTTCATTACGGTGGATCAGGTTCGCGCTCTGCTGGAACGCATGGAATTAGTCTCTCATGGCGAAAAAGGCAGGGTGGTCATCGCTGACCCCGCCGACCAACTGAACGCCGCCGCCGCGAATGCATTGCTCAAGACTTTGGAAGATCCGCCGTCACTGACCACATTCCTCTTGATTACCGCACAGGAGGAGCGGTTGCCTGTTACGCTGCGCAGCCGCTGCCGCCGGGTGCCGGTGCGATGTCCCTCCCAGAATGTCAGCTTGGCCTGGCTCAAAACAGAAGGCGTGGACAATGCCCAGGCACTGTTACGGTTAGCGGGCGGCGCACCGCTCAAGGCACGAGCCATGGGCGAAAGCGGCGTCTGGCAGCGCTGGGACCGCCTGATGCGAGGCCTAACCACCCCCGAAGGAGTGCAGGATTCTGAATGGGATACAACCGCTCAAGGACTTGCCGAGTTATGCCACTTGCTACAGATGCTGTGCATCGATTTGAACCGCATGCGCGAAGGCGCGCGTGCAGTGTATGCTCCAGAGGAGGGATCGCCCCTTCGGCAGGCGGCCATGCAACTTCGGCCCGAAACCATTTCGGATTTCTGGATGGAACTCAATAAGTCCAAAGCCTTGATCCAGCATCCCCTTAATGGCGCTCTGGTACGAGATGAGCTTTTGCTTTCCTTGGGCCGGCTAACCGCCCGGTGAACCCCATGACACCTCCGATAAATATGAGCGATCCATCCGCCACGCTGTCGCGCCACGGCGCCATATCTCTCAATATCCGCGAAAAAGCGATTTTGTACGCCGCCTACATGCCATTCCTTAAAGGAGGTGGCATCTTCGTTCCGACCGCGCGTCCCTATAACCTGGGCGACGAAATTTTCATGATCATTACTTTGCTCGACGACCCTTCCAAACGGCCTGTAGCAGGTAAAGTGGTTTGGATTACACCGCCCGGGGCTCACGGTAACCGGGTTCAAGGGGTCGGTGTGGAATTCAAGGCTGATGAAGGCGGAGCGGCCATCCGTAACCGAATAGAAAGTCTGCTCGGGGCCCATCTGAAAAATACACGGATGACGCACACCATGTAGGGTGGCGGCAAACGTGTTCGTCGATTCCCACTGCCATCTAAATTTTCCCGAGCTTCAGAGCAAGCTCGAAGGCGTATTGGCCAGGATGGCTCAAAACCGGGTGAGCCACGCCCTGTGCGTCGCCACTTGCCTGGAAAAGTATCCGGAAGTCCTGTCTCTCGCTCAGACGCACGAACATTTGTACGCCTCCGTGGGTGTGCATCCTAGCGAGCAAGAATGCGAGGAACCCACGGCCGAACGTCTGGTGCGGTTGAGCCAATCCCCCAAAGTGGTAGCCATTGGCGAGACCGGGCTCGATTACCACTGGAATAAAGGCGACAACGAGTGGCAACGAGCGCGTTTCCGCGTTCACATCCGGGCTGCCCGAAGCACCTCCAAGCCATTGATTATCCACACTAGAGAGGCAGCGGAAGACACGATTTCCATCATGCGCGAAGAGGATGCGGGCCAGGCGGGTGGGGTCATGCACTGTTTTACCGAGACGCTTGAGATGGCGCAGCGAGCCATGGACTTGGGGTTCTACATTTCCATTTCCGGCATTGTCACCTTCAAGAACGCCGCGCAGGTGCGCCAGGTGGCCGGCGCCGTACCGCTAGACCGGTTGCTGATAGAGACCGATTCTCCATACCTTGCGCCGGTGCCGCACCGAGGCAAGACGAATGAGCCCAGTTTCGTGCGCCACGTCGCCGAAGAGGTCGCGCGGCTTCGGAATGTTTCGGTGGAGGAAGTGGCTGCCGCAACCACGGAGAACTTTCAGCGCCTATTCAAGGTGACATTGAATCCCAGGCCGTAGAGGCTGTTCGGTACTGGCTCTGTTTCGGTTTTCCATCAATGACATAATGTATATTATGGTCAATTAAACTTTTGACCCCCACGCTGGTAATCCAGAGTAAGCCGCTAGAATCCCCCTCCCCGGGGTTCCCCCTCACCCCTTACTCCTCACCCCTCACGGATTCCCAATGAAACACATCAAATGGGACGACATTCCCTACGAAATGCTCAACGACAAATTCCTGCGCAAAATTGCCTACGACGGCAAGATCATGATCGGCCTCACCGAAGTCGCACTGGGATACGTAGTGCCGGCCCATTCCCACGACAATGAACAAATGACCTTCGTGACCCATGGCAAGTGGCGCTTCACCATCGATGGCAAGGTCACCGAAGTGGGTCCCAACGAGATGATCTTCATACCGGCCAACGTGGTTCACACCGCGACGGCCGTGGAGTCC
>JBJXGQ010000326.1:0-12821 GCA_046160525.1 Burkholderiales bacterium
ATGCGGTGGTGTTCGCGGTCGGCGCCGCCGTTGGGCTGCGCGACATTAGCACCCGGCAACTTGGCGACATATACTCGGGAAAAATCACGAACTGGAAAGATCTGAACGCTTCACCCGGCGAGATCCGGGTGCTCGCACGGCAACCTCAGGAAGCTAGCTTCACCGTGATCAAAAACCGGATCGAGGCGTTCCGAACGCTGGCGCTCTCGCCGGACGCGAAAATCGCCGCGTCCGACCCCGCGATGCTGGATATGCTCGAACGTTTCCCAACCGCCATCGGCTTCGCGGCGGGCTCCAACCTTGATGGCACGCGGACGCTCCAGGTGCTCTCGGTCGATGGCATTGCGCCGGCTGCCGCGATGCTTGCCAGCGGCAAGTACCCGCTGTCTACCCAATATGGGCTGATCTACCGGGAAAAACAATTAACCGCCGCGGCGCGCGCCTTCATCGATTTCATTTTTTCCGATGGCGGGCGCAAGGTATTGGAAGCCCACGACACTGTACCGGTGAAGCGCCCCTAGGCCATAACCGGCTTACGCCAAGTGCGTTCTTGCAAGGAGCCTGTCTCGCCCAGATAGGACACGTGGCGCTGAACGACCCGGCCGCCTCCGGCATCACGGCCTAGTCTTTCACGCCGGGACATTGAACACCTGGCGCAGATAGGCCAGGAAGGTCTGGTCGTCGCATAGCGTCTTGCCGGGGGAATCGGAAAGCTTGGCCACGGGCTGGCCGTTGCACAACGTGAGTTTCATCACGATGTTCAAGGGCACCAAGCCCACGTCGTTGGTGAGGTGGGTGCCTATGCCAAAACCCAACTGGGTGCGCTCCGCGAAGTGGCGGTAGAGTTCGATGGCCTTCGTGACGTTCAAGCCGTCGGAAAATACCAAACGCTTGGTGTGCGGATCGATACGCAGCTTGGCGTAATGCGCGAGCGCTTTCTCGCCCCAGACCACGGGGTCGCCTGAGTCGTGCCGCAATCCATCGAAAAGCTTCGCGAAGTACAGATCGAAGTCCGCCAGAAAGGCGTCCATCCCCACCACGTCGGTGAGGGCCACCCCTAAATCGCCGCGGTATTCCTGCACCCAATCTTCCAGGGCCGCCTTTTGCGAATCGCGCAGGCGAAAGCCCAACGCCTGGTAACTTTGCAGATACTCATGGGCCATGGTGCCGATGGGCACCAGGTCAAGATCGCGCGCCAGCAGGACATTAGAAGTACCCCGGAAGAGCTTTCCGATTTCCTTCTTCAGCGTCGCGTCCACCTCGCGTTGCCAATCGCCGGAAAAACGCCGGCGCACGCCGAAGTCGAAAAACTCGAAGGGATGGCGTAGCGGTGGCTCTTGCGCGAAGGCCTGCAACTGTCCAATCTTGGCGCGCAGCCGTTTGCGGCCCTCGGCCAGCGCCGTCTCGCGGTCGAAACGGCGAAAGTACAACTCGTTGACGATGGAGAGCACGAAAATCTCGAAGGCCATGACGTGAACTTGCGGGCCTTCGGCCACGATTTCCAGGACGCCATTCTTGGTACGGGCGTGGATGAACTCGCGCTGAAAATGAAAGATACGCAGGAAATCCACGAAGTCCGTCTTGATGAAGCGCAAGCCCCCCAGGTACGCCAGTTCATCGTGCTTGAATTTCAGTGCACATAGGGCATCGAGTTCGCGGTTTACCTCGTCCAACAGATCCCCCAGGGGATAGGCGCTTTCGTTGCGGCATACGAAGGTGTACTGCGCCTGCGTTTCCGGATGCCGGTGCAGCATGGTCTGCCACATGGTGAATTTGTACAGATCCGTGTCGAGCAGGCTGGTGATGACGGGCTTCATGGGGGGTGTTGGCCGGTGAATGTTCAAGTGACGGCGTGGGCACGCTGCGCTTTGCCCACCCTACGCCTGCTGAACGGACAGGAAATGCTCGCGGTAATACTTGAGTTCATCGATGGACTCGTAAATATCCGCGAGGGCTTCGTGCTTGCCCTGCTTTTGAAAGCCAGCCATGATCTGCGGCTTCCAGCGCTTGGCGAGTTCCTTCAATGTGCTCACATCGAGATTGCGGTAATGAAAATAGGATTGCAAGGCGGGCATATAGCGCGCGAGAAAACGCCGGTCCTGGCAAACGGAGTTGCCGCACATGGGCGAGACGCCCGCCGCCAGGTATTGCTTGAGGAATGCGATCATGTCGTTTTCGACCGCCTGTTCCGAGGCCGGGGATGCCTTCACGCGGCCCACCAATCCCGTGCGCGCGTGCGTGGCCTTGTTCCAGCTATCCATGGCATTGAGTACCGCATCGCTCTGATGCACGACCAGTACGGGGCCCTCGGCGACCACCACCAGATTCTGATCCGTGATGACCATGGCCACCTCCAATATGCGGTCGTTGTCCGGATCGAGGCCGCTCATCTCGAGATCCACCCAAATGAGTCTAGTATTGTCCTGTCTTGTATTGTCCTGTGCCATAATTTCGCGAACTTGTTGAGCCGTCATTCTGTCACACGGCCGTCCCGCGCGCGAAGCGCCTTCCCCCCAACCCTTCATGACCTTATTCAGCGTACTGTTCGTTATCGCATTGGTAATCGCCACCGCAACGCGTGCTTGGCTCGCTTTGCGCCACATCGGCCACATACAGCGCCATCGCGCCCACGTGCCCAAGGAGTTCTCCGGCGAAATCGCCTTGGATGCACACCAAAAGGCCGCCGACTACAGCGCCGAGCGCACCCGGCTCGGTTTCAATCATTCGGTGGTGGATGTGCTGCTGCTGCTGGTCCTCACCTTCGGCGGACTGGCACAGGGGATGGATAACCTGGCGGCCAGTTGGATCGCGAGCGATCTGTGGCGCGGCGTGATTTTTCTGGGCTTGCTGGTGCTGGTGTCCGGCCTCGCTGACCTACCCTTTAGCTACTACCGTACCTTTCACGTCGAAGCCAAGTTCGGCTTCAATCGCATGACCAAGGCCATGTTCTTCGGCGATCTGTTCAAGCAAGCCGCCGTAGCGGTAGCCTTCGGCCTGCCGTTGATGCTTGCGGTGCTATGGCTGATGGAAAAGATGGGAACTCACTGGTGGATCTACGTGTGGGTCACCTGGGTGGTGTTCAACATTCTAGTGATGGCCATTTACCCCACCTTCATTGCCCCGCTGTTCAACAAGTTCTCTCCGATGCAAGACGGGTCCTTGAAGCAACGCATCGAGCAGTTGCTCGCCAAATGCGGCTTTCAGTCGAAGGGTCTATTCGTAATGGACGGTTCACGCCGCAGTTCCCACGGCAACGCCTACTTCACCGGGTTCGGCAAGACCAAGCGCATCGTGTTCTTCGACACTCTGATATCTCGTCTCAACGAAACGGAGATCGAAGCCGTGCTGGCCCACGAACTGGGGCACTTCAAGATGCGGCACGTGGTTCGCCGCATGGTGTGGACCTTTGCCGTCAGTTTGGCGATGCTGGCGGTGCTGGGTTTCGTGAAGGACCAGGCGTGGTTCTACGAAAGCCTGGGCGTGAGCTACCCCGCCAGTAATGCCATGGCCTTGGTGTTGTTCTTCTTGGTCACCCCAGTGTTTACGTTCTTGCTACGCCCGCTCTTGAGCGCCTATTCGCGCAAGCACGAATTCGAGGCCGATGCCTACGCCGCCCAGCACAGCTCCGCGCGCGATTTGGTCAACGCGCTGGTCAAGCTCTACAAGGACAACGCCTCCACCTTGACGCCAGACCCGTTGCATTCAGCCTTCTACGATTCCCACCCACCCGCGAAGGCCCGCATCGAGAAATTGCAGCTCCTGTCTCAGGGTTGAGTTCGCACGCTTTGCAGCGCCTCTAGCATTACCGGCATGGCGGCGGCTCTCAAGCTATCCGCGTAACGCGACTGGAAGGCCGCTATGGCCGTGCGCGCTTTGCCCCCATAGCGCTTCGCCCCTTCTGGCGCGAAGCGCGCGGCTTGCACGTAGTGAATGAGCAGGATGAAACTGACTTCCTCCTGATCCACGTGCTGGGTAGAGCGGCCCAGCAAGCGCTCGGTCAAGGCGATCTGCTCTTCGAGCTGCGCCCAGGATTGGCTCTTGGGTTTTAGCGGATCGTCCTCGAAGCTATCGTAAAAGTATCCTTGCACGAGCCGGTAGAGCGCATCGGCCTCGCGCGCCCCTCCCGGCGCATAGCGCAGGGCATCGCGATAATAGTCCAGATTGGCGAGGTAGCGCCCCTTGGCGTCCTGCGCCAAGGGGGTGCCCCGAGCCTTGAGTTCGGCCGCGAGACGGTTGGATGCGAGCCCCTGCACGGACCCATGGGCGGCAATATCGCGGTTGAGAAACTCGCGAATCTCGTCCAGCATGCGGCCCAATTGGTAGGCGGATTCCGCTTTGTCTGGCGCCGGAATGGATGACTTCAAGCTGCGCGAGTCCCTGGCCGCCTGCGCCAGGTATTTCTCGGCCGTCTCCGCCGTGATGAAATCGTGTGGCGCCGCCGGCCACGAAAGCAGTGCCAGAAGAATGCCGGCCGATGCCTTTCTACTGAGCGCGCCGAATTTCTGTTTCATTCTCCGGTACTGGCGGCAACCCTTGTGCGCGTATGAACGCCAACGCACCCGGATGAGCGGGTACCGGCGAATCGCCAGGGATCCCGAAACCTAGAGCATCCTTCTCCTGCATCAGAGCCTCGCTCAGCAAATAGGCGTGATGGGCCGGAAAATCCTCGCGGCAAACCAGGCGGTAATGCTGCGTTTCCACGATAACCCGCAACGGCGAGGGGCCAAAATCCTGGTAGGGAGGCTCGCCTTTGAACAAGGCGGCGGCGCGCGCCTTGCCCATCACCGCGAGTTCGGTTTGCTGCGTCGTGAGGAGGCTTGCCAAGACGCTCCAGTCGCGCGCGCGGCTCACCTGCGCACGGCTCTCGGGGAGTTGGGCAAGCACGATGCGGGCGATTTCCTCGCCCAGGTCGTCCGAACCCTTGTCATCGCGCGTAGTGGTAACGAGTAAAAAGCGCTGGCGAAACACGGCCCATTGGCGGTAGGGCGAATGGGCGAAGACCGGCATGGCCATGAGGCCGGCCAGCAGAGCAAATGCTTGTCGTCTGTTCATGATTCAAAAAACGGGCGGACTTCTCGTCCGCCCATTACAAGTCGCTAGGATTAATAACTTATCGCTTGATGTGTTCCAGCGGGCAAATGGTGGACACCGCGTAGTTGGGCACGTCCACCACGTTACCGATGCGCAGGTCGCAGGCAACGCTCGTATAAACATAGGCTTGCTCGCGCGTGAAACCCTTGGTCGCGACCAGCCAATCGATCATCTCGATCAAGGAACGCCGCGCGGCTAGATTGAGATCCTCGGAAAGATTGCCCAAGGGCGCGATTTTCTTGCTGTCCAGATACGTGGTGTAGGGAAGAACCTCGCCCTCGGCTTTGGTGGGATAGCCCACGGTGGCGTGGAAACGGTCCGGTTCCAGCTTCTTCAATTGCGAGCCGCCCTCGAAGTGCGGACCGCTTTTCATCAGGGACGCCATGCCCTTGCGAATTTCGGTGCGCACGGTGACCACGGCGCCGATTTCGATGGCGGTTCCAGAGACTTCACCATCGCCCTGGGCGTAATGCACGTCGCCCACGAACAGGCCGCAACCGTCGATATAGCAAGGCAGCAGTAAAGTCGTCCCCACCACCATTTGCTTGATGTCCATGTTGCCGCCATTCTCGCGCGGCGGAATGGTGCGCAGGCACTTGTCCTTATGGGAGCCATTGGGACCGCATACGGCGGCGGGGCGAGCGCTAATGGGTTGCGGCGGCAGCGCAATGCCCCCGGCGGCCCCCAGATCGTTTTCACGCTTGAGCCAGGCATCCACTTCCGGGGTGCCAGGCATGGTGCCCACGGTCCCCATGAAACCGTTCATGGGGATCGTCACGCCAGGAAGCTGGTCACTCACGGCCTCCATGCGATTGAGTTTCCAGTTGGCGATGAAAGGCTTGGGGAAAAGATCGCGCAAGAATCCGAAACCGGGGATGATCGTGGTGTAACCATATTCATCGGGTTCCACGTCAATCAAGGTGACCGCCAGGACGTCGCCGCGCTTGGCGCCTTCGATGTGTACTGGGCCGGTGATCGGATGCACGAGGTTCAGATCGACGGCCGAGAGGTCCTTGGGCTCGGAGTTCACGTTCAAATTGGAGTCCAGCGCATCGCGGGTCTCATAAATGATGAGCTGGCCTGGTTTGGCGCGCGCGACACTGGGAATGGCTGGGTGGTAACGATTGACGCAGTTCGGATCGTCCGCGCAGTGCGCCCCCTTCTTGGCGATGCGCACTATGGACTGGGTTTTGACGTCCGTGGTATCGGCTAGCACCGGTGCGGACAACAAGGCGGCCGCGAGTCCCGCCGCAACTACACGACATTGTGATCTCATGTTTTCTCCCTTTAGTGGTGTGGTCCGGACAGATATTTCCCTCCGGCGAACGCCCTGCATCATACGGCGGCTCTCGCCTAAGATCAACGCGCTTTAATACTTAGCGTGACCGGGCGTACGCGGGAAGGGAATCACGTCCCGCACGTTGGACAGGCCGGTGACGTAGGCGATGGTACGCTCGAAGCCCAGGCCGAACCCTGCATGGGGCACGGTGCCGTAGCGGCGCAAGTCCCGGTACCACGAGTAGACGTTTTTATCGAGGTGGCTCTCCTCCATGCGGCGGTCGAGCACATCAAGGCGTTCTTCGCGCTGGCTGCCGCCGATGATCTCGCCAATACCGGGCGCCAGTACGTCCATGGCGGCAACAGTTTTGTCATCATCGTTGAGCCGCATGTAGAACGCCTTGATCTCCCTGGGATAGTTCATGAGGATCACAGGCTTTGCGGCGTGTTTCTCCGCCAGATAGCGCTCATGCTCCGATTGCAGGTCCATGCCCCACTTCACCGGATACTCGAACTTTTCCTTGGCCTTTTGCAGAATGCCGATGGCCTCCGTGTAGTCCATGCGAACGAATTCGGTGTCCACGATGCCTTGCAGTTTGGCGATCACGCCTTTTTCGATGCGCTCCTCGAAGAAAGCCATGTCGTCCGGGCGCTCGTTCAGCACGGCTTTGAACACGTACTTGAGCAGCCGCTCCGCCAAGGTGGCGTCATCGGATAGGTTGGCGAAGGCGATCTCGGGTTCTATCATCCAAAACTCCGCCAGGTGGCGGCTGGTGTTGGAGTTCTCCGCCCGGAAAGTGGGCCCGAAGGTATAGACCTTGGACAAGGCCATGCAATAGGTTTCCACGTTGAGCTGGCCAGACACCGTGAGAAAGGCCTCGCGCCCGAAAAAATCCTGGGCAAAATCGACCTTGCCCTCTGGCGTGCGTGGCAGGTTGGCCAGATCCAGGGTGGATACCCGAAACAATTCCCCGGCGCCTTCGGCGTCGGAGGCTGTTATGATGGGCGTATTCACCCAAACAAACCCATCTTCGCTAAAGAAACGGTGTATGGCTTGGGCCACGGTGTGCCGCACCCGTGTCACCGCTCCCATCACATTGGTACGCGGGCGCAGGTGCGCCACCTCGCGCAGGTATTCCATGGTGTGGGGTTTGGGCTGAATGGGATAGGTGTCGGGATCTTCCACCCACCCGAGCACCTTGATCGCGCTTGCCTGTATCTCGAAGGGCTGGCCCTTGGCGGGCGAGGGCACGATCATGCCGGTGGCCTCCACGGCGCACCCCGCCGTCAGGCGTTGCACTTCGCTGGCGTAATTCGCAAGCGTATTAGGCGCCACGACCTGCACGGGGTGGAAGCAGGATCCATCGGAGACATGCACGAAGGAAATGCCCGCCTTGGAGTCGCGGCGGGTACGTACCCAGCCTTTCAATGTAACGGGAGCATCCTGGGCCCCTTGGCCGCCTAGAATGTGTGCGCAGGAGAGTGTTGTCATGGAAGAAACTAGCTTGGTCATGAATATTCGCGGCGAGCTTATCACTAAAGTGATAGTCCCCCCCTCGATTTGGGAAGTGCCCTTTCGAACGAATGAGCCGATGATGCGTACCTAGAGGGCTGCGAATCGCCAGATGTGAGTTGAACGATGGTATCCGCGGTCTTCTCAGCAAGGTTTGTGTAGTGAAGTGGGCTAGCTGCCAAACTGGCTAGCCATCCTGTTAACGATGAATGAAAGGAGTCTCAAATGCGTACATTGATCTCTGCCGTAGCGCTGGCGTTGGCGTTTGCCGTTTCCGCCCAAGCCGATGACACTGTCAAGAGCAAGCCCGATCCCGCCAAGCCCGGCCGCGCCATTGAAGACGGTGCGGTAACCTCCGGGGCCGACGATACCAGCAAGCAGGGCCGTAAGATCGACGACGGCACCGTGAAGACCAAGAAGTCCTCCACCAAGAAGCATGGCCGTGCCATCGATGCCCAAAAGAAGAAGAAGAAGGCAGCCGTTGAAGAGAAGCAAGGCCGCGCCCTGGACGAAGTGAAGTCCGGCAAGGATGACACCACCAAGCAAGGCCGCGCCCTGGACGAAGTGAAGTCCGGCAAGGATGACACCACCAAGCAGGGCCGTGCCCTGGAAGAGAATGTGAAGTCCGGCAAGGACGACACCAGCAAGCAAGGCCGTGCGGTTTCCGAGGAAGTGAAGTCCGGGAAAGACGACACCACCAAGCAAGGCCGTGCAGTGGAAGCCGAAAAGAAGTAAGCAGTTTCTAGGCTTTAGGAAAAAGGGGCGGAATTCCGCCCCTTTTCCATTGAACGGACGGTAGAGAAACGGCAAGACCTGCTAGTCCCAGCGGTCATCCTTCACTTCGAGCATGCCGCCGGCGATTCGCACGGGAAGTTTCGCCGTGGCTTCGAAAGCGGGCGCAGTGAGGGCTTCACCGGTCCTGATGCAAAAGCGCGCGCCGTGGCGGGGGCAGACAATTTGACCGCCCTCCACGGGACCGCCCGTCAACGTACCGCCATCGTGAGTGCAGACGTCTTCAATGGCGTGGAACTCCCCCGCGAGATTAAAAACGGCGATTTGGGCGCCGTCCACCTCCACTACCCGGTGCTCGCCTGGCTCTAATTCTCCGGCGGCGCACACTGCAACCCAATCGCTCATAAACGCAGTTAGACCGCGATCACGTCCAGTTCCGGGTCAAGCCGCCGCACCATGTTCTCGATACCGGCCAAGGTGCCGGAGAGCGAACTAGGACAGCTCCCGCAAGCCCCCTGGTAGTGCACCTTCAGCGTCTTGCCTTCCAATCCGATCACATGCAGATCGCCGCCGTCGCCCTGCAAATAGGGACGGATCTCCTGGTCCAACAACTCGCGAATCTCGGACAGAAGCGCGTTGTCCTCGGGCGAGAGATTCGGATCAGGCTCGCCGTCGATCGCATGGGCGTTATGATTGATCAGCTTTTCCGAGGTTTCCTGCGCGGACGGCGCCTCGCGAATAGGCACGGCCAATTGCCGCAGCAGATCGGGCCACTCCATTGCACCGTCTTGGGTAACAGTGAGCCAGTGGTCCACGTAAAAAACGTTGGTGACATGAGGAATATCGAAAAGTGCTCCCGCCAGCTCGTCGCCTCGCGCCTCATCCGCGCTCTCGAAAGACTTGGCCACGCCAAAGGTCAGGGGCTCGCGCAGGATGAACTTGCGCGCATTGGGGTTGGGGGTGTGTTCGATTTCAGCGATGCGTGGCATGGTGTGAACCGGGGACTGGGGGCTTGGGGCTGGGGACTAGGGATTCGCCCTGGCTGGATCGGCGTCGCCTTCCGTGGAAGCGAGCGCTTGGGCATTAAAGGCGGCGTGCAAGGTGTGCCACGGCAAGATGGCGCATTTCACGCGCGAGGGTAAGTCACGCACGCCGGCAAACACAGACAAGCGGCCGAGATGGTGCGGCTGCGCCGCCGTATCCAGCTTGCCGGTGGTCATATCGCGGAACTCATGGACCAACTGCTCCGCCTGTTGAATATTCTTACCCTTCACGGTGGCGGTCATCATGGACGCCGAGGCCTTGCAAATCGCGCAGCCTTCGCCCTCGAACTGTATGTTCTCCACCACTTCGCCCTGCAATTTCAAACTCACCCAGATGTGGTCACCACATAGGGGGTTCAATCCTTCGGCTTTGTGGCTGGCGCCGGCCAAAGGGCCGTAGTTGCGCGGCTTTCTGTTGTGATCGAGGATCACCTCTTGATAGAGCTGTTTGCTATGCATGGCTAGCGAAAAAACTTCTGGGTCTTGCGCACGGCTTCGGCCAATGCATCCGCCTCGCCCAGGGTGTTGTAGAACGCGAAGGAAGCTCGCGCCGTGGCGGGAACACCGAAGCGTTGCATGACGGGCTGCGCACAGTGGTGGCCCGTACGCACGGCCACCCCTTCGTCGTTGAGCAAGGTGCCCACATCATGGGGATGAATCCCTTCGATGACAAAGGACAGCACCGCGGCCTTTTCCTTTGCAGTCCCAATTATTCGAACGCCGTCCAACTCGCCGAACCGCTGAGTCGCATATTCGAGCAGCGCATGTTCGTGGGCCGCAATCGCGTCCATGCCCACGGCCTCCAGGTAATCCAAGGCAGCCCCGAATGTAATGGCCGCGGCGATGGGCGGCGTCCCGGCCTCGAACTTGTACGGGATAGTGTTGTAGGTGGTCTTCTCGAAAGTGACCGAAAGAATCATGTCGCCGCCGCCTTCGAAGGGCGGCATTTTTTCCAGCCACTTAGCCTTGCCATAGAGAATGCCGAATCCCGTGGGACCGCACATCTTGTGGGCCGAGAAGGCGTAGAAGTCGCAGTCCAAGGCCTGCACGTCCACCTTCAGGTGCGGCGCGGCTTGCGCCCCGTCGATCAGAACGGGTACACCCTCGGCGTGAGCCTTGGCAATCATCTGCGCTATGGGGTTCACGGTACCCAAGGCGTTCGATACGTGCGTCAGAGCCACGAGCTTTGTCCTGGCATTGAACAGCTTGCCGTATTCTTCTTGCAGCAACTCGCCAGCGTCGTTGCAGGGAATGACGCGCAGCTTCGCGCCCTTCTCCTCGCACAGCATCTGCCAGGGCACGATATTGGAATGGTGCTCCAAGGCCGACAGGATGATTTCATCGCCCGCGCCGATGAAGGCGCGGCCAAAGCTATGGGCCACGAGATTGATGCCCTGCGTGGTGCCGCGGGTGAAGATGATCTCGCGATCTTCCTTCGCGTTGATGAAGCGGCGCACTTTTTTGCGTGCGCTCTCGTATTCGGCGGTCGCAAGCTCGGACAGATAATGCACGGCCCGGTGAATATTGGAATGTTCATGGGTGTGGTAGCGCACCCAACGATCGATCACCGGCAGGGGCATCTGTGCACTGGCGGCGTTGTCCAGGTACACCAATGGTTTGTCGTTTACCCTGAGATTCAGTATGGGGAAGTCCCGGCGAACGCGATCCACATCCAAGGCGGCCGGGGCCAATGGCCGGGCGGCCAGTACGGCACTCATGATTGTCCTTCCAGCGCGGTGCGCCGTAGTACTTCGGCTTCCAGGCGCCCAACCAGGGACTTCACCGGAATGCGCTCGATCACTTCCGCGGCGAAGGCGTAGGTCAAGAGCGCGCGCGCGGCGGATTCGGATAGGCCGCGGGTGCGTAGATAAAACAATTCATCAGCCTCCAACTGGCCCACGGTGGCGCCGTGGGCGCACTTGACATCGTCGGCATAAATTTCCAACTGGGGTTTGGTATCCACCCGCGCGCGCTCCGAGAGCAATAAATTTCGGTTTTGCTGCGAGGCGTTCGTGAGTTGCGCGCCTTCGCGCACCAGAATCTTGCCGTTGAACACCGCGCGCGCCGCGCCGTCCACGATGCACTTATGAACCTGCTCGCTGCGCCCATGAGGTTTGGCGTGATCCATGATGCTGTGAGTGTCCGCATGCTGGCGGCCATCGAGGAGCGCCAAGCCATCCATGCTGCACTCAGCACCTTCGCCAGCCTGGATGATGTGAAGGTTGTTGCGTGACAGCCGAGCGCCCAGGGTCACGCTGTGCGACGCGAAGCGCGCGCCGCGCGCGAGCCGGGCGCTTACCTGCCCAATATGAAACTGGGTGCCGGATTGGCGCTGCAACTTGACGTGGCACACGCTTGCGCCAGAACCGGCATCGATTTCAGTCACCGCGTTCACCAGGGCAGACGCCGGCTCCAGGCTGGCATGCTCCTCAATCACGGTGATGTTCGCACCGGGCTGAGCGGCGACGAACAGGCGCGGATAACTTACTCCGCCGGATTGCGTTACCAGATATAACACATGAACCACGGCGGTGCTATCGCGCTCCGCGCGAATCGACGCCGTTTCGTTCAAGAAACTGGTGTTCAGGGCGACGAACGCATCTTGCTCGAAGGCCGCGATGGTTCCGATTGCGTCAGTAGCTTGCCCGATGGATACGCCGGGTGGCAAAGAATTCGTGCTCGACAACGCTTGAGAAAAGTGACCATCGCAAAACACCAAGCGTACCGCTGCCTCGGGTAAGACGTATTCATCGATCCGAAAGCCCCCAGCAACGGCCCCGCCGGCAACCGGCTGAAAGGAACTCTTGTAAAGCGGCGCGAGGTCGGTAAAGCGCCAGTCCTCATCGCGCGTGGTGGGAACCGTGAGCGCGTTGGCGCGATCCAGCGCACGCGCACGCAGGAGTTTCAGCGCATCGTTCGAAGGCCCGTGAGATTGCGCTCCCGCTTGCAGTAACGAGGAAAGGAAATTTCCTTGAATAACTTCAGCCATAGCTCGTCCTACGCCGCCTTGGCGACCCAGTCGTATCCCCGCGCCTCGAGTTCCTGCGCGAGTTCCTTGCCGCCGGTTTTGACGATGCGCCCGCCTTCCATCACGTGCACATAGTCGGGCACGACGTAGTTGAGCAAGCGCTGGTAGTGGGTGACCAGGATCACGGCGTTGTCCT
>JBJXGQ010000327.1:0-30294 GCA_046160525.1 Burkholderiales bacterium
TGATCCATCGCCAGCAAAGCCATGGAGTGCGCGCAAGAGTCATCGAAGCGCCATCGCTCCTGCTCATCGCGCACTGCGTCCGCATAGGAACCACCACCGGGAACGACGATGATCTTGCCCCGGCCAACCTGTGCAATGGCGGCTAACCACTGCGCCAGGGTTCCCGCGCGGGAAAGACTACCGCCTAGCTTTACGATCCACATGGGCGGCGAGCAGCGCGACGCACACAGCCGGTGCGCAATTGGATACCCACCGAGGATCGGTGCCGCTGACGGGGACGAGTGAATCCAGTGTTTTGAATGGGCGGCCCAAGGAATGCGCGAGTTTGCGCGCGACGAATTGGCCCGCTCCAGCGCCAATGACAGGCGCACGTTCAGCCAAACGCACGGAGGAAACCACGCGCGCACACGCACGCTGCACACTCCAGAGCTGTGCCCGCGCGAGATAACGTGCGAGCGGTTCCATCATGGCGGCGGATGTGGCATCCACTCCGATCATCCTCCCCAACCGGCGCGCGCTCTCCGCGCGCGTCTTCCCGCGCCCGTCGGCGGTTGGCATCTGGTCCGCATCCTCCGGCAGTTCTCGCGTGAGGCGGTAGACGTCCGCGCTCGTGGCGAAATATTCCGCCATGGGCGCGCGCCATTCGCCCGCGAAGGGAACGCGCTCCGCCATGGCCATCACCGGTGTGCGCACCACGCCTGTGTAGACCAGTTCCTCCCTAGCGAGCCGCTGCGAATCGGTGACGCCACGGCTTGCAATCTTCCCCCAGGCGATGGGAATGATGTCCGTGGTGGTGCTCCCGATGTCAACCAAAAGGCCATCTGGACAGCGGTTGGCCGCCCAGGCCGCGCTCGCCGACCAATTGGCTGAGGCCACTTTCTCGGCCTGTTTTTTCGCGGCCGAAGGGGAGAGGAATTTCTGTGGATGAGCGTATACGCGCGTGCGAGCCTTCGGTAAGGTCTGGGCAAAAACGGCCAGGAGTGTTTCCACGCCTTCTTGCCGGTTAGCGAATACGTCGGCGACCTCACCGGTCATCGTCAGCGCGTGCAAATCCACCGCGCCAGCCTCCGCCGCGATAACAGCAATGCCATCAATGAGCGCTTTCAGGTTTATCCAGAGCGGGCAAGGCAACTGCCACACTCGCGAGACCTTGCCTCGCGAAACCAATGCGGCTTTCAGGTGAGCGCCGCCGATGTCCCAGCCCAGCACGTTCATAGCCTCGCTATCGCCTCCCATTGAAACGATTCCTTGACCTGCGCTGCAACGTTGAATCCCAGCCGCGCGCTCATCCCTACATAGGCGCAGGTCAAACGGGGATTGATCTCGATTACAACGGGGCCAGTTTGGGTTTCGAGAAAATCCACGCCCACGAATCCGGACAGGTCCGGTATGGCTGCCAGTATCCGCCGCCCCAGGAGCGCAATCTCATCGCCCGCATCCTCCAGCACCCCGGTCTCCACTCCCACGAAACACAACACACCCTCTCGTTCTTCGATGATCTGTCTGTTGACGCAGAGGAGTTGCGCAGTTCCGCCGGAACAAAGCAGAGCGAAGCTACGCGGATCTCCTTCGATGTAGGGCTGGAAGACCGCGTTCGATGACGGCGCGCGATCCCCCCTCCTCAGGATGGACGTATCCACGCAACCCGCTCCATCGTCCGGCTTCGCCACGATGCGTTCAACCTCCGGCGGCACCTCTTGCATGGAGCGATAGGTCTTGACCACGGGAATTCCCGCCGCGTGCAAGACCTGCGAGGTTCGCCACTTACTGGATGTGATCCGCACGGCATCAAGGCCGCTGTTGAGAAGCACGCGGCCCTGGTTAATCACTTCTTCAGAAATTCTTTCCAGCCAGCCACCGGTTTCTGGCGCGATGGGCCATACGGCATCGCACTCGCCGATGGCACGGCGCATGGCAGGCCACAGATCTGTCTGGTCTCGCAACAATTTCACTTCGCAGGGGAGATTTCGGGGCAAGCGTTCATCTCGCAACGTAACTAACTCCACTCCCGGAATAACGCAAAGATCCGCGAGAAGTGCGCGCAGCATGGCGTCGCCCTCCCGGACTAACGCGGCCGCCCCGGCGCGGTATCCTCCCGAGGTCATGTGTTCGTAAACCAGAATTCTCATGCTGCAAGTTATACCAGTCATCGACCTGTTGCATGGCCAAGTGGTGCATGCAAAACGCGGGGATCGCGCGAATTATTTGCCGGTTCGTTCCGCGCTGTGTGAGGGCTCTGATCCTTTGACGGTTACCGGCGCGTTGCTGGAGCTTCATCCTTTCAAGACGATGTACGTGGCCGATCTGGGGGCCATTCAAGGTCTTGGCGGCCACCGGCCGGCCCTCCATGCGATTCGGGCCCGCTTTCCTGGTTTGGAGCTATGGGTGGACGCAGGCCTAAGTTCCGCCCGAGAGTTACTTCAGTGGTCCGATGAGGGTCTGGGCACTCCCATTCTCGGGGCGGAATCCATTGCCAGTGACGCCGAGTTGAGCGAGATTTCCGCTCGCCTGCGCCGGGATTCCTGGATTCTCTCCATGGACTTTCGCGGGGATGCCTTCATGGGCCCGCCGGGTTTAATGGAGCAACCCGCGCTATGGCCAACCAAGGTGCTCGCCATGAACCTCGCCCGTGTGGGAAGCGGAAGCGGACCCGACGTGGAACTGATCGGGCGCTTGCGCCGCCTCGCGCCTGGTAGCGCGGTCTATGCCGCCGGCGGAGTACGCGGCCCGGAGGATTTGGGCTTGGCCGAGCAGGCTGGTGCCGCTGGAGCCTTGGTGGCCACGGCCCTGCACGACGGGCGGCTGGGGCGAGCGGCTCTCAGTGGAACCCCAAAACCATAACCGCTCTTAACACGAAGGATCACGAAGGGGACTGCGATGGAACGCGAAGAAAAACCAGATATAAAGTATAGAACTGACCCCGTCCGGTGAGTCGTCACCGGACGGTCTTCCTTCGTGCGCCTACGTGATCCTTCGTGATCCTTCGTGCTGAAAGAGTTTGGGGTTTTAACCCCTATGGCGTACTGCATGACCTTTGAAATAGCCCGTCCGCAGCGGACGGGATTCGTACTGGGAAAAACTACTTGGCTTGGAAGGGGTGGGTCGCGGAGCCTTTCTTCGCGACCACTTCTTTTGCCTTGGGCTCGCCGGCAACCGCACGCTTGATGGAAAGTTTGGTGGCTTCGTAGTTGTACTGCTGGATTTTCTTGTCGTCTTCGGCTTGCCAGTGGATGAACACCCCCACGCAGATGAACAGGTTGTCGGCCTCATCGGCGGGGATGGTGCCGTCTTCCACGCAGTCCGCCACCGCCATGCCCACGGCCCGCTGGGCGGGGCCGAACATCTGCACCGCCTGCTTGGCGCCCTTGATGGTCACCTTGTTGAACATGACGGTGGCGGGCTTGGTCAGCAGGTTGGGCGCCACCACGGCCAGTAGGGAGGTAAAACCATCCTTGTTATTGGTCAGGGCATTGCAGAAGGCCGATTCAACGGCGCTCCCTCGTGGCCCGATGAGCAAATCGATGTGCGCCACTTCGTTGCCATCGCCCACCAGCGCTTCGCCTACACATACTCCAGTAATCTTTGCCATGTGCTGTCTCCGGTATGTTCTGATATGGGTTGTATCTTGCGGGACCCTGACCGCGAATCCCCGCTCCTCTCGGCAAGCCCAGGCTAATGCACAAGGGCACCCGGCCCGCTCGCCTGGTTGGATGCTACCCCTACTTCAGAGAATGTTCCAACGCCAGCGCAAACCAGGTGGCCACGCTCAAGTCCGCGCTGGTGCCAGGATTCAAACCGCGCGCCTTCAGCGACTGGTCCCATTGCTTAAGATTCGCCTCAGGCGGGCCCCCTTTCATGGCACAAGCCTGGGCAAGCGCCTCGGCGCGTACTTGCTCCGCAACGCTCACACCGTATTTGCGGGCGATGTGAGAATCGGGGAATGCCGAGGCAAATGCCAGGAAGACACCCGTCATGGCCCACGGCTTGGAGGTGCCCGCAGCCAGCGCGCCCCGTAACTGGGTCACACCCATCCCATATACGTCTTCGAATGCAGACGCATATTGGTATGCGATACGATCGCGCTGCGCCGCTGCTTGCATGGCTTGGAGCAAAGTCACCGCCGGCGCTTGGTGGACATCATGTTCGGGCACCCGGCCAAGACCCGCGGGGGATGCCAGGCAAATAGCCTCGTACGCTGCTTGTGCATCGTGCTCGTCCAGCGCTTCCAGCACCAAACTAAGCGGCTCGCCTCGCAAGGCGGCTTGAGCCAGCGGCGCGCACAAGAGCACGATTCCCAGGTTGGTATTACAACCCACCGCTTTATGCGTTGCTTGAACCGCCCCCAGGATTCGCTGCCCCACGGTAAGACCAGGTTCCGCCATGATCACCGCCGACACCTGGGCGCTTTTCAAGAATTCTTCGGCCACCATGCCGTGACCGGGCGAAGCGGTGCTAACGTTGCCGGGCTTCAGGGCCTCCACATCCAAACGGCAAGCTTCCAAATAGGCTTGCACGATTTGTTGCGGGTTCAACACCGGTTGAGAAAATCCGCCACTAGACGTTGTGCGATGTTGAACTCGCACACGCTCTGCAATCCCTGCCACGCTGGTATGCCGTTCACCTCGATGACTTGCAGCTCGCTATCGGGATGGCGCATCAAATCCACCCCCGCGTAGTCGATCTTGATGGCGGCGCAGGCCGCCAGCGCCAACTCCGCCAAGGGACCTACGGCGGGCACTGCCACGCACTTTGCGCCTTGAGCCACGTTGCTGATCCAATCCGCCCCCTGCCTTTCCATAGCGGCAACGGCGCGGCCACCGATGACCAGCACCCGCCAATCGCGAAAACCCTCCTGCCCCGGCGGCAGGAACCGCTGCAGGTAGTACACGCCGGCGAAGCGCTCGGGGGCGGGTAATTCTTGTGCGTTGCGAACTCGCATCAATCCTTTCCCTTGCGAGCCAAAGAGCGGCTTCACCACCAACTCGTAACCCGCTTTGGTCTCTAGTTCCACCACGTTGCGCGCTTGGTCCGCGGACTCCGCCACCCAAGCTGGGGGCGTGGGCACTCCTGCGCGATGTAACAACCAGGTCGTCATCGCCTTGTCCACGGTACGTTCGATGGCGCGCCCGTCGTTGTAGACGCTCACGCCGGCCTCCTTCAACGCATGCAGAAAATCCAAGCGCAACACCACTTGTTCCAGCGTGCCTCCCGGTACTTGCCGCACGAACACTCCGCGGGGTAGCTCGTGCTCGAAACCCGGAATACTCAACCCCGAAGGAAGCGTCGTATCGAAACGGCAATCGCGTAGCGACACGAATAACACCTGCACACCGCGCTGCTCGAAGGCCTTGCTGAGTTGCTCGCCTTGCCATCCGGTGCTATCGGTGGCAATGAGAACTCTACGCAAACGATTGCTCAAGCAATTGCGCGTTGAACGCGCCGGCGCGAAAAGTCTTCCCGCTTTTGATCTCAGTCACCATGGCCACGGCCGGGGCGAAGAGGTGGGGATCGATCTGGTAGAAATCGTAATTCACCGCCTTGAAAATCTCGCCGAAGGGCTTACCATAATCCTTGGAAGTGTTCGAGGGCAATTGCGAAGCCAGTTGCTCCGCATCGCCCGGCCCACAGTCCACGAATAGCTGCAATTGGCCGCCGAACAAGATAGCGTCGTTGGTGCGTCCCATGGCGGACAGAAAATTCGCCGAGGGCGGGCACAGGGGCGCGGCACCCATCCCATCCACGATTTGATGCAAGGGAAATCCCAAGGCATGGGCCTTGTGCAAGCCCACTTCCAACACCCGCCCCACCACTTGCACCGCACCCGCCAAGCTGGTGGTAGGCGTGAGGATGAAGGTGACTTTCTCCACGGGCACATTGCACGCGCGCGCCACCTTCTCGGCTAATTCCACGGGCGGCACCTGGTCCGTTTCCAACACGAGGCACACGGCCTGCGCGCGGTCGTGGTAGCACAACTCATCGAACAGCGCTTCCTTTCCCGCCGCCGCGCGCCCCGGGCCCGAACCCATGGCACGGTAAGCACCCTTGCCTTCCCCGTGCGACAGACTCCAGCCCGCGTATTGGCTACCTAGACAAGCGAGCACTGGATTACCGGTGGTGACGCATACCTGCCAAGGCCAGGGCTCGAAGGGGCTCCCCGAGACGATACTCACCTGCCCTACGGTACCCATGCAAATCTCCGCGATGCGCCGCCCTGCTTCGACGCCCCCGCGCCGCTCAATACCCGCATCGATGATCGTCGCGCCATTGCTCAGACGATCGATACCCAAGCGAAGAACTCTTGCGTCGCGCGTGAGCGCCTCGACCAAAGGCGCAGCCAAGGCATTGACGCTGGGCCATTGCGCGGCGATGGCCTGTTGCTCGGAATTCATGCCGTTTATTTCCCAGCCCCACCATGTTCCTTGGCAATGCCAGCCCAAAGTCTTTCCACCTCGGTGATCAGGCGCTGAAATGCCGCCGTTTCGGTGCGCAAACGCACGGCATCGGCTTTCTCCGCGGAGGTCCAAGCCGATGCGGTGCTTTCCTCCGTTGCCGTTGCCTCGGCAACGCCATACACGAAGCCCGTCTTTACATCCAGCAAGAGCGAAGTGGCGTTGGTGGTCACGCGAGTATTTTTCTTCGGCGTCATACCCAGGCTGATCACATCCATGGGGCCAAAGGGCTTTGTGTCCACGCGAAAAGCCGTATCGAGGGAATAAAGCAGCAAAATACCGGCATCAAGACTTTCCGCTATCGCACGCACGTCTGCGTAGGATTGAAGGCTGGGGGACGCAGGGCTAACTATGGGAGCCAGCCCGGCGACCATGGGAAAGCGCGCGATGCGCTGCGCCTCACTTTGCGTTTGCGCGTCGCGCGTAACCACCAGGCAGTATTTTCCGCTGCCTGTACACATAGTCCCTTTGGCGATATAGCCGGCATCTTGGATTCGCGCGATGGCAATGCGGGCGGGGAAGGCCGCTGTAGGTTCCACGGCTGTAAGCGCACCGGCATCTTCCTCCGGAGTGGAGGGTACCTTGAGCCGTACGCCGGCACCTGGCGTTACGTAGGTGGCACACGCGGAAACCATGAGCAGCAGCATTACAGCAAGAATGGATTTCATCACGACTCTCCTTTAGGCGGCCATGGGCCACAACATTGACGACAGGGATTGCAAACGCTCATGCACCTTGCGCCTCGCCGCCGCACTGGTGGCAGCGCGGGCGTGGACGCTACACACCGGACGGCGCGCCGGCACCGGCGTACCGGATGGAGGAATATCGGTCACCCAGGCGGGCCACTGAAGCAGCGCGGGTACTTGCCAAGGCCCTTGCGACCAGAGGATAGCGTGGGCGCTTTGCCCGGACATGGGTTGGAGACTCGCGGGCAATTCTCCCCGGCATGCGGCGATATGAGCGCACAGCAATCCACCTTCAACGCGCTCATCGTGCAAATCCAAGGTCGCGGTGGGCCGGGGATTGAGTTCGATTACGTGGACACACCCCTCCTCCACGATGAAATCCAATCCATTCAAACCACGCAATGCCAGCGTACGGGCCAAATCAGTGGCGATGCGGGGCAATTCGCCGGGGATTTCATCCAAACTCACGGCGCCGCCATAAGCGAAGGGCGCGAGGCGCGAGAGCGGTTGGCACCACTGTTCGCTGCAACCCGCGATCACCGCGCGCTTGCCGTCCGCCAGGAACAAGGCCGACATGAGCCGCCCGCCTTGGTAACGCTGAAAATAACGCCGCTCGCGCCGCGGCCAACCCAACTCCGCGCGCCGCACGTGGCCGCCGCCCGCACCGCCAATACGCTTGGAAAGCCAGCCCGGCAGCGACGGGGGTGGGGTGAATCGCACCTCGGGATGCCCGATGCCCAGTGCATCGAGCATGGAAAAAAAACGCTGGGGATCTTTGATCTGCTCGATGCATTCAGGTGTGTTTCCGAGGTAAGGAAGTTCCCGCGCGAGGGCACGCAACAATGCCGGCCTTCCCTCGAAACCGGAACCGATTACGCAGGCTTCATAACCTTCACCAGGTTGCAATGCTCTTGCGGCGTTTAGCAGGCCCGCGCCATGAAAGCGGCCACTGCGCGTGGCGCAGGCACGGCTCGCCGCTGCGATGGCGCGCGTGTCCAGGTCGTTAAATAAATCGAGCACAACGCAAGACAGGCCAGCACGCGCCGCGGAGGCGGCCAACGCACGGCCCGAGGCGGAGATGATCAACAAGGGAGATTTAGGCAAGTCCCGCATGTTTGCGTGCTTCGAAGAAAGCATCGCGCATGTCGAGGTAGCGCGCCTTCTCCCCTTGCAACATGCTCTCGAACAAACCACGTTCCGTCTGGTACTTGATTTGGCCGATGGAAAGCGCGCCAATACTCACCGCCTGGCCGGAGGCGGCTTCCAGGGAGTTGCCATCATCCATCAGCCCCACCCCACGGACTCCGCCAGGCGGCACGGCGTTGGCATCGGCCACCACGAGCAAGCGGCCGGCCGCGCGCAGATCTTCCTGGCTCAACACCTGCACACCTGCTCTCGCGGTGGCTAGGGCGATATCAATCGTATTCATCGCGGCCAGTCGCGCCCAAGGGTTGGTCGCATCCAACACGCCTATGGGCACACCATAGCGCTGGCTGAGCGTTTCAGCGGCGCGTTGGGTGCGGTTCTTGTCATCGCGCGCGACCAAGGCCGCGCTGGCACCGGCTTGCGCCGCCAGCACCGCCACGGCCGCCCCCACCGGCCCCGTTCCACCGAAGACCGCCACGGTCTTGCCTGCGAGCGTGGTCTGATGCGCTTTCTTCAACTGCCGCTCCACACATGCCGCCATGGCCCCAGCCGTGGTGAAGGCCCCGCTCGGGTCGGCGAACACGCAGGCCTCGAAGGGTGGCACCATGGCTTTGCGCGCCGCTTCCAGCATATCGGAGGCGAGCAAATTGTCGCGCCCGCCGATAAAAATTCCCGTGCGCTTCACGCCCTTGGGCCCGCGCGAGAAAATCGCATCCTGGGTGAGCCCCGCCACTTGTTCGAGCGTGACGTTGGTATAGGGCACGACGATGTTATAGCCCGCATCGCACGCCATGTTCACGTCGAAGGGGCTCATGTGCGCCATGGGCGTGAGCATGTGGAGGATGAAAGGTTTCTCCATGGGAGGCCTCGCAAGGTGGATGGATCAAACGCGGGTAGGCTCGGCCGAGGACGCGTCTACGGATGCGCCCCGGTTACGCCCTCCCATCACATGAAATGCTAACCCGCTGGACGGCGGCCAGCAGATACGCGCTTCGCGCAAAAAATCCGAAGCCAAGGCCTCGGAGGCGAGGACAGCGAACCCCGTGGGCCCCCAGGAGCTTTGGCCAATGCCGGCGACACCGCGCGACCCCAACCACTTCAACACGCTGCTCACCTTTGGGCTTGCATAACGCCCGCCTTGGGCCGGCGCGAAATGATCGCCAATCACGCTTTGCAGTTGTGCGATACCTCGTCCAAAACCCTGGATATCGCCCTCGGCCAACGCCGGGGCCGTTTGCATCAATAACACGCGGCACAGGTGCGCGCACTGCGCTTCCGCTATGGGCGGCAGCGCCCGAAAGGCCTCTACTTCTTTCTCCCCATGCAGGCCCACTCGCTCTTGATCGAATACCAGCAACAAGCGCCAGGCCTCGGGAAAATCCAAACGTAGGATTACTGGCGGAGGCGCCTCGCCCTCTCCCCTGCCGCCGTCCACCATGAAGCCGCCATTTTCGAAGGCGCCCACACCGATCCCGGAGCGCTGGCCGCGCTCATGCAGCGTGGCGATCTGGCGCACCGAGTAAGCTTTGCCGTAGAGCGCATCGATGGCCACCCCCACGGCTAAGGCGAGTTGCGTACCGGAACCCAATCCGGCGTGCTGCGCAATGGCTTCCTCAATGTCTATCCGCACACCACCGCCTTGCCCCATGCGCGCCAGGAAACTCTCGGCGTACAGGCGGGCCCGTACGGCTTGCGGGCCGCTCACCGAAATACCTTGCGCCCAACGCGCGCTCAAGCGCACCTGCATGCCGTCAAGGGCCAGCCCCACGCTACCGAAACGCCTTCCCAAGGATCCGTTCAAATCCAGAAATCCCATGTGCAATCGCGCCGGTGCCTGCACGCGAACGACGAGGTTCGGCGCGGACTTCATCAGGATGCGCTCAAAATAATCATCGGGGCAGTGTAGCATCGGCACCGTCAGAAATTCTTTTTCGCCCTTCAGCGCCACACCCATTGGACCACGCTGCCTGCCCCTTCTGCGGTTTGCTTTGCGATGACCTGCGCACCGAACCCGCCGGCGATGCGGTCAGTGTCACGCATAACGGATGCGCCAGGAGCCGAGCGCTATTTTCACAGGCATTGGGCCGGCGGCCCGGCTGCCAGGTGGAAGGCCAGCCCGCGAGTTTGCCGCAAGCCATCGAGCACGCGGGGAAATTGCTGCAATTCTCGGCATTGCCGCTCTTCCTTTGCGCCGGAACCGATGTCGCCACCATGCGAGCCTTGCTCGCATTAGCCGATAGTTGCGCCGCCGTGGTGGATCACGCCAGTGAGGGCCTGATGCGCAATCTGCTTGTGCTCCAGGACAGTGGCTGGATCGCCACTACGCTCACGGAGATTCGCAACCGGGCCGATTTAATTTTATGCGTGGGCACCGATGTCGTCAGCCGCTTTCCGCGTTTCTTCGAACGCTGCGGCCTGGGTGGCGGCATGTTCGATGAGAAACGCCAAGCACCCGAAGTGATTTTTCTGGGGGCGACGCCTCCCGAAGGCATGGTGGCGCGGCACATCGGTATCCAGAGCGAAGAACTCGCGGAATTATTCGCGCAATTGCGCGCCTTGCACGCCGGCAAACAACCTCAGCGCCTTCTTCCGCAGGTCATGCCGCTCATGGAATGCATCCAGCGCGCGAACTATGGCGTGGCGGTCTGGTCAGCCGCGGATTTCGGTTTCCCGCACGCGGAGCTAACGATCCAAGCCTTGTGCGAGTGGGTGAAAGACTTGAACCAGATGGGCCGCTTTGCATGCCTCCCCCTGGGAGGCAACGGTGGCGACATCACCGCGCACCAAGTGACCACATGGCAATCGGGCTCAACTCTGCGCACACGCTTCACGTCCACGGGGCCGCAATACGACCCTTTCCGTTATTCTTCGCGGCGGCTTCTGGAAAGCGGCGAAGCGGATCTTCTGCTCTACGTGGACGAATTCGGCGCCGCCGCGCAAGTCTCCGCGCACAACATTCCAAGCATCGTGCTCGGCCGCGCGGGCACCACACCGCCGCCTAGCCAAGTCTTTATCCCCATGGGGACACCGGGGATTGACCGCGACGGACACTTGTTTCGCACGGACAATGTCGTAGCCGTGCCGCTCAAGAAGCTGGTGGACCGCAATCTGCACAGCGCACCGGAGGTGTTGCGCGCAATCGCGCAACACCTAGCGCGGAGGCGAGCATGATCTATTTAAAGGGCGGGCGTGTGGTGGATCCAGCGCAAGGGCTCGATGGCGAGGTGCGTGACCTCTATTTGGATGGTGGGCGAATCGTGGAAAAGCCCGCCGCAGGACGAATGGAAGAGACCGACATCACGGGCAAGGTCGTGATGGCAGGTGCCATCGATCTGCACACTCACATCGGCGGCGGCAAGGTCAACATCGCGCGCGCCATGCTGCCGGAAGATCACCGGGACTCCCAGCATGGCCCCACCGCTATGTTGCGATCCGGAAGCGGGCACGCCGCGCCCTCCACCCTCATCACCGGTTACCGTTATGCCGAGATGGGCTACACGGCTTGCTTCGAACCCGCCATGCTGCCCGCCAACGCGCGGCAAACCCACATGGAGATGGGCGATACACCCATCGTGGATAAGGGCGCCTACGCCATGCTAGGCAACGACGATTTTCTCTTGCGCCTGTTGCAAGAGGGCGCCGACCAGAAATTCGTCAATGACTATGTAGCTTGGACGTTGCACGCCACCCAGGCCTTGGGCATCAAGGTGGTGAACCCCGGCGGCATCTCCGCCTTCAAGTTCAACGCCCGGAAGCTGGATCTCGACGAGCGCTCTCCACATTACGGTGTTACGCCGAGAACGATTCTTTCGGCGCTTGCGCGCGCGGTGCACGATCTAAAGATTCCGCATCCTCTGCACGTGCATGCCAGCAACCTGGGCGTGCCCGGTAATGCGCAGACTACCTTGGCTACCATCGAGGCCGCCGAAGGCTTGCCAATACATCTGACGCACATTCAATTCCACAGCTACGGAACCGAAGGCGATCGCAAGTTCTCTTCCGAAGCCGCGCGCATCGCGCAAGCCATCAACCGCAACAAAAACGTTTCCGCCGACGTGGGGCAAATTCTCTTCGGCCAGACGGTTACCGCCTCGGGCGATAGCATGGCGCAGCACCGCAACAGCGCCCACGCCAGCCCAGGCAAGTGGGTGGTGATGGATATCGAGTGCGACGCCGGTTGCGGCGTGGTGCCCTTCAAATACCGCGACCAGAACTTCGTCAACGCCTTGCAATGGGCCATCGGGTTGGAAATATTCCTCATGGTGGAAGACCCTTGGCGAATTTTCCTTACCACGGACCACCCCAATGGCGCGCCCTTCTCAAGCTACCCTCATCTCATTCGTTTGCTGATGGACAGGAGTTTTCGCAACGAACAACTCTCCCGCATCCACCCGGACGCTGCAAAGATGTCGAACCTGGCAAGCTTGCAGCGCGAATACTCCTTGTACGAGATCGCCATCATGACGCGCGCCGGTCCAGCCCGCATCTTGGGACTTGCGGACCGCGGTCATCTCGCACCCGGCGCCGCCGCGGACATTACCGTTTACTCGCAGCAAACCAATGTGGAAGCGATGTTCGCCGTGCCCGAATATGTGTTCAAGGATGGAACGCTGGTGGCACGAGCGGGCAAAACCGTCGCGGTGACTCGCGGCGTCACCCACACCGTGAAGCCAGCTTTCGACCACGCCATCGAAGTGCGCCTGCGCGAGTATTTCGATCGCTATCACACCACGTCATTCGGCAACTTCGCCATTAGCGATGACGAGATGAGCACTTTGGGCAGCCGCACCGTGCTCACCCATCCATGCAGACCGCAAGCATGATTCGCAACGGCGTGAGCATCGACGACACCTTCGCCGAAGCCTTCGGCATGAAGGCCACTCGCATTGTTATTACGGCGATCAACTTGGAATGGGCCTACCACGCCGCACGCGCGGCTACGGGCTTCGCCACCTCCGTCATCGGCTGCGGTTGCGAGGCCGGGATCGAAGCGGATCTTTCTCCGGATGAGACCCCCGATGGACGGCCGGGTGTGTCCATCTTGTTGTTTGCAGTCTCCACCAAGGAACTAGCGAAACAGGTGGATCGGCGCACTGGGCAATGCGTGCTCACCTCGCCCACCTCGGCCTGTTACTCCGGTATCGACGGAGAATCCATACCCCTAGGCAAGAATTTGCGCTTCTTCGGCGATGGTTACCAGAACTCCAAGGTAATTGGCGGGCGGCGTTACTGGCGCGTGCCAGTCATGGATGGCGAGTTCCTGTGCGAGGAAACCACCGGCATGGTCAAAGCCGTGGGCGGGGGAAATTTCCTGATTCTGGCCAAGAGCACCGAGCAAGCCTTGCACGCCAGCGAAGGCGCCATCGCCGCCATGCGCAAATTGCGCGGCGTCATCATGCCATTCCCAGGCGGCGTGGTGCGTTCCGGCTCCAAGGTAGGTTCCAAATACAAAGCGCTCATCGCTTCCACCAATGACGCCTATTGCCCAACCTTGCGTGGCGCCTCGCCCAGCACCCAACTCACCGCGGACGTAGGTGCGGTGCTGGAAATCGTGATCGATGGCCTCACGGACGCTCACGTGCGCCAAGCCATGAGGGTAGGAATGCAAGCCGTCTGCGAAGTAGGGATCCAAGGCGGTGTACTGAGAATTTCGGCCGGCAACTACGGCGGCAAACTGGGTCCCTATCACTATCCGTTGCGCGAGATCCTAGAGTGAACGCGCCGCTGCGCCTTGACTTGCGTGAGGCCCTCAGATCGGGGGTGGACGTATCGATCCTGGTTCCCGCCAATTTCGCCGGTAAGTCTCGCGGCGAAATCGAGCGGCTACCTTTGCAGTTGGGCAATCGCAATACCTTGGTGGGCGATTTATTCGAAGTCAGCGGAGAGGATGCACATCACATCATTTTCTCCGGAGATACCGGCAAGCTGCGCCGCGCTGGCGCCGCGCTGGTTGAAGGCCGGATCACCATCGAAGGTGACGCGGGAGATGAAACTGGCTTCGCCATGACCGGCGGCGAAATTCACCTGCAAGGATCCTCGGGGCACTTCACGGGTTGCCAGATGACGGGTGGGGAGATTCGTATTGAAGGTAACGCGGGCGATTTTCTTGGCGCCGCTCTTCCGGGCAACATGCAAGGCATGCGAGGCGGGCTCATCCATGTCAAAGGCAATTGCGGCGATCGCGCTGCCGATCGCATGCGGCGAGGACTCATCTTGATCGAGGGCAACGCCGGCGCCTACCTTGGCTCGCGCATGTTGGCCGGCACCGTATTGGTCAAGGGTGCGACAGGCGAGATGCCCGGCTTCGCGCTAAGGCGCGGCACCCTGATACTCTCCCATGCTCCGGCTCAAGTCCCCTCCTACTTCAACGATTGCGGCGTCTACCCGCTGCTTTTTACAAAGCTGTTGGAGCGCGACCTTCTAGCCAGAAAAGGCTTCGAAGCATTTCTTCCCCTACCCTCGCGACTCAAACGCTGGTGCGGCGACCTTGCCGCGGGTGCCTTTGGGGAGATTCTGATTCCAGCCTAGTTCGCCGCAAATGGGATGAATGCTTATCCTCGATCCAAGGGCTGAGTAGACACCGCTCTTCTGGACACTTTAGGGCGTGGCAACTATGCGATAAACCATCCTGACTTCATCGACATCCCATACGTAATATTCGATTTCGGCGCGACGAATTCGGTTTCGAGCGCGATTCTAAATTGGAACTTCGGCTCACTGTGGATGGGGTCGCGTCCCGCCGAGATTACCCTCTATGTGGGCGGTGACTCCGACGGAATCATCACGACCGGCGACCGCTTCATGGGGACACCGGTGGACACTCGCACCTACTCGGGCGGTGAGACTCGATACTTTGACGTTACCGCCCTTGTCAACGCGGTGCTCTCGAAGGGAGAGTTCTTCGCGGCACGCCTGGAGGCAACGGCTGCCCCGGACACATTACGCCCCGATGAGTACTATGGCGGGCAATTCCTCCCCCCTTCACTGGAATTCACTGCGGGCGCTGCTGCTATTCCCGAACCCGGTACCCTTGTGCTCTTGGCTGCCGGGTTAGCGGGGATTTCGCTTAGACGCCGTCGCGCTTAACAGCATATCTCAACGTGAATCCGGGGAATCACCCGGGGTCAGGCCTATAGTTTATAGGAAGCAAGTCTTCCTCTACAGTCCCGCCTTTAAGACTATCTTTTCCCCGCCCGCGCCCAAGACTCCCTAAGCGCCAGAACACGCGAGCCCCATGGACGGCTGAGACGTCCCCCGCCCGCGCGGTTGCTAGCCGTTTCGATATCGCCCATACTGCCCCTTGCGCCAGGGCAGTTGTCCGGTATGCTGGCGTATGGGACGCGGCGCAATACCGCTCTTGACCATGTAGCTGGCTTGCGCAGCCGCGGCGCATGCCCCCGATCCGCACAACAACGAATGAGGGAGAAGAATATGGCGCAAGAGAAGCAGTACGAACACTCCACGGAACACCAGGAAGACCTGAAGACCCTACATGGCATGGGTTACGCCCAGGAACTGTCGCGGCGCATGGGTGCCTTCCAGAACTTCGCGATTTCGTTCTCGATCATCTGCATTCTCGCCGGCGGCATAACCGCCTTCCCGTTGTCCTTGAGTGCGGCAGGGGGCGCGTCGGTGGGTTATGGCTGGCCCCTGGCCTGCGCCTTCGCGTTGTTGGTGGCCGCCGCCATGGGGCAGATCGCTTCGGCCTACCCCACGGCCGGCGGTATTTATCACTGGGCATCGCTATTGGGTGGCCGGGGTTACGGTTGGGTGGCGGCATGGTTCAACATGCTGGGTCTGATGTTCGTGGTGGCGTCGGTGAACTTCGGCGTGTTCCTCTTGTTCCGCGATTTGTTTCTGGGAAACGTGCTTGGCATGGACGTGAGCGCGTGGACGCCGAAAGCATTCGGGGACCAAGGCTGGTGGATTCAGACGATATTCATCACCGTCATCACGGCATCGCAGGCGATACTGAACCACGTAGGTATTCGTGTCACCACTCTGCTGACCGATTTCAGCGGCTACTTGATTTTCGTGGTGGCTGTGCTGTTGACGCTGGGCCTGTTGTCCTACGCACCGTCTCTGGATTTCTCGCGCCTGTTCACGTTCAGTAATTTTTCAGGCGACGCCGGCGGCGGAGTTTGGCCCACCGCGATGCAATCGGTTGGATTCGTGTTTCTGCTCGGCTTGTTGCAAGGCGTGTATACCGTGACCGGTTTCGATGCCTCGGCCCACACCGCCGAGGAAACCCGCAACGCCTCCCGCGAAGCCCCGCGCGGCATGATCCATTCGGTGTTCTGGTCTTTCCTCTTTGGCTACATCATGATCTGCGCCTTTGTCCTCGCGCTGCCCAGCGTGGAAGAAGGCGCCAAACAGGGCTGGAATGCATTTCCGTGGTTGATGAGCCAGTCGGGCATGCCCAAGATCTTCAAGGACGTTCTGATCATCGGCATTGTGATCGCCAATTACCTGTGCGCCCTGGCCGGCCTTACTTCCACCTCGCGCATGATGTACGCCTTCGCGCGCGACGGCGGGCTCCCCTTCTCCGCCGCCCTGCGCCACGTGAGCCGCAAGCACCGCACACCGGTTAATGCCATATGGTGGGGCGGCACATTGTCCATCGTTGCAACGCTCTACGGCGATGCCTTTGCGGTGCTATCCACTGGCTGCGCAGTGTTTCTCTACTTGTCGTACCTGATGCCGGTGGCGGCGGGATTGCTGGCGGAGACAAACGGCCGCTGGACGGCAAAGGGCCCGTTTAACCTGGGTGCTGCATCGAAGATCGTCGCGGTACTGGCCATCATCGGATGTGCGTTGCTGATCTTCGTGGGCGTGCAGAAACCGTATGAGAAAGTCGGATATTTGATCGTCGCGATGCTGATTGCCATGGGCATCATCTGGTTGGCGTTCGAAGGGCGGCGCTTCAAGGGCCCGCCGATGGGCGATATCATCGCCGAGCGTAAGGCCGAGATCGCTGCCGCGGAAAAGGCGGTGGGCGAGCAAGGGTAAGGCGGCTGCGCCGCGAATGAACGGGGAGTCCATGCCAGGACTCCCCGTTCAATTCCCCTAAAATTTGCTCTTGTGAACACTACGGGCGTGGTGACCACCCTAGAGAAACATGACGGCTGACGCCGGCTCGCTCAGCCGTATCACGCGGCTTCCTTGCTGGTCGGGGAAGGCCGAACCTGTTCCCCTTGCGGGCGGCATCACCAACAAGAACTACCTCGTCATGGACCGAGGGGAAAAGTTCGTAGTTCGGCTGGGCGAGGACATCCCTATTCATGGCGTGATGCGCTTTAACGAGTTGGCCGCAAGCCGGGGGGCCTTCGAGGCGGGCATTTCGCCCGAGGTCATTTACGCGGAACCCGGCGCGCTCGTGCTGCGCCACATCGAGGGCCGCACCCTCACGCCGGAACTGGTGCGCGATCCTGCGTTGCTGCCCGCCATCGTGGATCTCGTCAAGCGTTGCCATGAAGAAATCCCCCGCGCCTTGCGCGGCCCCGTACTCATATTCTGGGTGTTCCACATCATCCGGGGCTACGCCAACGAGCTTGAACGCTGTGCTAGCCGCCATGTGGGATTACTTCCACGACTCGTGGAGTGTGCCGGGCGTCTCGAACGCGAGATAGGTCCCGTATCCATCGTATTCGGGCACAACGATCTTCTCGCGGCCAACTTCATCGACGATGGCAAGCGGCTCTGGCTGATCGACTGGGACTATGCAGGCTTTAATTCTCCGCTCTTCGACTTGGGCGGACTGGTTTCCAACAACGCACTCGATGCGCCGAGTACCCGTTTCGTGCTGGAGCGTTACTTCGGCAAGGTGGACGTGGCACTGGAGCGCAGGTTTGCGGCGATGAAGTGCGCATCGCTACTCCGCGAGGCCACGTGGAGCATGGTCTCGGAAATTCATTCCCGCATTGCCTTCGATTACCCGGCCTATACCGCGGACTACCTCGCGCGCTTCGAGCGTGCCTACGCAACCTTCACAGGAGAAAACCCATGAGCGCGATTCCGGCGGCCGCGCAAGCCGTCATCATCGGCGGCGGCATCGTCGGTTGCAGCACCGCGTATCACCTAGCGCGCTTGGGACACAAGGAAATCGTGCTGCTGGAACGCGCAAAACTCACCAGCGGCTCCACCTGGCACGCCGCGGGGCTGGTGGGGCAATTGCGTACGTCCGCCAACGTCACGCAACTACTTAAGTACAGCGTGGAGTTGTACGACCGCCTGGAAAAAGAAACGGGACTGTCGGCGGGTTGGAAGCGCAACGGCGGGCTGAGGCTCGCCTGCAATCGCGAACGCCTCACGGAGATCAAGCGCCAGGCCACCACGGCACACAGTTTCGGATTGGAGATGCACTTGCTCTCCCCCGCCGAGGCAAAGGCTCTGTGGCCTATCATGGACGCGACCGACATCGTGGGTGCGGCCTTCCTGCCCACGGATGGCCAAGTGAGCCCATCGGATCTCGCGCAGGCCCTCGCAAAGGGCGCACGCATGCAAGGTGTGAAAGTGATCGAGGAATGCCGTGTCACGGGCATTCAAGTGGAGGACGGCCGCGTGTGCGCCGTGGAAACTTCACAGGGCGCGATCCGAACCGAGATCGTTGTCAACTGCGCGGGACAATGGGCCAGGCACATCGGGCAGTTGGCCGGCGCCAACGTCCCGCTGGTTTCCGTACAGCATCAATACATCATTACCGAACCCATCGAAGGGGTGGCGAGGAATTTGCCCACGTTGCGCGACCCGGACCGCTTGATTTACTTCAAGGAGGAGGTGGGCGGCTTGGTCATGGGCGGCTACGAACCCGATCCCATTGCATGGGCACTAGAAGGCATTCCCGAAGGCTTCGAGTTCCAGTTGCTGGGAGAAAACTGGGATCACTTCGAGCAACACATGACCCAAGCCATGGCGCGCGTGCCGGCGCTGGAGAAAGCCGGCATCAAACAATTGATCAACGGGCCGGAATCCTTCACGCCGGATGGCAATTTCATCCTGGGCGAGGCACCGGAAGTAAGGGGGTTCTTTGTGGGCGCGGGCTTCAATGCTTTCGGTATCGCCTCGGCCGGCGGGGCTGGGCGCGCGCTGGCGGAGTGGGTCGCGGCCGGCGAACCCCCGATGGATTTGTGGCCGGTGGACATTCGCCGCTTCGGCCCTCATCACCGCTCGGAGGAATGGGTACGCAAGCGTACCCATGAAGCCTACGGGAAGCATTACACGATGGCTTGGCCTTTCGAGGAATATGGCAGCGCGCGCCCGCTGCGAGTGTCGCCGCTTTACCGGCGGCTAAAGGAACAAGGTGCATGCTTCGGCGAGAAACTCGGATGGGAACGACCTAACTGGTTCGCGCCGGTAGGCGTTGAGCCCAAGGATGTTTACACCTACGACCGACAAAACTGGTTTCCCCATGTGGCCGCCGAGCATGCGGCTTGCCGCCAAAGAGTCGCTCTCTTCGACCAGACGAGTTTCGCCAAATTCATGCTCACGGGGCGCGATGCCGAGCGGGCATTGCAATGGATTTGCGCCAACGATGTCGCCAAGCCTCCTGGCCGCCTCACCTACACCCAGATGCTGAACGCGCGCGGCGGTATCGAGTGCGATCTGACGGTGGCGCGCCTATCGCCCGGCGAGTTCTACATCGTCACCGGCACTGGCTTTGCCACTCACGACTTCGCCTGGATTCAGCGCAACATCCCTGAGGATTGCGCCGATGCGAAGTTGGCCGATGTCACTTGCGCCTGGAGTGTGCTGGCACTGATGGGCCCGCAAGCGCGTGCGGTTCTTTCCAAGGTTACGCGCGCGGACCTTTCCAATGGAGCCCTGCCCTTCGGCACCTGTGCGCAGATCGATATTTGCGGCGCCTTAGTGCGCGCCTTGCGCGTCACCTACGTGGGCGAGCTGGGTTGGGAGTTGCACATTCCGGTTGAACAAGCGGCCATGGTCTATGACCGCCTGATGGCTGCTGGAAAAGAACACGGAATCGCCAACGCGGGCTACCGTGCCATCGAATCCCTACGCCTTGAAAAAGCTTACCGGGCCTGGGGCAGCGACATCGGGCCCGATCACACGCCCCTGGAAGCGGGGTTGGCCTGGGCGGTGAAACTGGCGAAGGACATTCCTTTTCTGGGACGCGAAGCCTTGTTGGCGCAGCGTTCACAACCCCTCAAGAAAAAACTGGCGTGTTTCACCGTGGATGATCCGGATATCGTGTTGCTGGGACGAGAAACGATTTACCGCGACGGCGAGCGAGTGGGATGGCTATCGAGCGCCGGATGGGGCCATACGGTGCAAGAAAACATTGGATTTGGGTATGTTCGCAACGCCGGCCGCGTGGATGAGGCAATGTTGAAAACAGGCACCTACGAATTGGAGGTCGCGGCCGAACGCCATCCCTGCACGCTGCATCTCACCCCCTTGTACGATCCAAGGGGGGAGCGCATAAGATCATGAGCTAGAACCGATTCGCATCTGCTCGCCTCGGCGGCAATCCCATTAGCCTCAACCATGGAACACGACCCCTGAAACCCGAAGTCAAAGGCCTTAACCACGGAACACACCGAACACACGGACGAGGCGAAAAGCCACCCAGAAGTTTCCGTGTATTCCGTGTGTTCCGTGGTCAGAGGTTTAAGGGGTCAGGTGTTTCAAGCGCGGTAGGGCGCAATAACCGAAGGTGGAGGGATGGACCATCAGTCCGGGTCTGCGGTTTTAGTGGATGAGCCCAATTTATTGTTTCAGCCGGCGATAATGAAAAGGGAATTGTGATGACGCGGCGTCCGCCCATCCGGCAATTTCGCGACACGGATATGAACGCGGTGCTGGCGGTCATCAACGCAGCCGCCCTGGCCTACAAAGGAGTCATCCCACCGGACAGATGGCATGAACCCTATATGCCGCTTGCCGAACTGACGTCGGAGATTGCGGGTGGCATCGTATTCTGGGTGGCCGAGGAAGAAGGCAAGCTGCTGGGCGTGATGGGAATCCAAGACAAGGGCGAAGTCGCGTTGGTACGCCATGCCTACGTCGCACCGTCCTCGCAAAGAAAGGGAATTGGGACAACACTTTTGCGCCATGTGGAAAATCTCACGCACAAGCCTGTGTTGATTGGAACCTGGGCGGCGGCGTCTTGGGCCATTGGGTTCTACCAGCGTAATGGCTATACCGTGGTATCGAATGCGCGGAAGGACTATCTGCTCCGAAGATTCTGGTCCATCCCCGAACGCCAGATCGAAACATCGGTCGTTCTGGCGGACAGGCGCTGGATGGATACTCAACAGCGGTGAATAGGTTTCACGCCAAGTGCGCTTGTCCTAAATACTCCTGTGTCTGCATTTCGGTCAAGCGGCTCTGGGTGCGAGCGACACCGTGCAGATCCGCTTGTTGCTCGAGTAATTTATCGAGCCCGCACTGCGCCGACAACACCAGATTGACACGCCGGTCGTAGAACTCATCCACCAGCCAGGTGAAGCGGCGCATGGCTTCCTTTGCATCGGGCCCGAAGCGCGGCACGCCTTCGACCAGCACGGTGTGAAAGCGGCGCGCGATCTCGATGTAATCGGCCGTTCCGCGCGCGGTTTCGCATAGTTCCGCGAAGGTAAACCAAGCGGTTCCGTCGCCGGTTCGTACGGCCTTGAGCGGGCGCTCCTCGACGTCGAGCTCGCAACCGGACTCGCCTTCACTGCCGGCGATTTCCACGAAGGCGAGACGCATTTCCTCGGCCGTCTGGTCGTTGAGCGGCGTGTGATAAACGCCGGCCTTCTGCAAATGCCGCAGGCGGTAATCGGCCGGGCCATCCAGCCTGACAAGTTCCAGATGGGTCTCAATGATTTCGATGGCGCGCAGAAACCGGGCGCGCTGCAGGCCATTGCTATAGAGCTGGGCGGGTGAGTCGTTGGAGGTCGTCACCAAGGCAACCCCCTCGCTGAAGAGTCCGGAGAGCAAGCCGCTCAGGATCATGGCGTCGCCGATATCGGTGACGTGAAACTCATCCAGGCAGAGCAGCCGGAAATCCTGCGCCAGGCGCCGCGCGATCAGCCTGAGCGGATCCGGGCGGCCTTGCAGGGTCTTGAGTTCCGCGTGCGCCTCGTTCATGAAACGATGAAAATGGATGCGGCGCTTCTTGGGTTCGGCGCAGTAGCTGAAGAAGGCATCCATGATGAAAGTCTTGCCCCGCCCAACCGCCCCGCATAAATAGATTCCGCGAAGGGGCGCGGGTTTACTGAAAAGCTTCAACAACCCCTTGGAGGGCCGGTGCTTTAGCTCTTTGTCCAGTCGCTCGAACGCGGTGCTGGCCGAGCGTTGCGCGTCGTCGAGTTGGTAGCCATGGGCAGCGGCGGCTTGTTCCAGGGCACCGCGAAAGGATGCCTGCGTCCCATCGCCTTGCATGACGATGTCTGTGCGCGCGTTCATCTACAGGTCAAAGATTCAGAGTCCGCTTATCCACTCCAAGGGCGGCTTCATGCAGCGCTTCGGACAAGGTGGGATGAGCGTGAACGATGCGCGCGATATCCTCGCTGCTGGCGCCGAATTCCATGGCCACCACGGCTTCGGAAATGAGTTCCGAGGCGTAGGGGCCGATGATATGCACGCCAAGAATTTTGTCGGTCTTGGCATCGGCCAGCATCTTGACGAAACCGGCGGTTTCGCCCAAGGCACGCGCGCGCCCGCTGGCGATGAAGGGAAATTGCCCCACGCGGTATTGCACGCCGTCCGCTTTCAACTGTTGCTCCGTCTTGCCCACCCAGGCGATCTCGGGCGCGGTGTAGATCACCCAGGGAATCGTGTTCAAATCCATGTGCGGATGCTGGCCCGCGATAATCTCCGCGACCATCACGCCCTCCTCCGACGATTTATGCGCCAGCATGGGGCCGCGCACCACATCGCCGATGGCGTAGACGTTGGGCAGATTGGTGCGATTGCGCTCGTCCACTTCCACGTAACCCTTGGCATCTATCTTGAGCCCCACGGCTTCAGCGCCAATGGCCGCCGTGTTGGGCACGCGCCCTATGGCGACGATCAAGCGGTCGAAGCTGGCGATCTGGGTTTTACCTTCCTTGTCTTGGTAGGTGACCTTGACGCCGGCTTCTTCGTCCGTCCCTTCGCGCTTGATTTCGCTAATGCGCACGCCCGTGTGGATTTTCAAATCTTGCGCGCCATTGAAGATGCGAAAGGCTTCCTTCGCCACTTGCTCATCCGCGGCCGGAAGGAAAGACGGCAGCGCTTCCAGAATCATGACTTCAGCGCCCAAGCGCTTCCACACGCTGCCCATTTCCAAGCCGATCACGCCCGCGCCGATCACGCCCAGCTTCTTGGGAACGGCCTTGAAATCGAGCGCGCCGGCGTTGTCGCACACGATATCGTTATCCACCTCGACGCCTGGCAGATGACGCGCCAGCGACCCCGTGGCGATGATGACGTGCTTCGCCTCGATGGTCTGCGCATCCTCGCCGTTCTTGACCTCGATTTGGTAACGCTCGCCCGCCGCCACGAAACGTCCGCGCCCGTGCATCGATGTCACCTTGTTTTTCTTGAACAACATGGCGATGCCCATGGTGAAGGTATCGACGATCTTGTTCTTGCGAGCGAGCATCTTGGGGATATCCACGGCGAGCTTCTCCATGGTGATGCCGTGCTCGCCGAACTTGTCGCGCGCCCGCTCGAAATTTTCCGAGGACTCCAACAACGCCTTCGATGGTATGCAGCCCACGTTCAGGCAAGTACCGCCCAGGCTGGGCTTGCCCTTGGCGTCCTTCCAGTCGTCGATACATACGGTCTTGAGGCCCAGTTGCGCGGCACGAATGGCGGCAACGTACCCGCCAGGTCCGGCTCCGATGACTGCGACGTCGAATTGGTTCATGTTTTTGAGGCGGGGGCTGGGGACTTGGGGCTAGGGACTTGGGGCTAGGGGCTGGGGGCTAGGGGCTGGGGGCTAGGGGCTGGGGGCTGGAGGTTCGGTCTTTTACTAGTCCCAAGTCCCTAGCCCCTAGTCCCTAGATGTCGAGCAGCAAGCGCATCGGATCTTCCAGTGCTTCCTTGATTGCCACTAGGGAGAGCACGGCTTCGCGGCCGTCGATGATGCGGTGGTCGTAGGAGAGCGCCAGGTAGTTCATGGGCCGGATGACGATCTGGCCGTTTTCCACCACGGCGCGTTCCTTGGTGGCGTGCACGCCCAGGATCGCGCTTTGCGGAGGGTTGATGATGGGGGTGGAAAGCATGGAACCGAAGACTCCGCCATTGGAGATGGAGAAAGTGCCTCCGGTCAGATCTTCCATGGTGAGCTTGCCTTCCTTCGCGCGATTACCGAAGTCGGCGATCTGCTTTTCCACATCCGCCAGGCTCATCTGATCCGCGTTGCGCAGGATAGGCACGACCAAACCGCGCGGGCTCGATACGGCGATACCGATGTCGAAGTAACCGTGGTAGACGATATCGTTACCATCCACGGAAGCGTTCACGATGGGGTAGCGCTTCAGGGCATGCACGGCCGCCTTCACGAAGAAGGACATGAACCCCAAGCGCGCACCGTGGTCCTTCTCGAATTTGTCCTTGTACTTCGCGCGCAAATCCATCACGGGCTGCATGTTGACCTCGTTGAAGGTCGTGAGGATCGCAGCCGTGGATTGGGATTGCAGCAAGCGCTCCGCCACGCGCGCGCGCAAGCGTGACATGGCCACCCTTTGCTCGGGGCGCTCTCCGAGGATGCCCTCCACGTTCACCGGAGCGGGTACGCTGGGTTTGGCGCCGGATGGCTGTGCCATCTTGGCGAGGACATCTTCCTTGGTGATACGTCCCCCGCGTCCCGTGCCGCTGACTGTATCAAGGCTCACTTGATGGTCCGCGGCGATTTTCTTGGCGGCGGGCATGGCTTGCACCGCGACGGCTGCTTTGCTTACAGCCTTCTTCCCGTTCGCCGTAGTTTCCACCGTAGTTTCCATTATGGCGGCGGGTACCGCGGCCATGGCGCTGGCTTTACCTTCCGTGTCGATGGTGGCGATGAGTTCGTTGCTCACCACCGTTTCACCATCGGCCTTGACGATGGAAGCCAGCACACCGGATTGGGGCGCGGGGAGTTCGAGCACCACCTTATCGGTTTCGATGTCGATGAGATTTTCATCCTGCTTGACGAACTCTCCGGCCTTCTTGTGCCAACTGACCAAGGTTGCCTCGGCCACGGATTCGGACAGCTGCGGTACTTTGACTTCAATCAACATGCGAGATTCCTAGGTTACCCTGTTAGTAAAGCGTGCTTCCCGGACCGCGGGCGGTGCCCTGCACGGAACCGACCACATTGTTCGTGATCTCGCGGAAAGCCGCGTTCACCACTTCTTTCTGCTGCTCGATGTGCAGCGAGCTGTAACCGGCCGCCGGCGAAGCCGAGGATGGCCGCAATGCGTAAGCGAGCACCTGGTCAGGCCGCATATGCCGCAGCAAGTAGTGCTGGATGCGATGCCACGCACCTTGGTTGCCAGGTTCTTCCTGGCACCACAGCACTTCGTCCGCGTTACGGTACAAATTGATCTGCTCCTGAAAATCGTCGTGCGGAAACGGGTAGAGCTGCGCGATGCGCACGATGGCCGCGTCCTTGATGCCGCGCTCGAGGCGAGCAGCGCGCAGGTCGTAGAACACCTTGCCGCTGCACACGATCACCCGCTTGACTCTTTCGGGTTTGATGTCCGTATCCCATTCGCCGTTCACGGGTTTGAACTTGCTCGCCGAGAACTCTTCCAGCGGCGACACCGATTCCTTGTGGCGCAGCAAACTCTTGGGCGAGAAAATAATGAGCGGCTTGCGATAAGGCCGGATCATCTGCCGGCGCAACAAGAAAAACATTTGCACCGGCGTGGCCGGCACGCACACTTGAATGTTGTAGTCCGCGCACAGTTGCAAGAAGCGCTCGATGCGCCCGGAGGAATGCTCCGGGCCTTGGCCCTCGTAGCCGTGCGGCAGCATCATGACCATGCCGCACACCCTGCCCCATTTCACCTCGCCCGAGGCGATGAACTGGTCGATCACCACTTGCGCGCCGTTGGCGAAATCGCCGAACTGCGCTTCCCACACCACCAACTCGTTGGGTTCGGAAGTGGAGTAGCCATACTCGAAGCCGAGCACCGCTTCCTCGGAAAGCACGGAGTCGATCACCGCGATATCGCCCTGGTTGGGCGCGATGTGCTTGAGCGGGATATAGGTACCGGCATCCCACTTCTCGCGGTTCTGGTCGTGCAGCACGGCGTGGCGGTGGAAGAAGGTGCCACGCCCAGAATCCTGCCCGGATATGCGCACGGAGAAGCCGTCGCGCAGGAGCGATGCGTACGCGAGATTTTCCGCCATGCCCCAATCCACCGGCATCTTGCCCTGGCCCATCAAGCGGCGGTCCGCGATGATTTTTTCTACCCGCGGATGCAGTTTGAAATTGCCGGGGATGGTGGTGAGTTTCTCCGCCAGCATCTGCAAATCCGCCAGCGGCAAAGTGGTGTCGTCCTTCTCATTCCACTTGGTGCCCTTGTAGGGTGCCCAATCCACGGCGAAGGGGGGTTTGTAGTTGGAGAGGATGGTCTTGTTGGTGTGATGACCCGCCTCCAGCGCTTGCCGGTAGTCCGCCATCATTTGATCCGCGTCCTGCGCGCCGGTCACGCCTTGGGCAGCCAGCTTGTCCGCGTAAAGCTTGCGGGTGCCCGGATGCACGCTGACGTTCTTGTACATCAGCGGCTGCGTCACCATGGGTTCATCTTGCTCGTTATGGCCCAGCTTGCGGAAGCACACCAGATCGACGACGACATCCTTCTTGAATTTGGTGCGGTAATCGAGCGCGATTTCGATGGCCATCACCGCGGCTTCCGGATCGTCGCCGTTGACGTGGAAGATGGGCGCTTCCACCATCTTGGCCACATCCGTGCAGTAGAGCGTGGAACGCATGTCGCGCGGGTCGGAGGTGGTGAATCCGATCTGGTTGTTCACCACGATGTGTACGGTGCCCCCCGTCCCGTATCCGCGCGTTTGCGAAAGGTTCAAGGTCTCCATGACCACGCCTTGCCCCGCGAAAGCCGCATCGCCGTGGATTAGCACGGGCAACACTTCGTTGCCGTCGCGGTCCTTGCGCCGGTGCTGGCGCGCGCGCACGGAGCCTTCCACCACGGGATTGACGATTTCCAGATGAGAGGGGTTGAAGGCGAGCGTTAGATGCATGGGCCCGCCGGGCGTCATCACGTCGGAGGAAAAGCCCTGGTGGTACTTCACGTCCCCCGCCAGTAAATGATCGTCGTGCTTGCCTTCGAATTCCGAGAATAAATCCTTGGGCATCTTGCCCAGGGTGTTGACCAACACATTGAGGCGGCCGCGATGGGCCATGCCGATCACCAGTTCTTGCACGCCGGCCTGGCCCGCGCGCTGGAGCAGGTTATCCAGCATGGGGATCAAGGTGTCGCCGCCTTCCAGGGAAAAGCGCTTCTGGCCCACGTAGCGCGTGTGCAGATAACGTTCCAAACCTTCCGCCGCGGTGAGGCGGTCGAGAATCATGCGTTTTTGATCCGCCGAAAAACTGGGCTTGGCGCGAATGGGCTCCAGGCGCTCCTGGATCCAGCGCTTCTCGGAGCGGTCGCTCAAGTACATGTACTCCACGCCCAAGGTGCCGCAATAGGTTTCGCGCATGCCCTTGATGATTTCGCGCAGCGTGGCTTGTTCGGGGCCGATGAGGGAACCGGTGTTGAACACGCGGTCCATGTCGGCTTCGGTCAAATCGTAATAGGCCGGTTCCAATTCGGCGATGTGCGGGGGCTCCTGGCGCTTGAGGGGGTCGAGTTGCGCCAGGCGTACACCGCGAAAACGATATTCGGCGACCAGTTGAATGACGGAGACTTGCTTGCGGTCGACACTCGCCACGGGCGGCCCGCCGGCATAACGGGGCTTCTTGGTGATCTGCACGAAGGATTCGACGATGGGCGCGTGGGCCACATCGCGCGCGCCGGGTTGCTGCTGAAGCTGCTCGAAGTACTGGCGCCATTGCGGCGTGACGCTCGCGGGATCCTCGAGAAAAGCTTCGTAGAGTTCCTCGACGAAGGGCGCGTTACCGCCGAAGAGGTAGGAATTGGACTGGTACTCCCGCATCATAGGGTGGGACTCCTTGGGCGTAAGGCGTGGCTCCAAGGCCCGCCACGCTTCATCAATGTTCTAAGGGAGAAAAGCATTGAACGCAAAGACGCAAAGATCAAAAGAAAGGAAATCGCAAAACTAGTCGTGTTTCCTTTGCGTACTTTGCGTCTTTGCGTTGAGGTTTTTTTCATTTAACTGACTAATTGCGCAGCGCGATGGGAACGACCTTGCGTTGGCCGGCGCCGATGAAGAGCTGGCGCGGGCGGCCGATTTTTTGTTCGGGGTCGCTGATCATTTCGTTCCACTGCGCCACCCACCCCACGGTGCGTGCCAAGGCAAAAATGGCGGTGAACATGCTGGTGGGGATCCCCAAGGCGCGCTGCACGATGCCGGAATAGAAATCCACGTTGGGGTAGAGTTTCTTCTCCACGAAGTAGTCGTCTTCCAACGCGATGCGCTCAAGCTCCATGGCGAGCTTGAACAAACGGTCGTTCTGTAAACCCAGTTCGCCCAGCACTTCGTGGCAGGTCTCGCGCATCAACTTGGCGCGCGGATCGTAGTTCTTGTAGACGCGGTGGCCAAAGCCCATGAGCCGGAAACCGTCGTTCTTGTCCTTGGCCTTCTTGATGTATTCCGGAACGCGCGACACGTCACCGATTTCCTCCAACATGGTGAGGCAGGCTTCGTTGGCGCCGCCATGGGCGGGGCCCCAAAGGCAGGCTATACCAGCGGCGATGCAAGCGAAGGGGTTCGCACCGGAAGAGCCCGATAGGCGCACGGTGGAGGTGGAGGCATTTTGCTCGTGGTCGGCGTGCAGAATCAAAATGCGGTCCAACGCGCGCACCAGCACGGGATTGGGCTCGTATTCCTCGCACGGCGTGCCGAACATCATGTGGAGGAAGTTCTCCACGTAGTTCAGCCTGTTGCGCGGGTGCATGAAGGGCTGGCCGGTGTTGTACTTGTAGCACATGGCCGCGATGGTCGGGACCTTGGCCAGCAAGCGCACCGCGGAGATTTCGCGGTGTTCCGGATTATTGATGTCCAGCGAGTCGTGATAGAAGGCCGAGAGCGCCCCCACCACCCCTACCATCACCGCCATGGGATGGGCATCGCGGCGAAAGCCGCTGTAGAAGCGCGCCAATTGCTCGTGCACCATGGTGTGCTTGCGTATGCGGTCGTCCCACTCGCGCTTTTGTCCGAGGTTGGGCAACTCGCCCTTGAGCAGCAGGTAGCAGACCTCGAGAAAATCGCACTTTTCCGCCAGTTGCTCAATGGGGTAGCCCCGGTAGAGCAGCACCCCGTTGTCGCCATCGATGAAGGTGATGGCGGATTTGCAAGCGGCCGTGGACATGAAGCCGGGGTCGTAGGTGAACTTGCCCGTTTTGGCATAGAGCGCCTTGATGTCGATGACATCGGGCCCCATCACGCCGCCATGGATGGGAAGTTCCACGGAAGGCGAGCCATCGGAGAAGCTCAGCGTCGCGGTGCGAGTTGCTTTGTTGACCATGTCAGGGCTATTCATGCTATGTCCTTCGGGGTTGGTACCAGATGAAACTATACCTGCTGCGATTAGATGTTTCGGAGAAGCCCAAGGACTTCCTGCCAATCCGGCCGGTTAGTCTCCGAGCGCCCCGAAATCAAGTCCCAGAGGTCGTTATCGGGAATTTCGAGGATTTCCTTGAAGCTTATGAGCGGCCCGGGTTCCAATTGTTCGGCATAGCGGTCCAGAAAACGCTGGAGCACGATGTCCACCTCCAGCATTCCGCGCCGGCACTGCCAGCGGATACGCTCCCATTCCCTGTCACTGCCAGCCACGACTAGACAGTCCGCCTCACCATCAACTCCTTGATCTTGCCGATGGCCTTGGTGGGATTAAGGCCTTTCGGGCACACATCCACGCAGTTCATGATGGTATGGCAACGGAATAA
>JBJXGQ010000328.1:0-13952 GCA_046160525.1 Burkholderiales bacterium
CACGCGTTGCACGGCGGCACGCGCGGCCGCATCGTCGCAAATCAAGTCCGCGCCTTGCAAAACCTTCCAGGCTTGCGCTGGCGTTAGCATGATGCAAGTATCAAGGAAGCCCTTTGATGAAGGCTGCCAATTCCGCCGCCACTTCAGAATGGCGCAACCCGTACATGATGTTGGCTTGCAGGTAACCTAACTTCGAGCCGCAATCGTACCGAATCCCCTCGAACTGGTATCCCAAGGCGCCCTCGCCGCCCAGGGTGGCGGCAATGCCATCGGTCAATTGAATTTCCCCGCCCGCCCCAGGCTTGACTTGCTCGAGATGGCGAAACACCGCGGGCGTCAGTATGTAACGCCCCACCACACCGAGCGTGGAAGGCGCGTCCGCGGGCTTGGGCTTCTCCACGATCTTGGACATGCGGATAAGCCGGTCGCCTTCCGCAACCCCGGCGATGATGCCGTAGCTGGAAGTCTCCTCGGGTAAGACGTTCTGCACGGCAACCACCGAGCAGCGCTTGCGCTCGAACACCTCGACCATCTGGCGCAGCGCGGGCACGGCGGAATCGATCAAGTCATCGGCCAAGATTACAGCGAAGGGCTCGTCGCCAACCACCGGCTTGGCACACAACACGGCGTGTCCCAGACCCAGGGCTTCGGTCTGCCGCACATAGGTGCAGTTGACGTGGCGCGGAACGATGTTACGCACTTGGTCCAGCAGCCTCTGGCGCCCGCGCATCGTCAGTTCCGTTTCCAGTTCGTAGGCCTTGTCAAAGTGATCCTCGATGGCGCGCTTGTTCCGGCCCGTGATGAAGATCATGTGGGTGATGCCCGCCGCGACGGCTTCCTCGACGGCGTATTGAATGAGAGGCTTATCCACGATGGGCAGCATCTCCTTGGGACTCGCCTTGGTCACCGGGAGAAAGCGCGTACCCAACCCGGCCACGGGGAAAACTGCCTTGGTTACCGTTGTCATGAATGGCTCATCGATCTGAAAAGTTGGCGAGCAGATGCAGGAATTGATCCTCGTCCAAGATCGCCAGGCCTAACTCCTTGGCCTTTGCGTACTTGCTTCCGGGATCCTCCCCCGCAACGACGTAGTCCGTCTTCTTGGACACGCTGGAGGCCACCTTGCCCCCCAGCGCCTGGATACGCATACTAGCCTCCTCCCGTGACAGATTGGGCAAGGCCCCGGTGAGCACAAAGGACCTCCCTGCAAGCCCAGCCTGCGGCCGGGCTTGTGGTTCAAACTTGATGTGGCTTGCAAGGGCGCTTACGACTTCGCGGTTTGATGGGGCGCGGAAGAATTCCGCGATGCTGCGTGCCACCACCGGCCCCACATCGGGCACGCGTAGCAACTCCTCCTCGCTTGCGTTCATGAGCGCATCGATATCGCCGAAGTGGGCCGCCAAATCCCGCGCCGTGCTCTCGCCCACGTTGCGAATGCCCAAGGCGTAGACGAAGCGCGCCAAAGTCGTATGCTTGCTCTTATCCAGAGCCGCCACGATATTGTTCGCGGACTTTTCTCCCATGCGATCCAGGCCGGCCAGTTGCTCAGCACCCAGTTGGTAAAGACCAGCCGGCGTGCGGATCCAATTTTTTTCCACCAACTGGTCCACCAATTTTTCGCCCAGGCCTTCTATATCCATGGCCCGGCGCGAGGCAAAGTGCAAGATAGCTTGCTTGCGTTGCGCCGGACAAGTGAGTCCGGCGGTGCAACGCGAAACCGCTTCGCCCTCGGCGCGCTCCACTTGTCCTCTGCACACGGGGCAGTGCGCCGGCATCACGAACTCACGCGCACCGCCCGGCCGCTGCTCCAAGATGACCCTGGCCACCTCGGGAATCACATCGCCGGCCCGCCTGACGACCACGCAGTCGCCAATCCTCACGTCCTTGCGCCTGACCTCATCTTCGTTGTGGAGCGTGGCATTGGTCACCGTCACTCCCCCCACGAACACCGGATCGAGCCGCGCCACGGGAGTGAGCGCGCCCGTACGGCCCACTTGCACCGTGATGTCCAACACGCGCGTCACGGCTTCTTCCGCCGGATACTTGTGTGCCACGGCAAAACGCGGGGCGCGCGACACGAAGCCGAGCTGCTTCTGGCGGGCAAGATCGTTGACCTTGTACACCACACCGTCGATATCGTAGGGCAACGCTGCGCGCTTGGCGCCAATGTCCCGGTAGTAATCCATCAACCCGCTCAGCCCCAGCACCACGGCGCGCCCCGGTGCCACGGGAATGGCGAATTGCGCCAGGTAGTCCATCTGGCGGCTATGCAGGTCCTGCGGCAGATCCTTCGCCTGCGCCACGCCAATGGCGTAGGCAAAAAAGCGCAAGGGACGCGTGGCGGTAATGCCGGGGTCCAATTGGCGCAGCGCTCCGGCCGCCGCGTTGCGCGGATTGACGAACTCTTTTTCCCCCATCTCCCGCTGCTGGCGGTTCATGCGCGCGAAGTCTTCCTTGAACATCAGCACTTCGCCACGTACTTCGAGAAGCGCTGGCGCATCCTGCGCGGCCAAGCGTAGCGGAATACTACGCACGGTACGCAAATTGGCCGTCACGTTTTCGCCCTGAGATCCATCGCCGCGGGTGGCCCCTTGCACGAACACGCCTGCCTCGTAGCGCAGGCTGATGGCGAGCCCGTCGAATTTGGGCTCAACGGCGTACTCCACTTGCGTGAGCCCCAGGGCTTCGCGCACGCGGCGGTCGAACCCTTCCACGTCCGCCTCCTCGAAGGCATTGTTCAGCGACAACATGGGAATTTCGTGGCTGACGGTCTCGAAAGCGTCCAAGGGCGCCGCACCCACCCGTTGTGTAGGGGAATCCGCGCTCTTAAGCCCGGGAAACTCCGCTTCGATAGCCAGCAACTCGCGAAAGAGCTGGTCGTATTCGTGGTCGCTGATGACGGGCTGGTCTAGCACGTAGTACCGATAATTGTGGTGTTCGATGAGCGCGCGCAGTTCCTTCGCGCGCGCCTGCACTTGCGGTGAAGCCACCATCCAAGACTTAGCTGAACAACCTCAGAGCCACGGCACTTCCCGCTGGAATGCCGCGCGCATCCATCTCCTGGTAGATTTGCTTGAGCTGTCCGCGAATCTGGTCCAGGCCGGACTCGTTCACCGCCATCTTGTTATCGTCCACCAGGGCGCCGCCCATGGCGTTGGCCAACTGCCGGGCCAGACTCACCAGTTTGTCGAACGCTTGCACACCATTAGCCACCTTCGGCACATCGAGCATGAGCGTGACGCCATTGGTCGTCAAGGTGCGGATACTCTCGGGCACAAACCCTGGGTTCTCGTGGCTTTCCATGGTGATGGATGGACGGCCATGTTCGTCGTTGATTTGAAAAATGCCATCGGGGCGTAATTGAAACCCCGATGCCTCCGCCCAAGCTCGTACCTTGGTGCCAGGAAAAGGCCCGCTCTTCTGCGCGATAACGCTCAACCCCACCACGATGTCCGAATCCTGGCAGAAGCGGTCCAACTCGCGCGCTACCTCGGCGAAGGGTTCGGTCTCCGCGGATTCGACCGTGGCCTCGGACTCCGCCGCGCAGCGTTCGAAAGCGCGCTTGAAGGTGAGCAAATCCTCCGCCGGCACAACGCCTGCGCGATTGACCAGTTGCAGTGTTGCACGTACCCGGGTGTACTTGGGCGCTGCGTGTAGATCGACGGCAGCCCAATTGTTATTGGCCGCGCCCCAGAGCTGTATCCGGTTGGCAAGATCGCTCACCTGCCTCAACGCCTTGTCCAGATTGCTAGGGGGAATGGGGCTATGAGACACCAAGTCCACCTGGTAATCCAACTTGTCCGCACCGGCGGGCGCCACCGCTGGAGCATGGTTGCCGCCGCGGCGCGGATCGATTCTTTGAGGCTCCTGCGCATCCCCAGTCTCGCCCGTTTGCAAGGCCTTCGCCGCGGGCGGATCCCGCCCATCGGTAATACTGGATTCACGCTCCTGAAACTGCGGTTCTATTCGTTCGCGCGCACGTACCGAAGGTACTGGCACCGGTGGCGGTTGCGTATTCTTCAGCAGTACGTCTTCGTGACTTTGCTGAAACGCGGACTCCGCGCGCTTCTTGTAGCGGTGTTCTTGCCAGCGGTTGAAGATGTAAATAGCCGCGACGATAAGGATACCGAATGCGACCAAGGCGATTTGTAATTTGCTCATCTGTATTCCTAAAGTATTCTCGCTATCAAGGAGCTAAGCCGCCACTTCGGAGCGCATTCGAACAGCCTCGTCGATATCCACCGCGACGATCCTCGACACGCCTTGCTCGGGCATGGTGACTCCCACCAAGTGGTGAGCCATCTCCATGGTGATTTTGTTGTGGCTGATGTAGAGAAATTGCGTTTGCTCGGAAATGCGCTGCACCAGTTTGCAGAAACGCTCCGTGTTGGTGTCATCCAAGGGGGCGTCCACTTCATCCAACAGGCAGAAGGGAGCTGGGTTGAGTTGAAACAGGGAAAATACCAGGGCGATGGCGGTGAGCGCCTTCTCCCCCCCGGAGAGCAGATGAATGGAAGTGTTGCGCTTACCCGGCGGGCGGGCAATCACCTGCAATCCGCAATCCAGAATTTCCTCCCCTGTCATCAGGAGATGGGCCTCGCCGCCGCCGAACAACTGGGGAAACATTTCGCCGAAATGCCGGTTCACCGTATCGAAGGTGTTGCGCAACCGCTCGCGGGTCTCGCGATCGATCTTGCGGATGGCGTCCTCCAGCGTATCGATGGCCTCGGTCAAATCGCGGCTCTGCGCATCCAGGTAATTCTTGCGCGTCCGCGAAGAGTCCAGCTCTTCCAGGGCGGCAAGGTTGACGGCACCCAAGGCGGCGATCTCCTCACTCAACTGCACGATGCTCGATTGCAGGGCAGAGGCTCGCACGCCCTTGACCAAGCGCGGCGCCAATTCTTCCTCAATGGCACCGGACTCCGCCAACTGGCTGGAGAAGTTCTCTTCCGCCAGGCGAGCCTCCTGCTCCTTGAGCTTCAATTCGCCCGCGCGCTCTTGCAAAGGCGTCAAGCGTTGCTGGGTGCTCATGCGCTCTCGGTCCAGATCGCGCCGCACGCTTTCTTTTTCCTCGGCTTCCCGCCGCAGCTCCGAGAGTGCCGCCTCGCGTTGCGCCTTGAGCGCCAGCGCGCTTTGCAACTCTTGCATGAGCGCGCTTTCGTCGAGGGTTTGCATTTCCCCGCGAACGCTCTCCAGCAAGACGGCTAGACTCTCCAGACCTGACGACACTTGCGCGCTGGCCGCGCGCAAATCCTGCAATTTCTGTTCGATCACGCGTTTGGCGAACTGGCGCTCCTGCAACGTGCGCAAGGCGCCCGCCTGGGCTTCCCTCGCTTGGCGCAATTGCTCCGCGGCGCTGTCATATTCCTCGCGTAATTGCGCCAGCTTGGATTGGTCCGCGTCTTCTTGATTTTCCAGGCGCGCCACTGCCCCCAAGGCGCCGGCGTGCAAACTGCGTTCGCGCGCCAGTTCCTCTTCCATCTGGGACAATTCCGCCTCGATTTGCCGGAAGCGCTGGTGGATTCGGTCTGCTTGTTCGGAGGCACGCACCCACTCCAACTCGGCGGCGTGTTGGGCACGCTGGGTCTCGTCGCGCCGGTCGCGCGCGGCTTGTTGGTTTTGCCGGCAAGTTTCCAGCGCCCGCAGGGCTTCCTCCTTGCGCTGCTTGCCCGCTTCAACACTCTCCGAAATGGTTTCGCGGCGCGCTTGCAGCGCTTCGATCTCGTGCTGGCGGGCGAGTATGCCGTGTACTTCGGAATCCTCGGCGTGGAAACTCACGCTGCTGGAGGTAAATACGTGGCCCTCGGGGCATACCAGGCGCGCGCCGGCTGGCAACTCCGCGCGGCAGCGAAATCCCTCCGCGGCGCTGTCCACGGTGTATACCTGCCCGAGCCAGTCCGCCAGCACGGCGCTAAGGGCTTGGTCACGAATGTCCAAACGGCTTAGCAACGTAGGATGATCTTGCCAAGGTGCATCCGGCGCACTTCGCTGCAACCTCTCGAAGAAGGACACCTTGCCCGGAGGGGGTTGCTGCAACCAGTGTTGCGCTTGGTCCAGTTGCGCCAGGGCGATGCCATTCAGGCGCTCGCGCAGCACCGCTTCCAAGGCATCCTCCCAGCCTGGACGAATACTCAGCCCTTCCCATAAGCGGGACATGCCGTCGAGTTGTTGCTGGTCCAACCAGGCGTGCATTTCTCCGGAGCGGCTGACCTGTCTTTGCAACAACTCCAAGGCTTGGCGTCGCGCATCCTGGGCACCGATCTCGCGCTCCGCCGTTTCCAGCAACTGGCCCGTACTCTTCACCGCCTGGTCCAAGGCCGGTAACTGCGCGTCCACGGCAGCCAAAGTCTCGCGGTCGCGCCGCAACGCCTCACGCCAGCGTTCCAGGTTGGCCTTCAATTCTTCCAAGATTCTGGGATCGGGCTGCTGCAATTGCGCGCGCTCTTGCGCCAGACGCGTGCGGCGCTGCTGCACCTGCTCGATCACGCGCTCGGCATGCGTTAAACGTGTGCGCTCCACACCTAGTTCGCGCTGCGTCATGGCTAACTGTCTTTGCGCTTCGTCCAGAGCCTCCCGCGCAAGGGCGTGTTGCTGCTCAGCGGCGGGAAGTGCATCGCCCGCATGCTCCGCGCGCTGTTCCGCCACGGCGAGTTCGTGGCCCGCGGACTCCAAAGCCCGCACCTGCTCGCCAAGGCCAGATTCAATGGTGGCCTTGCGCTCCTCCCCTTGCGCGCGTTCGGCTTGGGCACGGTCCAATTGCCCCTGCAAACGGCGGCGGCTTTCGCGCAAATGATCCAGGCCTTGCTCCAATCTGGCGACCGCGGCATTGGCCTCATAGAGCCCGCCTTGCGCTTGCTGCAGACGGTCGCTCCCGGCGATAAATTCCTGGTGCGCGCTTTCCAACATCCGTTCCAATTCGCGAATGCGCGCCATCTCCGCCTCCAGCTCCGTGGAGGTTTGGGAGAGATCGCGCAGATAGCGTGCGCGCTGTTGCACGGCCTCCTGCTTGCGCGAATACCAAAGCAGTTGCTGGGTGGATTTAAGCTCCGCCTCCAAGGTGCGGAACTTTGCCGCCACCTGGGCCTGGGCCTCCAGGTGTTCGAGATTGCGCGCGAGTTCTTGCACAATGTCGCTCACGCGCGCCAGATTCTCGCGCGTGTCCGAGAGCCGGCTTTCGGTTTCCTTGCGCCGTTCGCGGTACTTGGAAACGCCCGCGGCCTCTTCGAGAAAACTCCTGAGTTCCTCGGGCTTGGCCTCGATGATGCGCGAGATCATGCCCTGTTCGATGATGGCATAGGCACGCCCGCCCAGGCCAGTACCCAGAAACATGTCGGCCACGTCGCGGCGGCGCACGTGCTGGTTGTTGATGTAGTAATCGGACTCGCCGTTTCGCTCCAGCACGCGCTTGACGGAGATTTCCGCGTAGCGCGACCAGGGACCGGAAGCTTTGCCCAGGCTATTGTCGAAGATCAGTTCGACGCTCGCGCGGCCCACCGCCTTGCGGCCGGCGGACCCATTGAAGATGACATCCTGCATGGTCTCCCCGCGCAGATGCTTGGCGGAGGATTCGCCCAACACCCAGCGCACGGCATCGATAACGTTGGATTTGCCGCAACCGTTGGGGCCCACCACGCCCACCAAGGAGCTGGGCACGGGGATATGCGTCGGATCGACGAAGGACTTGAATCCTGCGAGTTTGATGTGCGCGAGGCGCAATTGCTGGTCTCTTGTTTATCGGGAATCGCGTGCCGGCTATGCCGGCTTCGCTTTCTGGTCTTTATAATCGCCGGAAAGCAAGATAAAACAAGCGCCTGGACCTTTCCAGGTAACCAGGCGCAGTCTGCCTCCGCTGCTTGCCGCCGCCATTGCCCGGCAGCGTATGCTATCGCCATGTATTCTTCGGCCCGTATTCTAGCGAAAGACCTCCACCCATGCCCACTGCTCAAGAGTTGCGCACCTTTCCCAATCCTTCGCCGGAGCGGGACTACCACATCCACATGGAAATTCCCGAATTTACCTGCCTGTGTCCCATGACCGGGCAGCCGGACTTCGCCACCTTGATCCTGGACTACATTCCTGACCAAACCTGCGTGGAGCTAAAGAGCTTGAAGCTGTACATCTGGTCCTTCCGCAACGAGGGCACTTTTCATGAAGCCGTGACCAACCGCATCTTGGGGGATTTGGCAAGCGCCACGAAGCCAAGATTCATGCGGCTAACGGCCAAGTTCTGGGTGCGAGGAGGCATCTTCACCACCGTGGTGGCCGAGCATCGCAAGACGGGCTGGGCTCCTCAAGCACGAGTCGAACTGGGCGATTTCGCCTCCGGCTCCAGTACCGCGGGCCCAGGCACAAATTGAGACCCGAGCCGTCCGGACAGCAAGCTGGCGGCGACTATCAATGCGCCTCCCGCCCACTCCTGAACCGTCATGGCCTCTCCCGCCAGGACGTAGGATCCCCAGGCCGCCACCACCAATTCAAATAACAATATGACGATGGCTTGGGTGGCGGGCGTCTTACTGATGCCGTATTGCACCGCCCAGTTGGTTGCCAGTATGACCAACCCGAGCACGACAACCAAGCCATAGGACGCCATCCCCAAGGAAGGTGCCAGGCGCGCGGGAGACATCCACAGGCTCCACAGCACCGCCAGCGCTGTCACCCCAGCGAACACAGCCAGGGATTTAAGCCCGATCCCTACCCCATCGGCCTTGCGAATGAGGACATTGCTGAGCGCGAAGGCCATACCGGCGCTCAGCCCCAGCCACTCCGCGCGATTGGTGGGAATAGGCAGTCCTTGCGCGGGATTCCATAGCATGGTCACGGCGCCAGCCGCCGATACCAATATGACCATAAGGCCCGTGCCCCCGGGCTTCTCGTTCAACAACCAGCGCGCGAACAACACCGTCCAGAGCGGGGCGAGGTAGAACAGCAACATGACTCGCATGACTTCGCCCTCGATGATGGCGATGACGTAGGCCAAGTTCGTCCAACCGGCGATCAAGCCAATTAGCAGAAGGACCACGCCGTACCCCTGGGCGCGGGGTACCTCGCGCCAAGTAAAGAGCAGCGCCACCACCAGGGCCACCCCATAAACGTAGGCCGTGCTCACACTTGCGAACAAACCTTCGCCTTCAAGGACCCTGAAGGGATACCAAATGAGCCCCCACACCAGCGCGCCGGTCAACAATCCGGCGATCGCGTGGGCCTTCGTCTTATCCGCCTTCACAGTGCTGCTCTCGCCTTATAATTCGCCGCCTTCAATCGCCTCGGATGATCGCGTGGCCGCGACCCCATGAACCCAAACCTCGCGCATCTGCAACCCTACCCGTTTCAAAAGCTCAAGACCCTCTTCCAGGGTCTTACGCCTAACGCGAAATATCCGCAGGTGAGCTTGTCCATTGGCGAGCCCAAGCACGCCACCCCAGCGATGATCCGGCAGGCGCTTGCCGATAACTTGTCCGGGCTCGCGAGCTACCCCGCCACGGCGGGTACTGTGCAATTGCGCCAGAGCATCGCGGGGTGGCTCACGCGGCGATACCAATTGAACGCCGTCAACGCCGACACCCAAGTGGTTCCGGTCAACGGTAGCCGGGAGGCTCTGTTTGCCTTTGCCCAAACGGTGGTGGATTCCACACAGCCTGAAGCGGCCGTGGCGATTCCCAATCCTTTATACCAGATCTACGAAGGCGCGGCGCTGCTGGCGGGCGCCCAGCCCCACTTCCTTAATCTAACTCCCGAGAACGGGTTTCGCCCCGATCTCGCCCAACTCCCCGATGAAGTCTGGCGGCGCACCCAGCTCATCTACGTGTGCTCGCCCGGCAACCCCACGGGCGCCGTGATGAATCTGGAAGACTGGCGTGCGCTGTTCGAACTCTCCGCGAAACACGGCTTCATCATCGCCTCCGACGAGTGCTACTCGGAAATTTATTTCGATGAGGCGCAGCCACCCCTGGGGAGCCTTCAGGCCGCACAGCAACTAGGGCTCAAGAACTATGAGCGCCTGGTGGCCTTCGGCAGCTTGTCCAAGCGCTCCAACGTGCCGGGTATGCGCTCGGGTTTCGTGGCGGGCGATGCCAAAGTGCTTGAGCGCTTTCTGCTCTACCGCACCTATCACGGCTGCGCCATGAACCCCGCTGTCCAGGTCGCGAGCGAGGTGGCCTGGAAGGACGAAGCCCATGTGGTGGAGAACCGGCGCCAATACACGGCGAAATTCAACGCGGCCGTGAAGGAATTGCGCGAGGTAACCCAGGTGAGCATGCCGGACGCCGCCTTTTATTTATGGGTGCGCACGCCCATGGACGACCAAGCTTTCGCCCAGCAACTCTACGCGCGTTACAACGTCATCGTGCTGCCTGGCAGCTACCTGGCGCGCGAGGCCCGTGGCGTGAATCCCGGGAAGAACTTCGTGCGTATCGCCCTGGTAGCACAGTATGAGGAATGCATGGACGCCGTGCGGCGGCTCAAACTTTTTTTTCAGGAGATCCACAGATGAACGATTTACAGCGAACCATCGACGATGCCTTCGAGAACCGGCAAAACATCTCGCCGGCCAATGCCGATCCCAAAATCCGGGAAGCTGCCAGCAGCGTACTCGCGCAATTGGACGCCGGCACCTTACGCGTCGCCGACAAGACCACCGGGAGTTGGGTAACCCACCAATGGGTCAAGAAAGCCGTGTTGCTCTCCTTTCGCTTGCAGGACAACGGCGTTATCCGAGACGGCTACACCAATTATTTCGACAAGGTTCCCGCGAAGTTCGCCAGCTACGGCGAGAAGGATTTCAAGGCGGGCGGTTTCCGCGTGGTGCCATCCGCCGTGGTGCGCGCCGGATCATTCATCGCCAAGAACGTGGTGCTCATGCCCTCCTTCGTCAACATTGGTGCCTATGTGGACGAGGGTACGATGGTGGACACCTGGGCCACCGTGGGTTCCTGCGCGCAGATCGGCAAGAACGTGCATCTTTCCGGCGGCGTGGGCATCGGCGGCGTGTTGGAACCGGTGCAGGCCAATCCCACCATCATCGAGGACAACTGCTTCATCGGCGCCCGCTCCGAGATTGTCGAGGGCGTCATCGTGGAGGAGGGTTCAGTCATCTCCATGGGCGTCTATATCGGCGCCAGTACGCGAATCTACAACCGGGAAACCGGCGAAGTACTCCACGGGCGCATCCCGTCGGGCTCCGTCGTGGTATCGGGCAACCTGCCCTCCGCCGACGGCAAGTACAGCCTATATTGCGCTGTCATAGTGAAGCGCGTGGACGCGAAAACGCGCGCCAAGACCAGTATCAACGAACTCCTTCGGGGGGTGTAAAGCTCGCGCAGGGATCTTGCTTAGGGGTCGTTCTTATTTCGTGTCCCTAGCAAGATCCCATGTCCAAACTCCTCACGCCCGTTCTCAAGCTGATGGCCGAGAAGCAGGCCTCCGATCTGTTCATCTCCTCCGGGACACCTATCTGCATCAAGATTCTTGGCGTCATCATGCCGGTCAACTCCGATGTGCTGACGGCGGAGAAAATACAACGCATCGCCAACGAACTGATGTCCGAGAAGGAGCAGCGCGAGTTCGAGGAAAAGTGGGAAATGAACCTCTCGTTGCAAGTCCCGGAGATCGGGCGTTTCCGCGTCAACATCTTCCGCCAGCGCGGAGACGTAGCACTTGTCATCCGTTATCTGCGCGCCCAGACCGCGGGCCTCGACGCCCTGAAGCTTCCCGCCATACTTAAAGAGCTGATCGTGGAGAAGCGCGGTCTGGTCCTGCTTGTGGGTGCTACCGGATCGGGCAAGTCCACGACGCTGGCCGCCATGATCGAGCACCGCAACGCCACCAAGGGTGGCCACATTCTCACCATTGAAGACCCCGTCGAATTCGTCTTCAAACACGGTAAATGCGTCATCAACCAGCGCGAAGTAGGAATGGATACCAAGTCCTACAACTCTGCCCTGGTCAGCGCCATGCGCGAGGCACCCGACATTCTGATGATCGGCGAGGTACGGGATAAAGAAACCCTGCAACAGGCGCTGCTCTACGCCCAAACCGGGCACCTTTGCCTCACCACCTTGCACGCCAACAACAGCTATCACGCCTTGAACCGGGTCGTGAATTTCTTCCCGCACGACGCACGCTCCGCCCTTCTTTCCGACTTGTCCGTGAGCCTGAAGGCCGTCATTTCGCAGCGGCTGGTGAAAACGGTCGATGGCTCCCTGGCGGCTGCCGTGGAAGTCTTGATCAACAGCGTGCACATCGCGGAGTTGATCGTCAAAGGCGAGTTCGACGAAATCAAGGAAGCGATGCAAAAAAGCCTATCGCCGGGCTCGGTCACCTTCGAGCAATCCCTCTTCAAACTCTACAACCAGGGCAAGATCACCAAGGACGAAGCCCTACGCAATTCCGATTCCGCGACCAATCTGTCCTGGCTCATGAACAATTCCGAGCAAGGCGGCCTGGGTAAGATGGGCGATGTAGCCAAGATCGTCGCGGCAAAGGATGCCACATCCTTCGATCACTTCAAATTGGATACCTAGCGCTCACGCGCACCCGCTACTACGCAGGCTTCGCTCCAGGTTTTTACGCTCTAAATTCAACTTGTCCATGGCAGCGGGATCTCCTCCCGTGCGCTGTGCGCTGCGATTTGACTCGATGCTCCTGGACAGTTGGTCGCACACCTGTTTCTTTTGACGGGACTGCTCCCTCTCCTCAACCTCGTTTACTGGCCGTACAGCCGGCGAAGGCTGTAGCTCGTCCCCAGGAACGCGAGCCGCTTGGTCCGTGGGCGCAGCGGCCTTTACCATCGCCTCGTGCAAGGCAATCAGTTTCGCCTTTTCTTCCATCTCCGTCTTGCACTCGGCCTCGATGCGCACGCGTACCTCGGGGGCGCTGCCTCTCACCCGGTACACGTCCGCAATCAACTGCCTTGTTTTCGGATTGGATTCGCTGGACATGGCGTCCGCCAGCGTCACACCAGACTCGCGCGCCCACACGATCTTCTGCGAGTCTTCCCCGCGTCGCGCGCATTCCGGGTGTGATCGCTCCGTGCTACCGGTTGAATCAGCTTGGCGCTTCACCGCGCCCACACCTTTTACCGGCTTGCCGGTTTGATTGCCCTCGCAGGGATGATCCTGGTAGGCATTTCCACAGCGGTACAGTTGTCCCGCAATAGCTGGCACAGTAAAGACGCAGCCCAGCACCACGCTCAGCACACACCCTGTCAAACTCATTGCCTTCATTGCCCCTCCCTTTTCCGTGGCCACACCGGTCCCTATGCATTGGATCTTGGCCGGCACTCGCTAATTGGCGTGCAAAAAGGGCACGCCCAACGGCCTTCCCAATGAACGGCAGATATCGTCGCGGGTTGAGGCCTCGCGGAACCTTGGAAAGCCCCGGCGGACATGGCGGCCCGCGCATCTGCTAGCCTCGCTCTTTATGAAAATCGAAATCCTTTGCACGGGCGATGAGGTGCTGACCGGCGCCACCGTGAATACCAATTTCAGCTACATGAGCCAGAAGCTTGGCGATGCGGGCTTATCCGTCCTGTGGGGCACCACGGTCGGGGATGACCGTGAGACGCTGCTCGAAGCCTTTCGCTTAGCCGGTGCCCGCGCCGATGCCGTCATCGTCAACGGCGGGCTTGGGCCGACGGTGGACGATCTATCCCAGGAAGTCGCCGCCCGTGCCGCGGGCGTGGAACTGGTATTCCACGAGGAGTGGTACCGGCGGATGGAGGACTTTTTCAGGCGCAGGAGCCGCGTCATGCCGCCTAGCAACCGCAAGCAAGCGATGCTGCCCGCGGGGGCGGAGTTCCTCGACAACCCCATCGGCACCGCCTGCGGATTCGCGGTGGATATTGGCAAAGCGAGATTTTTCTTCACGCCGGGCGTGCCGCGCGAACTGCATCGCATGCTGGACGAACAAATCATCCCGCGCCTACTGGCCAGGAGCGGCAAGCAGACGGCGAT
>JBJXGQ010000329.1:0-3986 GCA_046160525.1 Burkholderiales bacterium
CCTCTGCCCAAAGGGAATTCACACAACATTTCCCCCAGCCAGGATGGGTGGAGCACGATCCGCTGGAGATCTGGTCATCGCAGCGAGAAACCGCGATGGATGTCCTGCGGCAAGCGGGTTGCACGGCTGCGGCTATCGCGGCCATTGGTATCACCAACCAGCGCGAGACCACATTGGTGTGGGAGCGCAGTACCGGGGTAGCTGTTTATAACGCCATCGTTTGGCAAGACCGGCGCACCGCACCGCTGTGCGAATCGCTGCGTGCGCAAGGCTTGGAAGCGCAGTTCTCGGAGTGTACCGGATTGTTGCTCGATCCCTATTTCTCCGGTACCAAGATTCGCTGGATTCTCGATTGCATTCCCCGTGGCCAGCAACGCGCCGAGGCGGGCGAACTATGTTTTGGCACCGTGGATTCCTGGCTCATATGGAAGCTGACGGGAGGGCGCGCCCACCTCACGGATTCCAGCAATGCATCGCGCACGCTGCTGTTCAATCTGCGCTCGGGAAATTGGGACGACGAATTGCTCCAACACCTGAACATTCCACGAAGAATGCTGCCCGAAGTCGTGCCCTCCTCGGGCGTGGTGGCGCATTGCGAGGACGCGTTGTTTGGGGGTGCCATCCCAATCGCGGGTATCGCGGGCGACCAGCAGGCCGCGCTCTTTGGCCAGCGTTGCGTCAAGCCCGGTATGGTGAAGAATACCTATGGCACCGGCTGCTTCATGCTCATGCACACCGGCGAGCAGCCCGCGCGCTCCGCGCAAAGGTTGCTCACCACCTCGGCCTGGACCATCGGCGGCCGCCAGGAATTCGCCTTGGAAGGTAGCGTTTTTGTCGCGGGTGCCGCCGTGCAATGGTTGCGCGACGGGCTGGGACTTATTCGCTCTTCATCGGAAGTTGAGGCACTTGCGGCGAGCGTGCCGGACAACGGTGGCGTCTACGTGGTGCCAGCGTTCACTGGTTTAGGTGCGCCCTATTGGGACCCTTACGCATCGGGACTGATGATCGGACTGACTCGCGGTAGCACTGCGGCGCATATTGCCCGGGCGACCTTGGAAGCCATCGCCTACCAAAGTGCGGACTTGGCCGCCGCCATGCGCAAGGACGCCGCGGTGGAAGTGAAGGAATTGCGCGTGGACGGCGGTGCGGCGAAGAACGATCTGCTCATGCAATTTCAGGCCGACATCCTTGGCATCCCAGTAGTGCGGCCGGCGCAGTGGGAGTCCACCGCCCTGGGTGCGGCGTACCTCGCCGGGTTGGCGGTGAAATTCTGGAGTGGCGCGGATGAGATCGATGCGCAGTGGCGTACCGATCATGTATTCGAGCCCGCGATGTCCGGCGACCAGCGAGCGAACTTGTTGGCCCATTGGAAAAGGGCCGTGGATAGATCGAAAGCGTGGATGGCTCCATGACTTCAGGAACGAAGTTACTTTCCCCCGCGAGCGTGCCGGCCCCGGCATGGCGGACATCGCGATGGTTCAATCACGAAGGCGGCCTGAACAACGAGACTCTGTTGGGCAAGGTCATCGTGCTGCATGCCTTTCAAATGCTTTGCCCAGGATGTGTTTCCCACGGCTTGCCCCAGGCACAGCGGATACACGAGACCTTTGATCCCGAAGCGGTGGCCGTGGTGGGGTTGCACACGGTGTTCGAGCATCACGAGGCCATGCGCCCGGTGTCCTTGGAAGCTTTCCTACACGAGTACCGGTTGACGTTCCCCGTGGGCGTGGATGAGGCGGGCGAAGGAACACCCATCCCCAAGACCATGGAAGCCTACGAGATGCGCGGCACGCCTACCTTGATCCTCATCGACAGGCAGGGCTACCTTCGCTATCGCGCCTTTGGGCAGGCTCCGGACTTGGCCGTCGGCGCTGCGATCGCGCAGTTGATGGCTTGAGCCCTTGTAAGGTAACCGGTGCGAAAAGGCCAGAACCAAAAAGGGTTCATCGCAAAGACGCCAGCCCTCATTCCCCTGCCCAAACGGCCGATCTTGTGGATGATTGTTTTGGGTCAGTAGTGTCCGGTTTATTTGAGTCGGAAGGGCTGGAAAGCCAATCCAGAAGCGGGTTTAGCTGAATTTCGGAAAATAGTTGATTCAAATGTGACAGGTCCGTTGCCTTAATTTGCGGCACGCGCTTAGACTCGATTCCAATTAGGGGAGGAGGAGACTTGAGAATGAAAAAGACCAATGCGCGCACACTCTTCAACTCCTCGGAGCGGGCGCCTGCCGGTTGATGAGCGCAAACACCAGCGCACGCGATGCTTGCACCTGCCTATGTCCACCCGGCGGCGAAGGGGTGAACTCCTTGGACAGCCTTCCCGAGCGTCCCCTTAACGGCCTTCTGAGGATGGCCGCACTCGCGGGCGTCGAGACAGCGGTTCGTCTGCACGTGCGCAGGGGTGACGATCTGGATGCGCGTGACTCGGACGGGATGACCCCGCTGATGCTTGCTGCGTCCCGAAATAAAGCCGCCGTCTGTTCGCTGCTATTAGCCTCTGGGGCAAACCCGTCTCTGACTGACCGCTCTGGCAAGAGCGCCCTGGAAATTGCAAGGGCGGCGGGTGCCACGGAAGCCGTCGCAGCCTTGGAGCCCCCGCCTACCCCCGATACCGCAGTGGAGTCGATCACTACGGAGCACGCCCTGAACGACACGGCTCTGTTCGATCTATCGGGATGGGAGGCTGAAGAGAATGGCCCTCCGCCTGAACGCGATCTGGCTCTGGAGGAATCGGCGAAGTCAATGCATGAGGCGATCTCCGGCCACGTCCCGATAGACACTGGCGAAGATTGGGAGAGTTTCGAGGCGTTTCTTCCGGAACGCGCCGAGCCGCTGGCCAAGGCGAACGACGAGGAAGGCCGCACCCGGATTCGGAAACTGCTGCTACGGGCTCTGCGCGAGGGGGGGGTTCCCGAACGGGATGTTAGATCGGTGTGCGAATACGAAGACGGTTCCACGAACCCGGAGGACGAGGCGCGCCTTGTCCGCGTTCTCGGCGAGTTGGGTGCGGAAGTTGATGAGAGGATTGAGCCGGAGGAAATCGGGGGCAGCGGAGAGGAGAATGATCACGAAGCAGCTGAACTCTCCAGTGCGATGGCGTTTCTTGAGGATCTCGCTTCCGCGCGCGGCGAGCCGCTGAGGCTCTACATCAAGGAGATGAGTCGGAGAAGGTTGCTGACGGCAGCCGAGGAGTCGGCGCTTGCCCGAGAAATCGAGGACAGCGCGTCGTCCGCCCTGGACGCGTTGGCGCAATGGCCTGAAGGCGTTGCCGCCGTACTTGCGTCCGCCCAGCATGTCACGTTGTGCGTGGAGAACGCCGAGGACGTTTCGGGCACCTCCTCAGAGCGTGCGGAGGACGGCACCAGGGAATTCGGCATCGAATCGGAGAATGTTCCGCTCGACGAGGCCGACGGGTCCGACTCGCAACCGCTGGCTGCGTTGTCCGGCGAGTTCGCCGGGTTTGTATCCGAAATCGCGAGGTTGGCCGGGTACGCGGGCAAGGGTTGCGAGGGCGAAAAGTCCCTGAGGGAGGCTCTCGCGGCGGCCAACCTGTCCACATCCTTCCTCCTGGTTCTTCCGGACGGAGCCAGCCATGAGGTGGACGGGCCCGCCGTAAGGTTCGCGGTGGCCTTGCGGCGTCAAGCGGCCGCGCGAGACCGCATGGTCGTCTCGAACCTGCGCCTGGTGGTCTCAATAGCGAAACGCTACCAGGGAAAGGGACTCTCCCTCGACGACCTCGTGCAGGAGGGCAATATCGGACTCCTTCGGGCCGTCGACCGCTTCGACTGGCGCAGGGGGTTCCGGTTTTCCACGTACGCGACTTGGTGGATTCGTCAGCAGATCACGAGGGCCCTGGCGGACAAGGGCAGGACGATAAGAATTCCGGTGCATGCCCACGAGGCAGCGTTACGCATGACCCGCGAGGCCGACAAGATGGAACGCGAGATCGGGCGCGTGTCTACGCTGATTGCGATTGCGAAAAGCTTG
>JBJXGQ010000330.1:0-5950 GCA_046160525.1 Burkholderiales bacterium
TTGGGTCTATGTTCCCGTTTCCTTCCCTGTACTGGCGCCAAGGAATATAGGCGTGACGCCCTTGGATTTGCAAGTGCGGGGTTTGGATCCGCTGCCCCTATCGGCCATTACCGACGTAGACGCCATGGCCCGGCGCGCGTTGAAGGACGAAATGCCCGGCATCATGCTGCGGGCCGTCGTTAGGTCCACGCTCAAGGGAGTCGCGCAAGCCCAAGCACGCCGCCAGGATAAGAGCGGGTTGAGCCTTCTCGCCGTGACCCTGGGCGCTCTGCTGACGGAGTCCGCCGATGAACGCGGCTGGCGCATGTTGCCCGGGTTGGTATCCGTGGCGCGTGGAAGTTTGCCAAGGGGGGCGCAGCAAGTTTCGCTTAACACGCCCAATGGTGCGCGCACCTTCCCGTTGCAAGTGCAGGGACGGCACATGGTGGTGGCAGTGCGCTTGATCGCGGGTAATTTGTTCGTGCTGGCGCCGGGGAGTAGTGTTCCCGCGGGCCAGGCTTTAAGCCGAGTTCGCAATAAATGGAGATCATCATGAAACCGATAATTGTGTGCGTAATCCCTCTCGTCGCTCTGCTGGGTTGTGCCTCCAAAGGGGAGGCTCCGGTGGAAAAGGCACCTACTGCCTTTGGTTGTCCCGTGGCGAGCAGCAAGCACGGCGCCTTGGAGGATTTGATCAAAGCCAAGGTGGAAATCGCGGGCGCTCTGCCTGGCGTGACAGTCAACGCCTTGACATGCACGATGCGAAACGACGCGCTGCGCATTGACGTCGAACTCGCCAATAAGGCCGGTGAAGTGCGGCGCGTGGCCTACAAGTTCCGGTGGCTGGATCGAAGTGGCCTCGGCGCGTGGGACGACGAGTCTCTGAAACCCGTGATGCTGTACCCTCACGCTACCTATAACCTCACCGGCTTGGCGCCCACGTCCAACGCGGTGGATTTCCGCTTGTTTTTGATTGCTCAGGACCAGTAACCCTCACAGGAGAATCCGTATGAATCGCTTGGCGTTCGTTCTCATTCCGTTTGTTTTTCTAGCCGGTTGCGCGAAAGAGGTGGTGCGATATGGAGATGCGAAAGGCGTGGAAACCGTCACCAACCAATTCGGCTCCACCGACCTACAGATGATCGCTGAATCCATGACGAGATCGCTGCTCAACCACCGGGCAATCACCCAGGTCGATGGTCCCGTCATGACCGTTCAGGAAGTCAAGAACAAGACCAGCGAATACATCGACACCCGCGCCATCACCGACACCATTCGCTCCGAACTGCTCAAGAGCGGCAAGGTGAGATTCGCCGTGGACTCCGCCGGCATGGAACAACAGGTCGAGGAACTCAACCGCCAGCAAAGCGAACTCTACGAGCGCAAGAAAGCCGCCAAAACCGGCCGCATGGTGGGCGCCGAATACCGGCTCGAAGGCAATATCGTTTCCATCGTCAAGCAGGCCAAGGACGTGAAAGACGTCTACTACAAGTTCAACCTTCAGCTATGGAACATCGAGAACGGATTGCTGGAGTGGACGGACGAGAAAGAGATTCGGAAGACGACCACTAAAGGGTAGCGGATAGGATCTGGGATCTAGGGGGCAACCAGCATGGTAGGTTGGGCTGAACGATTTATGTGAAGCCCAACAAATCCAAGAGGACAACCGATTCGATGATGCTGGGATCATGGCGAGCGCCAAATGTTGGGCTTCATTTCATTCAGCCCAACCTACCATGCTCAGGCCCCGTAGGTTGGGCTGAACGATTCATGTGAAGCCCAACAATCCAACATGAGAACCGATGCGCTACCGGCGGTCTGATGTTTCAGGGGGAACGTATTTCTTCACCGTGAATCTCGCGGACCGGAGAAGCGATTTACTCGTGCGGCACATAGGCGAGCTACGTGCGGCAATGGCGCGTGTGAAAGACGCCCATCCTTTCGCGGTGGTGGCGATGGTGGCGTTACCAGAACACCTTCACGCGATCTGGCGCCTGCCGCCAGGTGATGCCGGCTATCCGCTACGCTGGTCACTGATCAAAGCGGGTTTCTCGCGTAAGTTGGCGAAACGAGAGCGTATTAGCACCAGCCGCGAGTCAAAACGAGAGCGCGGTATTTGGCAGCGGCGCTACTGGGAACACAAAATCCGGGATGAAACGGATTTGGCGCGGCATGTGGATTACATCCATTACAACCCCGTGAAGCACGGCTGGGTGAAACGGCCTATCGATTGGCCGCATTCAACGATACACGGATACATCGGCCGGCAAATGGTATCTCCAGACTGGGGCGGCCCATTGCACGAGGAAACTGGGGGCTATGGCGAGCGATGAGATGTGTTGGGCTTCATTTCATTCAGCCCAACCTACGGGCTAAAGGGTAGGAGTTAGGGGGAACACGGTAGGTTGGGCTGAACGATTTATGTGAAGCCCAACAAATCCAAGAGCACTACTGCTTCGATGATGCTGGGACCATGGCGAGCGCCAAATGTTGGGCTTCATTTCATTCAGCCCAACCTACCATGCTGGGGGAGACCGGGAACAGTACAATAACATCCTAGCTTTGGCCCATTTTTCACTTGAGAAGCCGGAATTGATTGGCGGAACACCTAAGGAGACGGATAGGCTTTCGGAAAGCAGATGTTCAACGCCAGCTAACCAGCATGCCGGCGCCCGAGCCTACTTAAGGCCAGCTAGGCGAAAGGCCATCTCCACTCTCGCGCGGTCCGGCGGATTGCCGGTGGATTTCGTGTAGGTATTGTCCGCCGCGGTGATTTTGGGATTGATCCTCAGGGCCTCATTTGCATGTGTGATGGCCTCCTGCAACTTGCCGGATTCCGCGGAACTGACAATCAAAGCCAGGCGGCAAACCATGAAGTCGGGAAGCTTCTCAACGCACTTGGCGTGGACCGGCAGTGCCTCCTCGACCTGATTGGCGAACAGCAGGCTATCTCCCAGAGCGGCGTAGTACCAGTCGGGCGGGTAGGGATTGAGCCGGAATGCGCGTTGCGCCAATGGGATAGCCTCCTTCGCTCGCCCGTTGGGGGCGAAAGCCCAAGCCGCAAGCAGGAGTGTGTCGGCCTGGTTCGGGCTGACCACAATCGCTCTTTCCGCGGCAGCGATCGCTTCGGCATAATGACCTAGAATGCTCAGGGTATTAGCCAGCATCACGTACGCATCACCCAGGGAGGGATCAATCGCAATGGCCTTCCGGGGCAAGGCGACCGCCTTGAGATAGGACTCCGTGGAGTCGGGGCTCCATCCGGAGTCGCCCTGCTGATAGTGCGTCCAACCCAGCCATACCATAGCCATCGTGAACTTGGGATCAAGGTCGAGAGCCTGCTCATGCAGTGTTTGGGCTCGGGCCATATCGTCTCGGTTGTACCGCACCTGATGCTCGCGACCCCTGAGATACAGATCGTAAGCTTCGCGGTTCCTCGTGGTCTTGCGCCAAACGCGCGCCTGTTCACCCTCCAGCAGGGCAACTTGGAGTTCTGTCACGATGTGTTGAGTGATATCGTCCTGGATATCGAAAACGTCATCAACCTTCCGATCGTAGCGCTCGGCCCACAGGTGGCGTCCTGTTTGCGTCTCCACAAGCTGCGCATTGATTCGCAATCGTTGATCCGTTCGTTGCACGCTGCCCTCCAGGACGTAGCGCACGCCAAGTTCACGACCGACTTGCCGAACGTCCACTGGCTTTCCTTTATAGGTGAAGCTCGAGTTGCGCGCGATCACCAACAAGTTCTTCAACCGAGACAAGTCCGTAGTCAGTGTTTCGATCATCCCGTCGACGAACCAGTCCTCCTCGGGTTTACCGCTCATGTTCTGAAAGGCCAGAACGGCGATGGAAGGTCCTTCCGGAAGCGCCGGCACAACTCCGGTTGCGTCCTTGGCCGGTGCCGCGACCGAAGTTTGACTAGAAGATGGGCTGTTCCGGAGTTGAGTACCTACCAAGGCGACTCCAACAATGACCATCAGCGCTATCGCCGACGAAATCCATACGGTACGGTTAGTTTTAGATTTCAAACGCATGGGCGCTGGCGCAGATGTTCCAGCCGCCACACGATAAGCCCGCACCGGCTTCGAGATATTCTTGACTTGCTGTTCGCCAATATCGGCGTAGGCTAACGGGAGGTGGCTCTCAACTTGGTCGTAGACATTGGCGGAGATGCAGATTCCCCCTGGCTCGGCGACCGATTGCAAGCGCGCCGCGATATTCACGCCGTCTCCGTAAACGGTTCCATCCTCCCGGGTGATAACGTCGCCCAAGTTGAGGCCAATACGGAAGAGCATGCGCCGGTGTTCGGCAAGCTGGCGGTTGCGGCGGGCGAGTTCCCTCTGAATATCCACCGAACATTCCAGCGCTTCCACCGGACTCTCGAACACCGCCAAAACGCTATCGCCCGCCGTATCTACTACGCGCCCCTGGTGCCGGGTGATGTGTTCGGTGAACACAAGGCGGTAATCGGTGAGCGTTTGGACGGTGGCCTTGTCATCGTCGCCCATCAGCCGCGAGTATCCCGCCGCGTCGGCAGCGAGAATCGTGGCAAGCTTGCGCTGGGTGGTTGTCATGATGACGGTCTATCTGGTCCGATCACAGAGGCGGCAAACTAACTGGGGTACTCCACAGACTAGTTCATCCAATGAGACGTCCGCATTAAGTTGCGAACATGCCCAGCGGCAGCATACATCACTATGCGGCAATTTGTTCGTACGAGAACTGCGGAGCATCAGCCCGCTTTGATGCGTGCTCTATGGTGATCGAGCGGATGTTCCCCTGCGCGTCGAGGTCCAGCACAGTGTTTTCATCCAGATCTCGGGTTTCTGTAACCGGTACGTCTCGAAACTCGATAAGCAACGTGTCTGTGTCAGCGAAGTAGCGAACTTTCATGGCTCGAACCTTCTATCAAAGAATGCGTTGTGGACGGTCTCGCCGTCTTCCAATAAAACGACCCGCAAATAACGATTCTCCATCTCCGGAACAAGAATCCAACGCCGGATGCGCCCGTCCGCCTGTATGGATTCCTGTATTGGCTCGCGGATTGCACGTTCAATCCAGACGTCCTGAATAATGGCGCGATCAGGGCGGCTGCGGATAGCCTCAAAGTAGCGCGTAGTCTTCACGAATATAGCTTAACAGACACGGCCCTACCGTTTCGTCTGGCTGTTTCATTCAACCTTACTCGGTCGGCCTAGGGCCAGCCTTTACGATTGCGCCTCACGCCTATAGCCTCACGCTTCACACACACCATGCTCCCCCAGGACGGTAGGTTGGGCTGAACGTTTTATGTGAAGCCCAACAACCCCAAGGGAGAATCGATGCGATACCGGCGGTCCGATACGCTTGGTGGAACGTATTTCTTCACCGTGAATCTGGCGGACCGGCGGAGCGATGCGCTTGTTCGGCACATAAACGAACTACGTGCCGTGATGGCGCATGTAAGGGATGCCCACCCTTTCTCCGTGGTGGCGATGGTGGCGTTACCGGAACATTTGCACGCGATATTGCGCCTGCCGCCGGGTGATGCAGACTATTCGCTGCGGTGGTCACTGATCAAAGCGGGCTTCTCGCGGCGGTTGAAGAAGGTGGAGGCCATCAGTGCGAGCCGAGAAGCCAAGCGGGAGCGCGGAATTTGGCAGCGGCGTTACTGGGAACACCAGATCCGGGATGAAACCGATATGGCGCGGCATGTGGATTACATCCATTACAACCCCGTGAAACACGGCTGGGTAAAGCGGCCTATCGATTGGCGGCATTCAACGCTACACGCGTACATCGAACGGAAATTTTTATCTCCGGAATGGGGAGGGAATTTCGATGAGGAGATCGGTGGGTATGGCGAGCGCTGAAATGTTGGGCTTCATTGCATTCAGCCCAACCTACAGAGTTCACCCCTCATCCCTCACCCCTCATCCCTCACCCCTCACCCCTCATCACCCCTCATCCCTCACCCCTCATCCCTCACCCC
>JBJXGQ010000331.1:0-9677 GCA_046160525.1 Burkholderiales bacterium
AGCGTGCCGCCGCACTCGCCCACCACTGCCGCGTCCACTCTCGGCGAGCGGCAATGTCCGGTGCAGGGCGTTCTTCGTAGTAGAAGCTCGGAATGGTGGTTTCTACGTAGGCTCTTGGTCTGCTCATGGTCCTAGGATACCCGACTAGAACCCATCGAACAGCGTGAGTATCTGCCGCCTAACCTGGCCATCAAATTCTGGCGGGAATCAGATACTGCCCGGCACCATTTCCATGGAGGACATCGATGTAGCCAGCGAGTCCGCCCGGCAAAGGCCACCGTTAATCCGTCCAGTGCAAACATTCCCTTATCGTTGGCCAAAACCGGGAGGAAGGCGGCGCCAGGCCTTGCAATGTATGGAATCGACCCCCCGTAGATTCCGGCCATGTCCCGTCCACTCCGGCTGGAACTCTCCGGTGGCCTTTACCACGTCACCTCGCGCGGGGACCCGTGGTTATCTATTAGGACGACGCCGGCCGAGAAATGTGGCTGGAAACCCTGGCCCAGCGCTGCGAGCGCCAAGACTGCACAAGCCCACGCCTGGTGCCAGATGACCTTTGCGCTAGCCAGCGGCAGGCACAAACTGAACTCCTTGGGTGCCTTGGACAAACGCCCGCAATTGATCGAGCATCGTGAGTTTGATTTCGTTCATGTCGATGGGATTCACCGAGGTGCGTCAACTTGGGTCGCACAAGCAATTTCGTGGCAGCGCGTGGCGACACAACCGTGCCCTTCCATCAAGGGCGAGATATTTCGCCGACTCTCTTGCGACAAATCGCAAAGGATATCGGACTGACACTCGATGAATTTGTACGTCGTCGATAACGAGCAATGTCCCGGATCCGCTAATGTCCCGTTCGCCGCCCGTACCGGCCGACTATCGCAGGACCCATTCGCCTTGTGCCTTGATGGCGTCGTACATCGCGTCGGGCGCTAACTCCAGATCACCGGGCCATGTTACCGCTCCCCCATGAATGGACACTCGCTGGAAGAAAGCTGGATCGCGCAGAGGCCCGAACACTCCGATCAAGTGCGACTCTTCAAACCGTACTTGCCCCGCCGTACCATCGGCAAATCGCACGTGCAGGGTTAGCGCCGGACAGGGTCGAACTTCAACCACATCCCACTCCGGCGCTTGGACGGATTCTACTGAAGCGGAGCGATCGGTTTCGGGTGTTGCTTGGTTCGGCATAGTGCCCAGTCCTCCAATAATTCAGTTTGATGAATTTCCGCCCAGTCCAACACAAGATCAAGAGCCCGCCGCGGCAATTTGCCGCGAATCAAAGTCAAGGATTCAATGGCGATCACGGCCTTGAACCCACCATACTCAGCGTGAAAGTGCGCTGGCTCGTGATCGTCGAAAAACATGCGAATCAATATTCCGTAGAAGGAGCAAATTGTAGGCATGATTTGTCGGGCATGCTTTTCAATTCTGGCAAGACGCTAAAACAAATCGTCCGCCAGTTCTAACTTGAGTCCGAATACGCTCCTGTCGCGAATGCCCTCGGGCCCATGCAACTCGATGCGACCATTCAACCCGACAGTAATGACTTCTTTAGCGCCTCCTCGCAGATACGCGCCGACCTTCATATTTATTTCTTCCCGGGTATTTCCGGCCGAAAGTACTTCCAGACAAAGGTCCGGTACGATTTGAAGCGGTGTCTGGCCTTTTAGGTTTTTCCATTTTTCCGGCGGCATCCAGGCGATATCAGGTACTCGCACGCCTCGGTCCGTTAGCACCGACACCTCGGCGACTACTTCAGGCCCCAACTGCTCCCGTATGGCGAATGCAACGGCCTGAACGACGCGTTGATGATCGTTCGTTGGCCTAGGGCTCATGATCAACTCGCCGAATTCGTTGAGTTCGCAATAATCGGGGGTGTCCCCTTGGGCCTGCAGCATGGCCCAGCGGCGCGCTAAATCCGCAGGGCTTAATGTGACTTCAGCCAGCATACGAGCATCTCCTACCTATGGAAAGGCAGTTTACTCCTCACGTAGGATTACTGGCGGATCTGGTTGGGCCGTTCAATGAGAACGCGCAAAGACCGCAAGAGGCCGAAAGGAAGGCACATTACAGGGGTACACTTGCATCGCAAGTGTACGTTGCGTGAAAACGTTTGGACTTGGTGTTGAGTCCGAATACGCTCGTGTTGCGAAGATCGATCCTCGCAGCGCCGCTGACCTCCCCGAAGCGAGTGCTTGATAGGTTACCGGCCTTTCTTCATCGGGGCGTATAATTTTTATCCTCGTACCCTTCCACTCTTCCACTGTAGGTGGTTTATGCCGAGCGGAGTAGCAGAACTTAAGGCGAGAGCGGTCGAACTTTCGGACGCTGAGCGTGCGGAGCTTGCTCTCGCCTTGATCGAATCACTTGACGGCTCGCCGGATCGCGGCGTTGAGGCGGCTTGGGCCAAAGAGGTTGACCGCCGAGTGGCGGATATAGAGCGTGGCGAGGTCAAGTTAATTCCTGGAGACCAAGTCATGACCGATCTGAAGCGCAAGCTGGGGTGCGAATACACCGCTACGCCAACGCTCGCTAATTTCATCGTCAAGGTTGCTTATCGGACAGCGGATGCCGCCAGCGTAAGCCAGGAAACCTAGCGTAATCCCGGTCAGCCGTAATCCACTCCGCTCCGGATTCGATTGCCAGCGCGGCTAGGTACGCATCGGGCACTAGATTACCTTTTGCGCCGGCGTCGCGCACGAGCCCCTGAAAAATCGACCAATGCCTATCGCCAGGCGTAACCTGCAAGCAGTTGGGGTGTTCTCGAATTTGTTCCACAAAGGCAAGCGCCGCTTCGACGGGCGAAGGATCGGCGAATACCTTTGGATGAGTGACAACTCTCAAGAAGCCACTGAGCACAATATCGCTCATGCCATAGGAACCGGGCGAGTCCATTACTCCGGCCAGCCAATTCAAATAGCGAGTGTGGTTTTCGGCATCCTTGCGATGCGCGTATACCAGTACGTTAACGTCGGCCAGTATCATCTGGCTGGTCCATCAAATTGAGTAACGCCGCGCTGTCATCCAAATCCACTCCTGGTTGGAGCCCCTTCTCACCATAGGTTGTCAAGGCAGGCCGGTTTATTCGCGCTTTCTTCGCCCGCCTCGCCAGTGCCTCGCGTACGGCGTCTTCGATGAATGCGGTGATAGTGGTCTGGGAATCCGCAGCATGGCGTTTGATTCGCGCAAGCACATCATCAGGGAGGTTGATAGTCGTTCTCATGCATCAAAGCATATCGACTGAGTATATTGATGTCAATGACCGTTTTAGCGGATTGGGCTACGCCAAGCTAGGCGTGCGTTCGGGGGAAGATACTTGGTGCGGTATTTGGGAATCAAGTATTGCTTGGCGCCATTCCCATGGAGGATATGGATCTCGTCATCGAGCCTGCCCGGCAGAAGGTCACGGTCAACCCCTCAAGCCCCAACATCCCATTGTCTCTAGCAAAGATAGCTCATTAGCCGGGGAATTAGATGTTCGGCGGCGGGGAACTGCCTAGCGACGTGAGTTCGTCGCATTGTAGGCACGACAGCCCCTTCTTCATGATGGGTACGAGACCTGGCAAAGGCCGAGGATGCAAACGCCTTAGACGCCAAAGTGCGCCGTGATCGCGGAGGGCGTAAACTCCAATGGCCTACTACCTGCTTTCTGGCCCAGGCCTTTGGGCGGGATAGGGTCTTTCTGGCGCCTTGAGATTGTCCCAATACAGGTGTTTGATTGCCGAAACTTGGTCGTGGACCAATACTTCAGTGGGTTTCCCTTAGAAATACGGAGGATTTAGAGTGTCTAGTCCTAGCATGCGCGTATCTTTTGGCCGTAAGTGGCCGCTGTTGACTGTTACTGTCATGTTCTTGACGGGATGCGTAAGCAACGCCGTTTTCCCCCCAGCCCCGAGGAAGGCCGCTACGCCCGATTACAACTATGTGATCGGACCCATGGACTCGGTCAATATCGTGGTCTGGCGAAATCCGGACCTTTCGACTTCCGTGACGGTTCGGCCGGATGGAAAAATCACCGTACCGCTTGTCGAGGACTTGCCAGCCATGGGCAGGGATTCGACGACCTTGGCGCGTGAGATCGAGAAGGCACTCGGCAAGTACATTCGGGATCCGGTGGTCACCGTGATTGTCGGCGGATTCAACGGGCCCTATAGCGAGCAAATCAGGATTGTAGGCGAGGCAACGCGGCCCCAATCCTTACCCTACCGGCAAAACATGACCTTGCTCGACCTTATGATCATGGTGGGCGGGGTCACGGAGTTCGCGGATGCCAACCGGGCTATTCTTCAACGTACCTCGGACGCCAACAAACTCTACAACCTGAGGATCGAAGACTTGCTCAAGCGCGGGGATTTGTCGGCCAACGTGGACCTCAAGCCAGGCGATGTGCTGATCATTCCCGAAAGCTGGTTCTAAGATGGAAGAACTACTTCGCCAGGTCGTTAAGGCCCTCCGAGAGATTTGGCGCCGGCGGTGGATTGGGCTCGGCACGGCGTGGATTGTGGCGGTCATTGGGATCATCGTTATCCTGAGGTTGCCGGACAAATACGAGGCTTCGGCGCGCGTGTTCGTGGATACGGAGTCGGTGCTCAAGCCGCTCATGTCCGGGCTTACCATTCAACCAGACGTTGCGCAGCGAGTTTCGATTCTGAGCCGCACGCTGATAAGCAGGCCTAACGTCGAAAAGCTCATTCGCATGACCGATCTTGACCACACGGTGAAGACCGACAAGGAACGCGATGAACTCATTGATGACTTGACCAAGACCCTGGCAATTGGTGCGGACCGAACCCCCAACCTCTACACAATCAGCTTTCGGGACCAAGTCCCGGAGCGGGCCCGCAAGACCGTGCAGTCGCTCTTGTCGATTTTCGTGGAATCGGGCCTTGGCGATAAACGCAAGGATTCCGAGACGGCCAAGGATTTTATCGAGCGGCAGATCCGCGAATATGAGCAAAAATTGCTTGAGGCAGAGAACAGGCTAAAGGAGTTTCGCCTTAAGAATATGGCGATTCTTTCTGGAGGCAAAGATTACTTCGGGAAGATGGAGGCCCTCACCGAAGATATTCGCCGCTCGCGTTTGGAATTGCGCGAGGCGGAGCAATCGAAAGAGGCGTTGAAACGCGAAATTGCGGGTCAACAAGCCAGTGTGGATGAAAGCAGCGCGGCGGACGATATGGCGGCGAGCCAAGCCGATATTCAAACCCCCGAAATCGACGCCAGAATCCAGCCGTTGAAGCAGCAGCTCGACGAAATGCTGCGCCGGTTCACGGATCGCCATCCCGATGTTGTTGCCACGAAGCGCCTCATCGCCCAACTGGAAGAGGAAAAGAAGAAAGAGATAGAGGTTCGGAGCAAGGCGGCAAAGGCCACCCCGGGTGGCAGACGCGAAAATCCGCTGGTGCAGCAACTCAAAGTGGCCCTCGCCGAGGCGGAGGGGAATGTGGCGGCGCTTCGTGCGCGCGCCTCGGAGTACGAATCCCGCTATAACGCGTTACGCACCGCGGCCAATACGGTCCCCGAGATCGAAAGCGAGGCGGCGCGGCTCAACCGGGACTACGACACCATGAGAGCAAAGTACGCCGAGCTTACGCAGCGGCGCGAGCAAGCCAGCCTGACGGGCGAACTCGAAGAAGCCGGCACGATGGCGAGCTTTCGGGTCATCGATCCTCCGCGCGTAAGCCAGAAGCCGGTGGCGCCCAACCGCCTGCTAATCTTGCCAGTAATTTTCTTGGTTGCCCTGGCCGCGGGTGTGGCGGTGAGTTTCTTGCTGAGCCAAATATTGCCCACTTTCCACGACTCGCGGCACTTGAGGGAAATCGCCAAACGCCCAGTACTTGGCACCATATCCTTGCTGGAAACAGACTCCATGAGAAAAGGAAGGCGCCGTCAGCTCTACCTCTTCTTCGGAGGCGTGGGAAGTTTGGCGGCTAGCTTTGTAATGGTCGTTGCGGCACTTATCGTGCTGCGGCCCTAAGAGAGAAGGAGAGACTCTTGAGTCTTATTGAGCGCGCGGCGGAAAAGCTTTCCCAACTTGGCGGTGCGGTACCGGAGCGCCCACTTCCTCAGCCTAAGGCAGAACGACCGGCCGCCATTGCCGAGCAACCGATTCTTGCTCAGGTGGAAATTAAAGCGCAGGCAACCCCTGAAGAGATGCCCCAGGCGCGGTCCTCGAATGGAACTCCGCAAATTCTTCGGACTAGGGCGAGCCGCCCAAGCCCTATGGCTGGGGGCATGTTGCCCAACTCCAAGCGCTTTGATATGGATCTCGTGCGATTGGCCGCCGCGGGTTTTATCACCCCCGACGCGCCTCGGTCGCAGTTGGCCAATGAGTTTCGGGTTATCAAGAGGCCCCTGTTAAGTAACGTGAAGGGCAAGTCTCCGACGCCCATTGCACGTCCCAATTTGATCATGGTGACCAGCGCGATGCCAGGGGAGGGGAAGAGTTTTACGGCACTTAATTTGGCCGTGTCTGTCGCCATGGAGCTCGACAGCACCGTTCTGCTTGTCGATGGTGACGTCGCTCAACCATCCTTATCCCGAATCCTTGAATTGCCCCCATCCAAGGGGCTCATTGAGGTTCTCAGCGATAGCCGTCTTGGTTTGGGGGATGTGATGCTGAAGACGAATATCGATAAGCTATCCATCATACCGGCCGGAGCGCCCCATGAGCGCAACACGGAATTGCTGGCGAGCGATGCGATGAACCAGCTGCTCGATGAGATGTCGTTGCGTTATCCCGACAGAATAATTATTTTCGATTCTCCTCCGCTGTTGCCAACCACGGAGTCGCGGGTTCTCGCTACTCACATGGGACAGATCGTGGTGGTCGTGGAAGCCCAAAAGACGACTCAAGGCAAGGTCGCACAGGCCCTCGCGACTCTCGAAGAATGCCCTGTGGTCATGACAGTCCTCAACAAAGCATCGAGGTCGGACGTTGGAGATTACTATGGCTACTACGCCTACTGACATGGGCTTGCCTGTCGTAGATCGTCTGTACCTTAGCACCGAGGAATGCTAGGTGTTCGCTGACGCCGCTTCGCATGCGAGGCGATTTTCTGGCTGGGCCGGCGCGTGGGCAATTCTTGTTGCCTTGGCGGGTATGGGCAGCGCCCACGCAATTGAAAAAAGCGCCGGTATTACAGGTACCGCGACTCTTACCGATAACGTGGGGCTCGCTCCCCGCGGGCAGGAAGAGTCGGACCTAGTGCTGCAAATGTCCCCAAACTTCTCCCTTTCAGACCAAGTTGGCCGCATACGTTTCGGGGCTGCGTACTCCCCATCGCTGATCTGGCGCCCATCCGAGTCGAAAACCACTACACAGAATACGCTTTCCGCTTTTGGAAATTGGGAGGTGGTGACGGGCGAGTTTTTTGTTGACGCCAACGCGTCGGTATCCCAGCAATACTTGTCCCCCTTCGGTGCGACGGCGGTGGATCCTGGGAGCGACACCGAGAATAGGGCGGAAGCGCGCACTTTCGGCCTGAGCCCGAGTTATCGTGGCAGGGTGAGCGATCAGTTGACTTACGAAATTCGCCACAATAGTACGTGGACAAGTTCCGATTCGTCGCAGGTCAAGGACAATTACTCCAGCAATTGGTCGGGGCAGATCAACAAGGTTGAAACGGGTGGCGTCATCGGTTGGAACGTAAACTACACGCATTCGGATTCCGATTCGGCCGGCCAGTCCGCTTTTGTATCGGACCGGGTAATTGGCACCGTAAGCTTTCGTCCCGATCCGGAATTTACCGCGTTCGTGCGGGGAGGGTATGAATGGAACAACTACTCCGTGTCCAATCAATCCGCCGAGAACTATGGGCTTGGATTTAACTGGATACCCGTGTCACGGACTAGTATTTCCGGTTCGTGGGACCATAGGTTTTATGGTGAGGGGTACTCCCTAGGGTTGAGCCACCGGATGAGAAGAAGCGCCATATCCTTGAGCGCGGGACGCGACATTAACGCGGTGCCATTTCAGTTCCTGACTTTGACAGGGCGAGACACCGCTTCGGCCCTCGACGCCCTGTATACGAACCAGATACCCAACCCTGTGCAAAGGCAGGCGTTCGTACAGGCCTTGATTCGAGCGCTTGGATTGCCCCCTACCTTGCTGGAACTTAGAAATATCTATAGCAACCGGGTCACGCTTTCCGAGTATATAAATCTCTCCTACGCAATTTCTGGAAAAATGCGCACACTCGTATGCTCATTGTTTTGGCGCGATACCAGCACAGTTACGGATACATTCGGGGTTACTCTCCCCGGTAGTCTGGCGCTAAACGAGAGTGTCACTCAAAAAGGTGTAGCCATTACTTATAGCCAGACTCTCTCGGGGAAAAGCGCATTTAACGTCACCGTTTCACGCACTCTTGCGCAAAGCAATTCCGCGTCCGTCCCGTCCGAATCCACCCAAGATCTGATTCAGGGTTCGCTTTCTTACCGCTTGACCGGCCGTACCAGCGGCTCCATGGGAGCGAGGTACGGGCACTTGGATTCCAACGTCGGTACCGGTAGCTATACGGAGCACGCCATCTTCGCTAACGTCAGCCACAATTTTTAAGGGAGCCCCATGTACGAGTCCTATTACGGGCTGACCGGCAAGCCCTTCCAGCTCAACCCAGATCCGACATTCTTCTACGGTAGCCGGGGTCATAAGAGAGCCCTTGCCTACTTGCAGTACGGGTTGTACCAAGGCGAAGGGTTCATTGTCATTACGGGTGAAGTCGGTGCCGGGAAAACGACCCTTGTGCGCAATTTGCTCGATCAACTGGACAGTAAGAAATTCTTGGCGGCACAGCTGGTCAGCACGCAACTCGATGCGGACGATATTCTGCGCGCCGTGGCGCACGCCTTCGGGCTCACACCCTCGGGCTTCGATAAGGCAAGGCTCCTGTCCGAAATCGAGCGCTTCTTGCTCTCCTTGGCGTCCGAAAACAAGCGCGCATTGCTCATCGTCGACGAAGCCCAGAATCTAACCCCGAGGGCGGTCGAGGAGTTACGCATGCTGTCCAATTTTCAGGTGGGCGACCATGCGCTGCTTCAAAGTTTCTTGGTGGGCCAGCCCGAGTTGCGCTTGATCATGCGCAGTGCTCATATGCAGCAATTGCGTCAGCGGGTGATCGCCTCCTATCATCTGGGCCCCATGGACCGGCAGGAGACCGAGGAGTACGTCAAACACCGCCTCACCCATGTGGGTTGGTCGGGGGATCCGGATTTTGACGCGGATGCTTTCGATGCCGTGTTCCAGAACTCCAACGGTGTACCAAGACGCATCAACACGTTGTGTAACCGCGTGATGCTCTCGGCCTACCTTTCGGAGAGTCACACTGTCAGGGCCTCGGACATCGAAGCCGTGGTTGTGGAAATCAAGGAAGAACTCGGCGACGATATTCCTCCCGGCACTGTGCTCACGGCGACGGATCCGGTTTTTCGCGCAATGCGCGGAGATAATTTCGGATTGGGGGCGGTGCCTTCCCTGGACCCCAGCGCAGCGTTAGGCGGATATGATCCAGGGCATGGCGCAAGCAATGGATCGCGGCCAGCGAAAAACATGGAAAGCCGGCTCGAACGGTTGGAGAAAGCCATGGCGGCTGCCTTGAGTGCCTTGCACCGGCTGGTGAAACCAGAACCGTCGCAGGGGCAGGCCAACACGCCGGATTCCACGGCGTCACCGT
>JBJXGQ010000332.1:0-5121 GCA_046160525.1 Burkholderiales bacterium
CGGCCGATCTCCTGGCCAAGGCCAAGAGCGAGATCGAGGCAAAGTACAAGACCAGCATCGTCAATCACGTGTGCGATCTCAGGGCGCCTGGGGCGGTGAAGGAACTTGCGCAAGCGTGCGCGAACGTGGACATCCTGGTGAACAACGCCGGCGACATCCCTGGCGGCAACATCGAGTTGGTGGACGAGGCGCTCTGGCGCCACGCGTGGGAATTGAAAGTGTTTGGCTACATCAACCTCACCCGCGAGATGATTTCCCGCATGCGCCCAAGAAAGCAAGGCGTCATCGTCAACATCGTGGGCATGGCAGGCGTCACCCACCCCACCGAATACATTTGCGGCGCCATGGGCAATGCGGCATTGGAGGCCTTTACGAAAGCAGCTGGCAAAGGCTCCATCGAGTACGGTGTGCGCGTGCTGGGCATGCACCCGCCGGCCACTCGCACCGACCGCATCATTCAGTTGAACAAGACCATCGCCAAACAGAAATTCGGCGACGAGTCACGCTGGGAAGAGTTGTTGAAGCAAACGCGCGTGATCGAGCCCGAACAAGTGGCCGACACTACTTTGTTCTTCGCCTCCGAGCGCGCTGCGCACCTCTCGGGCGTAATGCTCAACCTGGGAACTTACTAGGCACTTGCGGCGTGGGCACGCTGCGCTTTGCCCACCCTACAACTTTGGCCACGCGAAGCACCGTACGTAGGGTAGGCAAAGCGCAGCGTGCCCTCCGGGATCCGGGGAGAATCCTCCATTTTTGGAAGGGTGTAGGCCTTATTCTTCTTCGGCGCTGCCGTCCCCAGTGCTGCCAGTTACAGGACTGGCGGCATCTTCCCTCTTCGACTGCGAAAACAAATGCGGACCCGGCTTCAAGATTACGGCGTCCACCGCCTTGTCGATATCGTCCAAGCTGGGATTTCCTTCGGACAGCACTTCCAGGGCAGTGTTTATTTCGCTCTCGATGACGTCGGGCCTCCAAACCAGGGTACTCGCGCCATTATGGCAATTGATGTAGCAAGTGGAGCCCTTGGGCTCCCAGCGCATTCCCGCGCCGTAAAGGACAGCGTAAGTCGTTTTCGCTTCGCTTTCGCTCATGCCTTCGGCCAGCAGCGCGGCGTAGTACATGCGGCGAACGTCACGCCAGGGCTCGCTCAATTGCTTGGCATAGTAGTCGTGCAGTAGGGAGGCGCGGCGGTGTTCGCCGACGAAAGGCAAGCCCACCATTTGCTCGAACAAGGGCGTAAAGGAAGAACCATCCAGCTCGGCCCCTTTTTGCGCGACCCACTTTTTGCCCGCCGGATCTTGGAAGCCGAAATCGCTCAGCAGCTTTATTTTGTGGCGGTTGAACCCGTCCTCGTCGTCCCACTCGAGCACCACCTTGCCCAGAAAAGTTCCCACACCGGCGGCCATGGCCGCGGCTACACCGAGAATTAAAACCGGCAAGGCAACCAAAATACGTTTAATCAAGCGGGAACCCTTGGGTTTGGTCTGCATAAGGGACATTCTCGCCCGAGCCGCCCCCTAGCTTCAAGTCCCAGGCGCGAGATATCGCTTTCCTGTCGCCTCTATAAGCCACGCGGCAAGATCCTCTATAGTTGCGCCTGTCCCCAACACTACAAACATTAATACCAATGGACGAACGCGCCCTTCAGCGCATCACCTTGCTCGTGGTGACGATGTCTTCCTTCGCCACGCCGCTCATGCTGGCGGCTCCCAACGTATCGGTCCCCGCGATTGCCGCGGCCTTCGGGACCGGCGTGGTGGCCGTGGGCTGGGTCTCCACCGCCTACTTGTTGTCGAGCGCGGTGTTCTTGCTGCCCTTTGGCAAGCTTGCCGACGCGCATGGACGGCGGCGTTTCTTACTCTGGGGATTGGGCGCCGTGGCGCTGGGTTCCGCGCTGTGTGCCGCGGCGCCGAATTTTCCCGCGCTCGTGGCGGCGCGGCTGTTTCAAGGTATCGGAGCTGGGATGCTCTACGCGACGTCCATGGCCTTGCTCTCATCGGTGTACCCGAAGGAGAAGCGCGGAGCGGCGATCGGTATTTCCACCTCCATGATCTACTTCGGGCTCACGGCGGGCCCGCTGTTGGGCGGTTGGATTACACACCAGTTTGGCTGGCGCATGGTCTTCGTATTGCCGCTACCGCTGCTGGCCGTGTGCCTCTATTTAGGGATCACGCAATTAAAAGGCGAATGGAAGGCCCCCCCTGGCGGGCGTTTCGACCTCGCGGGGGCCTTGATTTATGCTGCCTCCATCATTGCCCTGATGGGCGGAGTGTCGAATCTGCCCTCTGCCTTCGGCTGGCTCGCCACGTTGGGCGCAGGCGCGGGAATGGTAGTGTTCTTCGCTTACGAGCACCGGCACAAGCATCCTCTTTTCGACGTCTCGCTTTTTTATACCAACCGCGTATTCACCTTCTCCTGCCTCGCCTCCTTGCTGATCTACGCCGCGACCTTCGCCAACACGTTCCTCATGAGCTTGTACTTGCAAAAACTCAAGGGACTCGACGCGCAAACGGCGGGGTTGATCATGATTTCCCAGCCCATCATGATGGCGCTTCTCTCGCCCTTCGCGGGCACGCTCTCCGACCGTATTCAACCGCGCGTGCTCGCCTCTACGGGCATGGCGCTTTGCGCCGCGGGCTTGGTGTTACTGGCGAGCGCGCAACCGGACACCGCGATCGCGGTTCTAATCGGCTACCTGCTGATCGTGGGCACGGGCTTCGCGCTGTTCTCCTCGCCCAACATGAGTGCCATCATGGGTTCCGTGGAGCCGCGCCAGTACGGCACGGCAAGCAGCTCGGTCGCCACCGTACGCGTAGTGGGCCAAATGATGAGCATGGCATTGATCACGCTGGTGAGCGCGCTGGTCATGGGCCGCCTACCCATCGATCCCGCGCACTTCGGCCTGCTCGCAAAATCCATTCAGGTAAGCTTCATCGTGGCGGCCGCGCTCTGCTTGGCGGGAATGGGCCTGTCCCTGGCGCGCGGACAGCTGCGGCGGTAATCTGTTTCCCATGAACCCCTTATTTCGCATTCGCGACATCGATCACATCGTGCTGCGCGTATCCGATCTGGAGCGCATGATCGCGTTTTACTGTGACGTACTGGGATGCACCGTGGAATGGCGCCGGCCGGATTTAGGCCTCGTGCATCTGCGCGCGGGCAACGCCCTGATCGACCTGGTTCCCGTGGACGGCGAGTTGGGCAAGAAGGGCGGCGCGGCGCCGGGCAAGGAAGGCCGCAACATGGACCATGTCTGCCTGCGCGTGGACCCATTTAAGGTGGAAGACATCCTCGCGCATCTTGCCTCCCACCAGGTGCGCGCCGGTGAAGTCCGCCCGCGTTTTGGCGCACAAGGCGAGAGCCCCTCTCTTTATGCTTACGACCCCGAGGGGAATATGGTGGAGTTGAAAGGAGAGGCGGCACCGCCCCTGGCCTAAACTAAGCTTGCATCGCGTTTCCCAGGTTCGCCCCGCGAAAGGAGCAACGACCCATGACGAAACGAGTTCTGGTACTTGGCACGGGCCACATCGGGCGCTCGGTGGCGCACTTGCTGCGCACCGCGCAAGGCGAGCCAAGCTACGAGGTATGGGTAGGCGACCGCATCGTGAGCAAGGAGGTGCGCGCGGATTTCCCGCAACGCTGCTTCGAGATCGAGGGTTCCAACGTGGACAGCTTCGCGAGCCGCATCAAGGGCCAGGATATTCTGGTGAACGCCCTGCCCTTTCACCTGGCCAGTACGGTGGCCGCCGCGGCGGCGGCCGAGCGGGTGCACTACTTCGATTTGACGGAGGATGTCTCCGCGACGCGCACCATTCGCGATTTGGCCCAAGATTCCAAGACGGCCTTCATGCCCCAGTGCGGGCTTGCACCGGGATTCATCGCCATTGCGGGTTACGCTCTATCCCAGGGATACGAAAAACTGGAGCGGCTCCACATGCGCGTGGGTGCCTTACCGCAATACCCCACCAACGCTCTGAAGTACAACCTGACGTGGTCGGTGGACGGCCTCATCAACGAATACGTTCACCCTTGCGAGGCCATCGTCGATGGGCGGCGCATCGAACTGCCGCCGCTGGAAGGCTACGAGACCTTCGCGCTGGACGGCGCGCACTACGAAGCATTCAATACCTCAGGCGGGTTGGGTACCTTGGCCGAAACCCTGGAAGGTAAGGTGCAGTATCTAGACTACAAGACCATTCGCTATCCGGGACACCGCGACATCGCGAAACTTCTGCTTCAGGACTTTGGCTTGGCGGGAAAGCGCGACACCATGAAGGAGATCCTCGAAACGGCCATTCCCACTACTGAGCAAGATGTGGTCGTCGTTTTCGTCTCGGCGTCCGGCATGCGAAACGCCAAGCGGGTGCAGACTTCTTTCGCCCGCAAGATCTACGCGCAAACATGGTGTGGCCTACCCATGACCGCGATTCAGATCACCACCGCCAGCGGTGTGTGCACGGCGGTGGATCTATTCGCCTCCGGCAAGCTGCCCCAATCGGGTTTCATCCGGCAAGAGCAGATCGCGCTCACGGATTTTCTCGCCAACCGCTTCGGCCAGGCCTACGAGACCGCCGCCGCTTGAGGAGACGCCATGACGCTACACAATGAAGCCCAAGGCATTCTGAAATCGCTCTCGGCCTCTGGCGGAGATTGCGCTCTAGGCTTAAGCGCGCGTTCGCCCATCGATGGCTCGCGCACGGGTGCGGTCGCCCTCGACAACGGAGCAAGCATCCAAACCAAGACCGGACAGGCGCAAGAAGCGTTTCTCGCTTGGCGCACCACTCCCGCACCACGGCGCGGAGAATTGATCCGGCTCTTCGGCGAAGCGGTGCGTGCCAACAAGGCACAGCTTGGGAGGCTCGTTACCATCGAATCCGGAAAAATATTGCAGGAAGGCCTGGGCGAGGTTCAGGAGGTGATCGACATCTGCGAATTCGCCGTGGGATTGTCGCGCCAACTGCACGGGCTCACCATCGCCAGCGAACGGCCGGGGCACCGCATGATGGAGACTTGGCACCCCATGGGGCCTACCGCGGTGATCACCGCTTTCAATTTTCCGGTGGCGGTGTGGGCGTGGAACGCGGCGCTCGCCATCGTGTGCGGCAATAGCGTGATATGGAA
>JBJXGQ010000333.1:0-6730 GCA_046160525.1 Burkholderiales bacterium
GCGGGGTACGGTGTGGTAGCGGGCTCTTGAGCTGGCCAACGCACATTTGGGCACCCGTCACGGCCAGTTGCGCGAAGCGCGAAGCAAGGCGCGGCATCGTGATTCCCAGCGATTTCCCCAACCCGCGCAGCGATACCGGCTGCGCATCCGCCTCCAGCCTTTTGGTACTCGTTTCTTGAAAATTCGCTACGGGCACGGCGTTCGCACCGATGCCTCCCGCTGCGTGGATGTAGGTTTTTATGGGAACTCCATCACGAGTGAGGTGTAGTTTCCGCCAAACCCAAAAAAATTCAGCAGATAAATTCCGGCTCCGCCAACTTGCGCCGGCTGCGTGGGCACGATACCGAGTTCCGGATCCATCGCGCGGAATCCCGCGGTCGCGGGCAGAAACCCGTTTTGCAGGCAACCGATAAGAGCCGCAGTCTCCACGGCGCCGCATGCTCCCAGGGTGTGGCCCACATAGCGTTTGAGACCAATCACTGGTGGCAACGCCGCGCCAAACACGGCGTGCAGCGCATTGGCCTCCGCGCGGTCGCTGTCCGCGCTGCCCGTGCCGTGCGCCTTGACGGCGGTGACGGCACCCGGACCCACGGCAGCGTTCGCGAGCGCTTGGCGCATCACATCGCGCATGACGTCCCCGCCGGGGCTGGCACTGGTGAGATGATGAGTGTCGCAAAGATTGGCCCCGCCCAGAATACTTGCCTGGCCCTTGCGACCGGATTCGAGCATGATGGCCGCGAAACCTTCTCCGATCTGCAACCCCGCGCGGTCGCGGTCGAAAGGACGGCAACCTTCGGGATCGAGTAGCAGCAAGGAATCGAAGCCGCTCAAGGTCACCGCGCTTAAGCCTTCGGCGCCCACTACCAGCACCCGCTTGGCGCGGCCGCGCTGGAGCATCTGCGTGGCGGCCAGTAAGGCGTTGGCGCTGGATGAGCAACCAGTGCTTAGCGTGAGAGGCGTTGCGCGCATCCCGAGATGCCTCGCAATCAGTGAGCTTCCCCAGGCAGGGCCGCGCACGTAAAACGGTTCATCCATTGGAGCGGTCTGCTTGGAGCGCCAGTACAGTTCGGCACCAGACGCGAAAAGGAACCCCCCCGTACCTACGATCAGCGCCGTCTCCTCGTCGCGCAACGCTTCCGGATCGCCGTTCCACTGGGCGAGTAGTTGGTCTATGGTTTCAGTCAGATGAATCGCGGTCGCGGCTTCCCCTGGAGGCAGGGGGCGAGGGAGAAACGCGCTTGCAAGGGGCGGCGTATCGGAGGGATAACCGATGCCGGCGGCCGGGCGCCTGGGGCATACACCTGCCTTGATGCCCTCCACGGCTGCCCGAATTCCCGGTCCGTAGGCGCTAAGAATGCCCAGGCCGGTGACCATGGTTTTCTCGTTCACGCGACTGGCTATCCGAGAAATAATTTGTAGGCCGGATTCGCGCTCTCGTCGCTGTACTCATAGCCCAGGCGGTCCAGGAATTCGCGGAACGCGCTCATTTCGTTGGGTGGCACTTGAAATCCCGCGAGCACCCTTGCGGAGTCAGCGCCGTGGTTGCGGTAATGGAACAGCGTGATGCTCCAATTGGAACCCATGCTGGCGAGGAACTTCATCAAGGCTCCGGGCCGCTCGGGAAAGTTGAAGCGGTAGAGAAGTTCGTGATCAAGCGCCGTGGCGCGTCCGCCCACGAGATGGCGCAAATGCAATTTAGCCAGTTCGTCTCCGGTCAAATCCAGCGTGGGCAATTGGTGCGCGCGCAGGGATTCGGCGAGTAACAATGTCTCGCCCCGGTTGGCCACCTGCACGCCCACGAACACATGGGCTTCGCTGGGATCGGAGTACCGGTAATTGAACTCGGTGACGTTACGCGGTCCCAGCAGCGTGCAGAATTGCTTGAAGCTGCCAGGGCGTTCGGGAATAGTCACTGCCAACACCGCCTCGCGCTGCTCGCCCACTTCGGCGCGTTCGGCCACGAAACGCAACCGGTCGAAATTGGTATTGGCACCCGAGGCCACGGCGATGAGAGAGCGCTCCGCGATACCTTCGCGTTGCACGTAGGCTTTCAATCCCGCGACCGAGAGGGCGCCAGCCGGCTCCAGTATGGATCGCGTGTCTTCGAACACATCCTTGATGGCGGCGCATATTTCGTCCGTATCCACGCGCACCACCTCATCGACGAGCTCACGTGCCAGGCGAAAATTTTCTTCGCCCACTTGTTTCACCGCGGCGCCATCGGCGAAGGTTCCCACATGCTGGAGACGCACGCGCAAGCCTTGTTGGAGGGACTGGTACATGGCATCGGCGTCGCGGGCTTCCACGCCGATGATCTTGGTTTCGGGACGCAGCCTCTTCACGTAAGCCGCCACGCCGCAGATCAATCCTCCCCCGCCCACGGCGGTGAAGATGGCGTCGATGGGTTTTCCGTGCTGGCGCAAAATCTCCATGCCGATGGTGCCCTGGCCTGCGATGACATCGGGGTCATCGAACGGGTGGACGAATGTGAGATGCTCCTTGCCCTCCAACTCGCGCGCGTGGCCGTAGGCCTCGTCGAAGGAATCCCCCTTCAGCACCACTTCGGCGCCGCGCCGGCGCACCGCATCAACCTTGATGCTGGGCGTGGTGACTGGCATGACGATCACCGCGCGGCACTTGAGAGTCTGCGCCGCCAGCGCCACCCCTTGCGCATGATTCCCCGCCGAAGCGGTGATGACCCCGCGCGCAAGGGTCTCAGGCGAGAGGCGAACCATCTTGTTGTAAGCACCGCGCAGCTTGAAGGAGAACACGGGCTGCGCGTCTTCGCGCTTCAACCACACGCGGTTACCCAGCCGGGCCGACAAATTAGGCGCGAAGTCCAGCGGCGATTCGATGGCCACGTCGTAGACGCGGGCGTTGAGAATACTTTCGAGATAATCGGTCATTCAAACCACTCAAAAACTTGAACCTGGCTGGGCGAGGAAAGCAAGCTCCTCGTCAGTGGACTGCCGGTCAAGAATAACATTGCGGTGTGGATAGCGGCCAAACCGGTCAAGGATGGTCTTGTGGCGAATTTCGAAGTCATAGTTGCTTTGAAGGCCGTTCGCCTTGAATAGCCGCGCCGCGACTTCATGAACGACTTTCGATTCGCTGTGCATGTAGGGCATGTACAGGAAACTCCGCTCTTCGGGTGCGAGCGCCATATCTGAACCTGCACTGACAGCCTCTTGAGCAAGGGCCAAGGCCAAAGGGTCGCTCGCAAAGGCAAGCGGACTACTCCGGTGCATGTTTCGAGAGAATTGGTCTAGAACGATGATTTCCGCCAATCTGCCTTTTGGTTCCTTACGCCACTCGAAAAGTTCGCAGCGATTCGCCTGAGCATGAATCGCGGAGAACCGGTCTACGACCATCTGATCGAATGCGGGGTCAACCTTCCACCATTGGGAAGGGGAGATTTCGTTGAACCAGAACTCAAGAATGATGTTATGCAAGCCTTCCTCGATGTGAGTTGATAGGTGATCTAACCGCGATAGGAGAAAGCCTCGCGTCTTCCTGCATCCACAGCGCCGGACGTATGAGTAGCATATCCCGCTGTGCAATAAATTAAATTCCGGTCATTCAGACTTGCGAGCGCCGCAGGCGCGAGCCGCAGGAAGCAGCAACTTATGAGGCTTCCACTTCCACCAGTTCGCCCGTGGAAGTAGGAAACGGAATTGGCTGGCCTTCCTGCTTCAGATCTTCGATATGGAACTCAATGGCTTCCCGGATGAGCGAAAGCACCTCCTCCTTTGTTTCCCCGGCAGCGATGCAACCAGGAAGGTCCGGAACATGGGTCCCGTAGGTGAAAGCGCCTTTTTCAACGATTACGAGATATCTCATAAAAATCAATCCTGTTTCTTTAGGCCGGCTACAAGCTAATCGGCACGAGTCTGAAATGACTTCCCATTAATCCTTCGCGCCAGTGGAGGCCGCAGGCCGTAGCACGTCGGCAGGAGCAAAGGGTTAGCCGACATTCTTGATTCCCTGGGAAGAAATCTCGCTCCAGACCACCATGGATACGCTGACGTCTTCTGGGGGCTCTGGAGTGATGCCCGGAAAGAGGACGCGCACCACTGCCGTTGCCCGTAGCAAGAAAGGAAGCACGAACTGGAGTGGAAGCGACATCATCCGCAGGGCCTCCGCCCCCCCAGCTCGAAACGCGAAGAGTTGATGAACGGCAAAAGGCAGGGTGTGAGCGTACTGCGAGAGCTGCATGGTGATGGCGGTGAAGTAATCGTGGTTGATTCCATTGTCCTGGCAACGGTTGCGCTGCGAGTTCATGAACGGCGGAGGGTCATGATCGTGGACTCGCTTCTGCAACGACCTTGAGAGGTTGTTGAAGCACGCATGCTGGACTACTCGTTGGTACAGAGATTGGGCGGAGCCAAGAACGTCGGCAAGGCGAGGGTCCTTGGAGCCAATGTGGTCGAGCATCTTGGCCCTTCTGCTCGCGTCGTGGAGTTCCCAGAGGAGGATACGAAACTCGCGTTGGGCTGGCTCTACTGACTGCAACGTGACATAGGCCAGTGCGTCGAACGCTTCGATCGCTGCTCGTGCAACCACGGAATTGGACGATAAGTCCCATAGTTCGGTTTGTGGCGCGTCATCAGCAATGGGCGATAGACGCCTAAGGGTTATGCAGTGGGCCAGAAGTTTGACGAATATCTGCTCTGCATACGTGCGATGCTGCTCAGCCGGAGACAGTCCGACCAGCGCGCGTGACACAGTGCTGGCGTAATCACCTGCCGCATCAAATTCGGCAAGGAGTCTCTTGTAGCGTCGGCGATCCACTGTCCGTGCCTATGCCGACCAACGAGGCTGTAAAAAAAGTCGATTCTCGATTATTTTCCGAAATTCCGCCATCATAGAATTAATGAGATAGAGAGGCTCTTTTTTCGAAAACTGATTACTTATACAACCGCAACGTTCGCCATGACCGGTGTGCAAAAGCAGAGCGAAGCGGCGCTTTTGCACGTCCGAGTTGATGGCGTTGTTAGGCATCTTTGTACCGACCCTGCGTCCATAGCTCTCGGCTAATCTCATGATTTCTTTCCAGATCTCGAAAGGCCACAGCTCGCCGAAGTTGCTCGCTCAGGAAGTCACCGTCGGCGCCGAGCGGAAGGATGACGTCCTCATAGAAGGTCGTATTCTTAAAGTAGTGATTGTCGTATGCATTCATAAGCGCGCGAATCTGATCCAGAGTCTTCTCGACCATTTCACGAGATATGCCTGGGAGCGGGTTTGTCTCCAACTTGCGCTTTGTTTCCAGATCGCTGTGAGCGATAGCGCGGTTCCGCCGATCCCGGAACGGTTTCGCCAAGTTCTGAACCGCTTTCAGTATCGCCCGGAGCTTAACCGCCAGCTCATTCTCCTCCACTCCGGCGACCAATCGTTCAAGGCTGTAGTTTTCTCTATTTCCTGTCATTGCCGGGTCAGTCAAGCGACAGATAGAAAGGGTGACCTCGTCCAAGAGCAGATGTTGAAGTACATAGAACACCATAGAGCCAGTTTCATTCAATAACGCAATCCGATGCTCGCTGTGCGCGTAAAGCTGCCGATAGATCTTCCAGTACATGTGCAAATGCGACACGTCATTGCTCACGCTCTTGAAGAAGTCATGATCTACCGGCTGTTGCTGTTCATCCATGCTCTTGCTCCAGAACTAACGAATTCGACTTCCGAAATGCCGAATATCCTGGCGCCTGCTCATGGAAATCTCGCGAAGTGCCTTGATTTTTCATCTCTACTAGATTACTAGTTGTATGCACAGGTCACAACAAGCCGGGATATTTGCCGCCGTATCACGAAATAGACTGCATAGGCATCGGAGAACACTAAACGAATCAAGGAACAGGTCAATCCAAGACTGACCAAGCGTCTCCGTGATAGGCTGCGTGGGGTGGCTGCTGCTGCAAGGAGCGGATACGAGTAATCCGTGAAAAGCTTGCGGAAGGATGGCGAACCTATGCACGGCAAGCGGGGCGAAACGATGGGGGCTTACCTGATGGGAATTTCGGTGGTGGGTCTGCTCCTCCGAGAGATCTACTCGTAGCCAGCGATTCAAGTTCGCGAAACCTGCCGTTACGCCGCAGTCCCAGCCTTCTTCGCCAGCTTCGCTGCGAAGCGCGCGTTATCGATCACGGCCCTTTGGTGAATGCCTTCGCCGATGCGCTCTTGCTCATCCTCGGCCCAGACCTTGAAAGTCAGATTGCGGCCGTCGATCTCCGCGAGTTCGGAATAGAACTTCACCTTCATCCCAGGCGGCGTGGCGGCGAGGTGGCGAATGTCCACTCGCACACCCACCGTGGAGTGGCCAACGGGAAGATGTGGTTGCACGGAGTCGGACGCGGTGGATTCCATCAGCGCGATCATAGTCGGAGTAGAAAGTACTGCCGCCAAACCGCTGCCCAGCTTGGAGGCCAAGTGTTCGCCCGCCACGACCAGCTCTTTGTTGCCTTGTAATCCTAGCTTCAATGGGTTGTCTTCAGCCATGGGTATTTCCTGCATGTACACGGATGGACAGATGCTAGCATCGCCGTTTGTCATTCAATTGAAGAGCGCCGTCATGGGCACGAAAGAGGACGCCTTTACGATCTACCACAACCCGCGTTGCGGCAAGAGCCGCGCCGCGCTTGCCCTGCTTCAAGAGCGAGGGATCGAACCGCGCATCGTCGAGTACCTGAAGGCACCTCTTACGCAGGACGAACTGCGTGCCCTGGCGAAGCAACTG
>JBJXGQ010000334.1:0-5696 GCA_046160525.1 Burkholderiales bacterium
ATGCCATGCAAGCGCTCTCCCAGCTGAGCTATACCCCCAACGACAAGGGCGCGGATTATAAGAGAGTCAATCGGTCATTGCAAAGGCTCGCGATGATGTTCCTGGCTGGAGGCACTCCGATAGGGGCTAAAATTCATTCGGTATCGCAGCAGAAATTCCCACTTCTCAACACCTTCCCGCCATCCCCATGCCTCTCACCGCCCTGAGTGCTCTTAGCCCGCTCGATGGCCGATATCGCAGCAAGATCGAATCTTTATCGCCCTATTTCAGCGAAGCCGGCTTAATCCGCTACCGGGTTCGGGTGGAGATCGAATGGCTCAAGGCGTTGGCACTGGATCCGGGAGTGCCTGAGTTAGCACCCTTCTCTCCTGGCACCCTTGCCGAAATCGATGCAATCATGGCCGGGTTCGCGGAGCCGCACGCGGAGCGCGTGAAAGCCATCGAGCAGCAAACCAACCACGACGTGAAGGCCGTGGAGTACTGGCTACGGGAAACGTTGGGCACTAACGCGGAGGCCCTGGGCGCGCTCAGCTTTCTGCATTTTGCCTGCACCTCGGAGGACATCAATAATCTGTGCCATGGCTTGATGCTGCGAGATAGCCGCGAACACATCATGCTGCCCGCGCTGGATGGAGCAATCGAAAAACTGCGGCAGCTCGCCCGCCAATGGGCGGATCTGCCTATGCTCTCGCGCACCCATGGCCAGCCCGCGACGCCCACCACCGCGGGCAAGGAAATGGCCAATGTCGTGCATCGCTTGCAGCGCCAGCGCACACGCATCGCGCAAGTGGAAATACTGGGAAAGATCAACGGCGCCGTGGGCAACTACAACGCCCATATGGTGGCCTACCCCGGCGTGGATTGGGAAGCCTTCGCGCGCCGCTTCGTCACCGGGCTAGGGCTCAGCTTCAACCCTTACACCACTCAGATCGAGCCACACGATTGCATCGCCGAACTATTGGACGCCTACGCGGCCGCGAACCGGGTGTTGCTGGACCTCAACCGAGACCTGTGGGGCTACATATCCCTGGGATACTTCAAGCAGAAGATGAAGGCTGGCGAAGTGGGATCGTCCACCATGCCGCACAAGGTGAATCCCATCGACTTCGAAAATTCCGAGGGCAACCTTGGCGTCGCCAACGCACTCTTGGAGCATATGGCGGCGAAACTTCCCATCTCGCGCTGGCAGCGTGATCTGTCGGACTCCACGGTGCTGCGCAATTTGGGTAGCGCATTGGGATACGGACTGTTGGCTTACGATTCCTGCCTGCGTGGCTTGAATAAATTGGATGCGAATCCCGTGGTGCTGGCTGCCGATCTGGATTCCTCGTGGGAGGTATTGGCGGAGCCCATCCAAACAGTGATGCGCCGGTACGGCATCGCCGATGCCTACGAGCAACTTAAAGCTTTGACGCGCGGGCAAGACGGTTTGACGCGCGATACACTACACCAGCTCATCGCCACGCTGAATATCCCCGAGGACGCCAAATCTCGGTTACAAGCACTCACGCCCGCGCATTACACGGGCCATGCCGCGCGCTTGGCCCGAAACCTCTAGCCCATCTTGAAGAACCTCCGGCGCGGCGCCATTTAGACCTCCTATTACTTGCAAGGACTATAGAACATGGGCAGCTTTACCAAGGACGTGACCGACGCGAGCTTTGAAAGCGATGTCATCGAGGCATCGAAGAAAGTGCCGGTGCTGGTGGATTTCTGGGCACCCTGGTGCGGGCCATGCCGTTCGCTGGCCCCCGTGCTCGAAAAATTGGCGGATCAATACGAAGGCAAGTTCCTTCTCGCCAAGGTGAACTCCGACGAGAACCCAGGCGTGTCGCGCCAGTATGCAATTCGCAGTATCCCCAACGTGAAGGCCTTTGTGGGCGGGCAGCAGGTGGATGAATTTCTGGGTGCGCTGCCCGAATCTCAAGTACGCGCGTTCATCGAAGGCCTGTTACCCTCCCCGGCTGAAATCCTACGGCAAGAGGCAGCGCAAGCATGCGCCACAGGTGACAATGACCGCGCCTTGAAAATACTCGGCCAGGCGGCCTTGCTAGACCCGAGAAACGACGAAATCATTGCGGATCAGGCACAGGTACTTCTCGCTCTAGGTAAACACCACCAGGCTCAGGCCGCCATCAAACGCTTGAGCCCGCTGGCCAGCCAGAATGCGCGGATCAATACGCTAATCGCGAAGGTGGAATTCGCCTCTAACGCCGCTACGGGAGACGACGCTGCGTCCCTTCGTGCGCGTATCGCAGCCAATCCCGCGGATCTGGAGGCCAGGATCAGCCTCGCGAACCAACTGGTACAAAAACAAGAGTACGAGCCCGCCCTAGAGCAACTGCTGGATATTGTCCGGCGTGACCGCAACTTCCGCGACGACATCGGGCGCAAGACCATGCTATCGCTATTTAGCCTCATCACTGACCACGGCGATTTGGTCCGGCGCTACCGCCAGGCGCTGGCAGCGGCCATCCATTGAAGAATCGTCCGTGACCATTCGCGTGGTTCGGCTCGGCAGTCCCCGCACCCAAGACGAAGGTTTGCGCTTAGGCACCGTGCGCCGTCCGCCGCGAGGCGTGAAGAAGAGAGAGTTCGCATCGCGTAACTTCTACGACCTGTGGTTGCCCAATTTGGCTCCCAGTGAAGCGCTGCTGAAAACGTTCTTCGCCATGGGCGAAGAACGCGATTGGAAGGCTTTCGCAAGAAAGTACAAGGCTGAGATGAAGCGGCCGGATAACCAGCATTTGTTGGATTTACTCGCGGGCTTGTCCCATCAAACGAATTTCTCGGTGGGCTGCTACTGTGCCAGCGAGGAACGATGCCACCGCTCCTTGTTACGCGAACTACTGGCCGAGCGTGGCGCGGCGCTCATTCCCAAGGAGAGCGAACCATGATCGCCGTGATGTTTGAAGTTTGGCCGGCGAAGGGACGCGCGCAGGAGTATTTGGATTTGGCCGCCGCCTTGCGCGTAGAGCTGGAAAAGATCGACGGCTTCATTTCGGTGGAGCGCTTCGCCAGCCTGACAAACGAAGGAAAGATGCTCTCCCTTTCCTTTTGGCGCGACGAGGAGGCTGTGGCCCGGTGGCGCAACCTCGAATCTCATCGTGGCGCCCAATTCCAGGGCCGCGAGGGAATATTCTCCGCCTACCGGATTCGCGTGGCGCAAGTGGTAAGGGACTACACGCTCACGCAACGAGACGAAGCGCCCGCGGATAACCGCCGGGCGCATGGATAGCCCAACGGAAAGTTCGCAATCTCAGAATGCAAATCTCAACGCAAAGACGCGAAGGACGCAAAGGACCCCATTTGATTTTCTTTGCGACCTTTGCGACCTTTGCGTCTTTGCGTTAAGTGCTTTTCTTTTCGCGTTACTTTTCGTCCGCCGCCACGCGCAGCTTGACGATCTTGTCCGGCTGGTTCACCAAGCCGTTGGCGGCCTGGTCGCCCTTCTTGATCTTGTCCACGACTTCCATTCCCTGGGTGACCTTGGCCCACACGGTGTAGCCACCGTTCAGGAAAGGCGCGGAAGAAAAGCAGATGAAAAACTGCGAATCCGCGCTATTGGGATTTTGCGCGCGCGCCATACCCACGGTTCCGCGCTCAAAGGGTTCCTTGGAAAACTCGGCGGCAAGCTTGACTCCCGAGCCGCCGGCTCCCGTGCCAGTCGGGTCTCCCGTCTGCGCCATGAAACCCTCGATCACGCGGTGAAACACGATCCCGTCGTAGAAACCCTTGCGCACCAACTCCTTGATACGTGCCACGTGCTTGGGCGCCAAATCGGGGCGCATTTCGATGATCACACGGCCATCCTTGAGATCCAGATGCAAAGTGTTCTCAGGACCGGCTGCCTGTGCCGTGCACACGGCCAAGCCAAACACAACGCTTGCAATCCAACGAATCATGCCGAAACTCCTTTCAAGATAAAAAAATCAGCGGCGCGCGGCCGCCCGGTGCCGAAGCGTTTCGATAATGCCAGGTAGCAGCGACACGAAGATGATGCCCAGAATCACCAACGTCAGATTCTTCTTCACCCAGGGAATGTTTCCGAAGGCATAGCCGGCATAGGTCAAGGATGTAATCCATATAAATCCGCCCAAGATATCGAAGGGCAAGAAGCGTTGGTAAGGCATCTTGCCGATTCCCGCCACGAAGGGAACGTAGGTGCGCACGATGGGAAGAAAACGCGCGATGATGAGCGTCTTGCCGCCATGTTTTTCGAAGAAGGCGTTGGCGCGATCCACATAGCTGCGCTTGAAGAACCAGGTGTCATCTCGCCGAAAAACCCTAGGTCCGATGAAACGCCCGATCCAGTAATTCGTGTTGTCTCCAAGGATGGCCGCCAATATCAGTAGGACAACCAGCAAATGCACGTTCATGGCACCGATACCCGCCACCGCGCCCGCCACGAACAAGAGCGAATCCCCGGGTAGAAACGGAGTGACCACCAGGCCGGTTTCGCAGAAGATGATCAAAAATAGCAGACCGTAGATCCAGGCACCGTACTGCTGGGCAAAATCGAAAAGGTGCTGGTCCAGATGGACCAGAACTTGGAAGAAGGAGGTAATGAGGTCCATGCTGTGCCCCCACCCTAACCCGTCCACGACTTGCCCTGCATGGCAAGTCGGCTCACTCGGCATCGAACCCGAGCAGTCGGGTTCGATGAAACCCCGCTCTCGCCCCCCGCTCGCGGGGGAGGGAATAAGTGAGCGCCGGGCGATGAGATCAAACGACGGCCTCTTGTTTGGATTTCTCGGGCTGAATCAGATCCTCGCGCGACACTCGTAGCCACATCACGATGGGGCTCGCCACCAGGACGGAAGAATAGATGCCGAACAAAATTCCGATGGTGAGTGCCAGGGCGAAGTAGTGCAAAGTGTCCCCGCCGAACAGCAGGATCATGGTGACCATGATCTGCGTGGAACCGTGGGTGATGATGGTGCGCGACATCGTGCGGGTGATAGCGTTGTCGATGACTTCCTCCACCGATGCCTTGCGCATCTTGCGAAAGTTCTCTCGGATCCGGTCGAAGACCACCACCGATTCGTTCACGGAATAACCTAACACCGCCAGCACGGCGGCTAGCACCGGCAAGGAGAACTCCCACTGGAACAGTGCGAAGAATCCCAGAATGATCACCACGTCGTGCAAGTTGGCGATGATGGCCGCGACTCCGAATTTCCACTCGAAGCGAAACCACAGGTAAAGAACAATGAGCACAGAGACCAAAGCCAAGGCCAGAGACCCGTTTTCAAGCAGTTCCTTACCCACTTGCGACCCGACAAAATCCACGCGCAGCTTTTGCACTCCAGGATCTTTCTGCACAAGGGCGGCCATCACCTGCTCGGAGAGTTTCTCGCCTTGCACGTCCGCGCGCGCGGGCAGGCGCACCATCACGTTGTCCGAACTGCCGAAATTCTGCACGGAGGCATCTCCTAGATTGATGCCTTCCAGCGTCTTGCGAATCTCCGGTATATCGGCCGCTTTGGGATAGGACAACTCCATGACCGTGCCCCCGGTGAATTCCACACCAAGGTGCAATCCCTTCGTCGCCAGAAAAAACACCGCCAGCAAAAACGTCACCAAGGAGATGACGTTGAAGGCCAGCGCATGGCGCATGAAGGGGATGTCATTACGGATCCTGAAAAACTCCATGCTGTGTTTCCTCAGTAAGTATGCTTGGCGGTATTCAAGCG
>JBJXGQ010000335.1:0-4552 GCA_046160525.1 Burkholderiales bacterium
AAACTATCTCGATGTCCCGCTATCGTCGCAGCCTGGTCCCCGGTGCCACCTACTTCTTCACGCTTACGTTAGCGGATCGCTCCTGCACATTGCTGACCGGTCAAATCGAGCGCTTGCGCAATGCCTATACGAAGGTGCACCAAGGCCTTCCCTTTCAGACCGTCGCCATTTGCATTCTGCCGGATCACTTGCATGCGATTTGGGCACTGCCGCCGGAAGACACGGACTTTTCCCGGCGCTGGCAACTCATCAAGCGCAATTTTTCCAGTGGTCTCAAGGCATCGGAAACCAGAACCCAAAGCAAAATAGGCAAACGCGAGAAGGGAATTTGGCAGCGGCGGTTTTGGGAACACCAAATTCGGGACGACATGGATTTGCAGAAGCACGTGGATTACATTCATTTCAACCCGGTCAAACACGGATTGGTCGAACGGGTTGCCGAGTGGCCGCACTCCAGTTTCCATCGCTATGTAGCACGCGGGGAACTCCCGGCGGATTGGGGAGGCGGCGCGATGGATTCTCAGGGACGCTACGGAGAATAGTCCTACCCGCGTGGGCACGCTACGCTTTGCCCACCCTACGGGAGGAATAGGGCTAGTTAGCCAAGGTAGGGCGGGCAAAGCGTAGCGTGCCCACCATCGCAAGGACACCGGCCGGTAGAATCCCCCCAAGGGAGATGCTCCTTCCCGGTTCTACTCAAGCGTGCCCATGCCCCCTAGATCATTGAATGCTTTTCTATCTCCGCGTAGCGTAGCCATCGTGGGGGCGGGTGACCGGCCGGGCAGCTCTGGCGGGGCCGTGCTGCACAACTTGGTGAAGTCGGGTTATGGCGGGCGCATCGTGCCGGTGAATCCGAAAGGCGGCGAGTTGCTCGGGTTACCCGTGGCTCGGTCCATTAAAGAGGTCACCCCTGCCGCGGAATTGGTGGTGATCGTGGTGCGGCCCGACTTGATATTGGATGTGGTTCGGGAATCAGCAGCAAGCGGTCACACCAATCTCCTGATCCTCCCCGGAGGATTCGCGGAAGGTGCCGAGGAGGGCAAGGCGCGCGACGTGCAATTGCATGCGCTGGCCAAGGCCCACGGACTTTCCATTGGGGGGCCGAACTGCGCGGGGACCATCAGTTTGCTCGATAAGAGTTTGCCCTTCGCCGCGACGTTTTTCCGCGATCTTCCGCGCGGCGGGAATGTTGGATTGGTATCGCAATCGGGTGCCATTGCCGAGGAACTCATCGGAGCCAGCAACCGGTTCCATGTGCCACTGGGCGCCGTCGTATCGGTGGGCAATGCCATGCACTTTGGACTCACGGAGTATGTGGAAGCGCTGGGCGAGGATGAGCGTTGCGAGGCGATCCTGCTCTACGCCGAATCCTTTGGCGATGCGCAGCGATTTTCCCTCGTCGCGCGTAGGGTTGCGCGCAAGAAGCCTATCATCGCGTTGATGGGCGGGCGCAGTGCACCGGGTGTAGCGGCGGCGTTTCGCCACACGGGTTCGCAAGCGATGCCCGAAGCGCAGGCGGACGAGTTTTGCCGGCAGGCCGGGATGCTGCGCGTGAAGAGCTTGCGGGATTTGATGCTGGCGGGGAAAGCCTTCGGGCGCTATCCGAGCGGCATCGGGAAACGCGTTCTGGTGTTGTCCAATTCGGGAGGGCCTGGCGTGTTGTGCGCGGACGAGGCCGCCACACGTGGATTGGAATTGCCGGATTTGCCCAACGCATTCTCGGACCGGCTGCGCGGATTTCTGCCGCCGGAGGCGAGCATTGCCAATCCCATCGATTTGCTGGCGGATGCGCGCGATGATAGATTCGGCGCAACGTTGGAGGCGGCTCTGCAAACGGCCAAGGACCACTACGATGCGATTCTGATGATCCACGTGATTCCCTTCATGGTGGATGCGGCGGCGGTCGTGGAGCGTTTGGTCAATGTGGCGCGGGGCGCAACGATTCCCATCATGCATTCGATGATGGGAACTTTGGAGGATAAGCAAGCCTGGTTCGCCAAGATGGAGGCAGCCGGTGTTCCCATGTTCGATAACGTGGAAGATATGGCGGCCGCCGCTGGATTGCTGGCAAGCCGCGCGAGGAGCGAAGCGTGAAACTCTATAGTTACTTTCGCAGTTCGGCGGCCTACCGGGTGCGCATTGCGTTGGCGATCAAAGGCCTGCCCTACGACTACAAGGGTATTCACCTGATGAAGGGCGAGCAATTTCTGCCGGAGTTCAGCGCCATCAGCCCGCAAAATCTGGTGCCGGTACTTGACGACGATGGAACGCTTCTCTACCAGTCGCTCGCCATCATGCAATACCTGGACGAGACTCATCCGAATCCGCCTTTGCTGCCGAAACCTCCGGTGGAGCGCAACCGTGTACGCTCGCTGGCATTGATTAGTGGTTGCGAGATTCATCCGCTCAACAACCCGCGCGTGCTCAAATATCTGACGGAGCAGTTTGGCGTGAGCGAAGAACAGAAGAGCCAGTGGTACGCCCATTGGGTGCAGACGGGATTTCGCGCGCTGGAGAAACGCTTGGCCACGGAGACCTACACGGGCAAGTTTTGTCATGGAGATAGCGTGGGTTTCGCCGACTGCGTGCTGGTTCCCCAGGTGGCGAACGCGGTGCGCTTCAAGGTGGATCTATCCGCTTTCCCAACGATTCTTCGCATCAATGAGGAATGTTTGAAACTCGAACCATTTCGCCAGGCCATGCCGGAAAACCAGCCAGACGCCAGTTGATGCGGTTTATTCTTCCTTGGCTGGTGCTGGTCCTCTCAGGCTGTGTACCCGCGCCCTTTTCACGGCATCTCAATGACCGCACGGACCCGCAGTTGCGGGAGTGTGCGCGGTTATTCCAAGAGGTGGATGGCGCGGTGCAAAGGGCCGGTGTTAGGGATGGCGGCGAGGCAAGGATCAAGGGCTATCCCTATCTGAGAGCGACGCGGTTTTTGGCCTCATTCAAAGACGAGGCGGCCACCGAGCCAAGATTCAGCCAATGGATCGATGCTCTTCGCCAAACGGATTTGAATGCGCGGCGCTACGAGGTGCTGAATGTTGCCGCGCTTGGTGGCGCATCGCAGGTGCTGGAACGCTTGGACAAGTGCGGCGAACGATTGGCGAAGGCAGACGCGGCAGGCAATGCGAGCAGCCTTCGGCAAGCGGTGATCGTTCCTCCGGATTATCAGACCTGGAAGCGCGCGGTAGGGCTTTACGCATTCACGCGAATTCCCTTTGCTTCCGGTGTGCGAGGTTATCAGAAGGAAACGGAGAAAGTTTTTAGTACGCCCATCGAGAATCTGGAAGTTAAGGGCAAGCTGGTTCGCTACGGTGCCGCCTTGGTTGCTTCTCTTGCCACTGAATTGCCGACCCATGCGGAGCCGCTACGTACACCTGAAGAGTTGTCGCGGTTGCTTGAACGCCACGCCCCCGTTTTCGAGGTGGACGAGGCGGGCGATTTCGATCGCATCGGTGCGCTGGTCTGGGGGCCCAAGGGCCACTTGACGACGGACCCTAACGCACCCACGGTCTATCATCTCGCGGCCTATACACGCTATCAAGACAGGGTTCTGCTGCAATTGGTTTACGGCGTATGGTTTTCCGCACGGCCTAAGTCAGGCACCTTCGATTTGCTGGGCGGAAACCTCGATGGCGTGATGTGGCGGGTGACCTTGGACGAGGAAAACCGGCCGTTGCTTTTCGACAGCATTCATCCTTGCGGGTGCTATCACCAGTTTTTTCCCACGCCACGGGCTCGCCTCAAACCTAAACCCGATACGCTGGATGAGTATGCCTTCGTGCCCCAGACACTCCCCGGCATCAAGGATGGCGAGCGCATAGCGATTCGAATCGCTTCTCGGACACATTATCTTCAGCGCATTTCGGTCGTCGCGGAGCGTGCGCCAGTGGAAAAATCCTACGTTTTCGCCAGCTACGATGATCTGCGCTCTTTACCCATGGGAGAAAATCGCCGCAGTGCCTTTCGGCCCGACGGAATGGTTGCGGGTAGCGAACGCGGCGAGCGCTTCTTGTTTTGGCCAATGGGCGTACCCAACGCGGGTGCCATGCGCCAGTACGGGCGGCACGCCACGGCCTTCGTGGGGAGGCGGCATTTCGATGATCCGGATCTCATCGAGCGATATTTCGTGTTGGGTGAGGAATGATCAAGAGAATATGCGTATTCTGCGGGGCGAGTGCCGGTTCTCGCCCGGTCTTCGCGGAGGCTGCCAAGGACCTGGGCGCTTTGCTCGCGCGCCGTAACACCGGCATCGTCTACGGCGGAGGCAACGTCGGGCTCATGGGAGTATTAGCCGGCGCCGCATTGGCTGAGGGCGGTGAAGTGATTGGCGTGATCCCCAGGAGTTTGATGGAGCGCGAACTGGCCCACACCGGACTCACCGAACTTCATGTGGTGGCCACCATGCATGAACGCAAAGCACTCATGGCGGATCTTTCCGGTGCGTTCATCGCCTTGCCTGGCGGGTTCGGTACGCTGGATGAGTTTTTCGAGATCCTTACCTGGGCCCAACTGGGCATTCACTCCAAGCCATGCGGCCTACTCAACG
>JBJXGQ010000336.1:0-3638 GCA_046160525.1 Burkholderiales bacterium
CATCGACATCAATGGCGGCATCACCATCGGCCCGGATACCGATTGGTCGGTGAACCTGCCCGCCTCCATGATGAATCCTGTGCGTATCGGTGCATTTGGCAACATCACCGGCGGCGGTGAAATCGCGATCGCGGACTATCTTTACGAACGCAAGAGGGTGTCCAACCCCATTTTCAATCTTGGTACCACCACCGCCTCCGCTGGGGACTCCCGCATCGGTGTGCAGTACGACGCACAGAACAAGCGCATCATCTTGAATAACGTGCGCGCCTCCTCCGACGGCGGTTCGCTGGTGCTCGATGGCGGCATCTTGAGTACCAATCCCCTGGGGAACATCCAGGTCAACGGCGGCCTGGGCGATGTCGAAGCCAACAACCAGACCGGACGCACGCTGGTGGTGCAAAACGTGTACGCCGGTAATGCCGGCCCGGCGCAATCCGTACTGAGCACCGTGGACATCACCGATCATTTCCTCCCCGCCGGGTCGAACCACTGGGTGTACCAGTACACGCCGCAATCCGGGGTGTCGGTGTACAACGGCGCGGCGGGCAGCAGCGTGGAAGCGGGCAACATGAGCCTGAAGCCCGCGAGTGCCTCCTACACGCCGGTGTCTGGTCTGCGCTGGGCGTGGGAACAAGTGGCGGCGATGCACAACGCGCTGCCCCCCATGGCGGATGCCTCGCGCCCGAGCCTGGAGGCCTGGGGAAATTACCTCGTTTGCTGCAACTGGTCCTGGAATATGCCGGCGGGCCAGCCGAATAATCCGTGGCAGTACGTGACGGCCTCCGGTGCGCTTTCCAACACGCCCGAAGGCCGCGCCGTCATCGATCCCGATTCGCGGGTTTTCAAAAGAGCGCTCACGGCGCGCATCAAGGGTACCTATGATTTTGTCCAGTCCGGGGGCAGCCAGAACTTCTTCTACACCGGACCGGAATTCAACAGCCATCCCGCGACGTTGTTCTTTCCAAAAGATGTCGAGCTGCGCAGTAGCGCCTCGGTGAAAGCGGACAATCCCATCGGCATCCATTTCTTCGGCAGCGCGCAGGGCAGGGTGGCCATCAACTCCAATGCACCGGTTGTGCTGGGTGGCGACATCACCAACCCCGGCGGGGCCACGACCATCACCTCCGGGGCTGGGGTATCGCAAGGCAAGGACGCTTCCATCCTGACCGATAGCCTTTTGATTTCCGCGGTGGCTGGCATCGGTGGCAAATTGCAGCCGGTGGTTGCGCACATGTCCGGGACAGGTAACGTCACCGCGCTGGGCGGTGAGCAAGGCGTCTATCTGGACCTGCAAGGCGGGCGCATCGCCGCGGTGCAATCGAGGAACGCCGCCGGTACACAGTACGGCGATGTGATGATCCGTTCGCTCGACGACCTTCTGCCCGTGACGGGCGGTACAGGCGCCATCGTTGGCGCCAACGTGGCGCTCAGCAGTACGCTGGGCAGCGTGGGCTCGCAGGCCGCGCCCGTGCGCTTGAGTGCAATGGGTGCCGGGGGCCAAGGCGGCGTGGTGGATGTAACTGCCGTTCACGACATCAACTTGGTCGATTCCGCCCCGCACGATTTCCTGGCCGGGCGCATCGAGTCGGTTGCTGGCGGCGACGTTTCCATCAGTGTTCCGAACGGCGCCATTCTCAACGCGCGCGGCCAGACGGCCGCCCAGGCGCTATCGAAAGAGCAGGTCACCAAGGTTTGGGAGGATTTGAACCTCACGAAGGATTTCGGCGCCGAGGAAGAAGGATCGCGCACGGCGCACTCGGTCATCGCCTTCGAGAATCTCGCCAGCCGCCAATATCAGGTCTACCACCAGTTGGCTGCGAGCGGTGACACCAGCAGCCCGCGCTACACGGAAGCGCTTACATGGCTTGACCAGAACGTGGGCGGCAATTGGAAGACCGGCCCCTACAATCCCGCGTTCAGCTATCGCGCGACCGCCGCCCAGGTGGCGGACTTGACGCGCAACGCCGTGTGGACCGAGGCGGAACTTAGCAACTCCATCAACCGCGCGGCCCTGCAATCGGCCTCTGGCGCACCGGTGGGGATCGGCGAGCCGAACATCATCGGGAACCGGGTTACCCTGTCCAGCGGCACCGGCATCGGCAAGCTCTCCAATCCAGTCGAGGTGACCCTGGAGGCTATTCGCGCCAATACGCTTTCGGACGAACAATCCGCCGCGCTCGCGCTCGCCAATACGCCGGGTGACATCGTTTCGCTGGCCAAGGATGCGCAAGGCAACATCGTGACCTACACCATCGACGCCCTGCCTGCTGGTGCGACTCCCTACGGTTTTCGCATCGCGCAGACCGCGCCGTTGTTCGTCGATGCGTCTGGCTCGCTAGAAGTCACGACCGGCGGCGCGGCGTTCGTGCAAAGCGTGCGGCCAGACCTGGCCCTTGATCGCGTGCAGGCAAACGGGGCGGTGAGCTTGATTGCGCCGCGGAGCATCGCCGCCTCTACGACACGCCTGCAGCCTGCGCTGCCGCTGATTACCTCCGGAGGCGATCTGAGGCTGGCCGCCGGTTCCGGCTCCCTCGGTACCCTTGCCGATGCCTTGACGCTTCAAGTAGGCGGCAAGTTGGCCTCGGCCTCGGCCGCGCAAGACCTGTACTTGAACGTTGCGGGGGATCTGAATTTCGACCGCGTCTTCGCGGGCGAGCAAGCCGTGCTTACCGCCACCGGCAGCCTGCTCTCCGGTTCGGATAGTTCTCTTGTCAATGCCCGCGGCCTTGACCTGCAAGCTGGCGGGGATATCGGCTCCACCGCTCGCGCCGTGGCTGTGCAGGTTTCCGGTAACGACTCGTTGTCCGCGAGCGCTGGCGGCTCCGTGTACCTGCACGGGACCGGCCCTGGACTGAACGTGGCGAATCTTTCCAGCGGCCAGGGCATGGAAATTTTCTCGCAAGGCGAACTTCGGGTTGGACAAATTCACAGCAATGGCGCTGCCAGTCTCAAGGCCGGTGGTTTCCTCGTTGCCCTGGATGGTCACGACGGTGTCAACGTTACGGCCCAGGGCATCTCGCTCATCTCGGACACGTCGGACATCGGCCGCGCGGACCGGCGTCTAGTCATCGAAGATCATGGCACCACGACCGCAAGCGCGTTCGGCAGCATTTACCTGGAACAACGCAACGCGGCGTTCAACGCGGACGCGCTCACAGGCCTCACGGGCTCCGTGGATCTCTTGGTGTCCCATGGCAATGCCACCATCGGCAAGCTCACGGCGCGCGATGCGGCGAACGTAGTGCTGGCCTCCGGCGGGCGCCTCTTGATCGAAGACCTGGATCCGGAAAGCTCAAACCTGGCGGTGAACGGCGCGGGCGGTTCCATCAGTTTGCTACGGGCGGCGGTTTCCGGACGCCTCGATGCGAGTGCCGCCAACATCTCGATTCGGGATCTGTCCCAGGTGGGCGGCAGTGGTCCGTTGCATCTGGCTTTGCAAGGACCCGGAGGTGCCATGGCCGATACCATTGATCTCCATGTGTCTTCGGCCAATGGCGTCACCGTCGAGCGCCTGACGGCGCGTAACGCGGATATCGGTGCGAATGCCGTGAACCTCTGGATCGAGAACGCGCGGATCGGAAGCTTCGGAAAGTTCAGTAGTGCCTACTACACCGCCTATCTGGACAACGTGAGCA
>JBJXGQ010000337.1:0-6718 GCA_046160525.1 Burkholderiales bacterium
CTACTCTCCCAGCGCCTGCGACAGACGAGTGCCACACTGCTCCATTACATGGAGCGTTGAGGCGGGGGCTTGAGACTGGGGACTTGGGACTAGTAGAGCCAGCCCCCAGCCCCCAGCCCCCAGCCCCTAGATCCTGGTGCACTGTCCCGAATACAGCACCGGTCCGCTCGGCGCTCCGGTGGGGGATCCGCCGTGGGGTTCCACACTCATGGCCATTCCCCAGGCGGCGTTGATGGCCGGAAGCAGGTGCGCGGGAATTTCCACTTCTTGCGTTTCGTGGGTGGTGATCAATCCGAGGGAGTGGGGCTTGCGGTCCTCGCCGGCCAACATCCATAGTTCCCAGGCCGTATTGGGCGCCATGTCCTGGTGGCCGATGACGCGAATGCGCAATTTGGTTTTCTTGCGATCTTGCATGGGCCAGGAGACGGTTATCATCGGGCGGGACTGCTGGTCTGACATCACCACCACCATGTACTCCTTTCCCGCCTCCAGCCGCGGTAACCACACGCCCGCGTAAACGGCTACAAGCACCAGCGCGGCGGCACTGCTGGCCGATAACCACCGCCAGAAGAGCAAGCTCTGCCAAAGCCCTGGGCGGCGGCCTTGAATGCGTGTTGCGATGGCTTGCCATACCCTCTTCGGTGGGACAACCGGCGCTATGGTTTCACCCAGCGGATGTAAGCGCGCTTGCCAAGCGGTGACGTAGGCTCGCAGGGCGGGATCGCCCTTGAGTACATGCTCGAAACGGCGGCGCGCACGGCCTTGCAGCGTACCGAGTGCGTACTCGGCGGCCAAGGCTTCTCGCATTTGTTCGTTCCAGTATTTCACCGCCTTTGCGCGCCTTTATTGAATGCCATCCAGACAACCCCTGAGGCGTTCGAGCCCGCGCCGGATCCAGGTCTTGACCGTTCCCAAGGGCTCCTTCATATGGGCGGACAGTTCCCCATGGGAGAGTCCGTGCATGTACGCCAGGGCGATGCTCTGCCGCTGGTTGCTGCTCAACTGCTTCATGCATTCCGCCAATGCCTGGCCCTCACGGTCTTTGCTCAGCAACACTTCCGGCCCATCGCCTTCGGCGGCCACGGACTCCACCAGCAGTTCGTAGTCGTCGCTGGCTACCTCAAAATGCGGGCGGCGCAGCCAGTCCAAGGCGCGATTTCGCACGATGGCCGTCATCCAGGTCATCGGAGCGCTCTTGGACGAACTATAGGCTGGGGCGTGATTCCAGATGCTGACGAAGCTTTCCTGCAACACTTCCTCTGCCCAGTCTTCCCTTCTCACTATACGCAGGGCGACGCCGAACAGTTTCGCGCAAGTGTGCCGGTAGAGTTCGGCGAAGGCTTTCTGGTCGCGCAGTGCGCTGCGCGCCATCAAGTCATGCAGGAGCGTGTTATCGAGCATTGCCTGCGGGGCGGTCTTTTTGCCACAGCACGTCTTGCCCGCCGCCGCGCCGGTTCAGCACGCGGCACAGCACGAAGAGCAAGTCGCTCAGGCGGTTGAGGTAGTGGCGCAGCGGAAGCGATAGGGATTCCGCTTGCGCCAGACTCACCACGCAGCGCTCCGCACGGCGGCAGATGGCGCGCGCCACATGGCACAAGCTAGCCGGCCGCGATCCGCCCGGAAGGATGAAATCCTTGAGCGGCGGCAAGTGCTCGTTGAAAGCGTCCAAAGCCGTTTCCAGATGCGTGACGTGCTCGGCCGCGATCATCTTGTAGCCCGGGATGCTCAATTCGCCACCGAGGTCGAAGAGCTTGTGCTGGATCTCGGTGAGCAAAGTAGCGATGTCCTGGTCCAAGGGCTCGGCAGCCAGCACGCCTATCGCGGAATTGAGTTCGTCCACGGCGCCGATGGCTTCGATGCGCAGACTGTCCTTGCGAACTCGCGAGCCATCGCCCAGGCCCGTGGTGCCATCATCGCCCGTGCGCGTGTAGATCTTCGATAAGCGGTTACCCATGCTGGATCCTCTTGAGTGACAATCGATTATAGGGGAGCGGCCTTGGGCTCAGCGCTCCAGATCCTCGACTTCCAATTGCAGGTAGCGCCTCAGCACGTTGCGCCGGTGCAAATCGGGATACTGCGACCACGAGGCGTAGCGTTGAATGCCCGCTTCGTCCATGGTCTCCATGAGCCCGCGCCCCGCCGTGTACAACGCCTTCACCTTGGCATCGAGATCGCGCAGATAGGCCGCGGTATTGCTCATGTCTTGGGCACGTAGCACCGGCCCGTAGGCGGGGATCACTTTCGAGGGATTCAACTCCGCGAGTGCTGCGAGGGCCGCCAGCCAGCCGTTGAACTCGCCGTCGCGCAATTCCGGGATGCGCGCTCCCATGACGATGCCCCCGGCGAAGAGCACACCAGAGCGGGGCTCATAGACGGCGAGGTCGCCCGGGGTGCTGGCCCAGCCAAAGTGCAGAAGTTCGATGGGCCTTCCGCCGGCATCGATGCGGGTGCTGCCTTCCACCAGTTCGCTGGGGAGCACCAGGCGCGTGCCCAGAAGAGGCGCCTCACCCAGCGCCTTGCGCAAATTGGCTAGGCAATGCTCGCAACGCGCGCTCATGAGCTCGTCCGTCTTGCGATGGGCCAGTAGAGGTATGCCAAGCTCGCTGAAGGCGGCGGCCCCGAATACAAAGTCCTGAACTGCGTGGGTGATGATGACCAGGCTCACGGGCTTAGGTGTTACCGTTGCGATGGCCGCCAACATGGCCTTGCCGTGGGCGTAGGATCCGCCGGTGTCGATGACGACGACCGCGCGGGGGCCGACGATGAAGCCGGAATTGGCGGCATGGCCGCTTGGACTGATTTCCGAATTGTCGCCTGGGAAGGCGTAAACGTCTGGCGCCACACGAACGGGTTCCAGGGCGAGGGCGAGCCCCGGCAACGCCAAGCAGAGGAGGGCCGCGATGGCGGCAATCGTGTCTATAATCGATTTCATTCTAGGAAGGGCCGCTCAATGCTGAAGTTTTTGATCCGTTTATTGTTATTGGCTGTGCTGCTACCCGTTACGGGCTTCGCCAACGAAAAGGCGGAACCCGATCCCAACAACAGCCAGTATTGGGACACGATCCGGAAAATCACCTTCGGCGACCGCGAAATTCTCGACGGCAAGGACGTCATCCGGCTCTACCTCGCCTTGCGTGCCGCGGACGCTTCCACCGTACCCATCGCGGTCAAGGGCCAGATTGACCAGACGCCGGAGCGTTACATCAAGTCGGTCCACCTCATCATCGAACGCAATCCGGGGCCCTCTGCCGGCCTCTATCACTTCACGCCGGAGAGCGGCCGCGTGCAGTTGGAGACGCGCCTGCGCTTCGAAGATTACAGCCATATCCGGGCTATCGCTGAAACCAATGACGGCAAGCTGTGGATGGTGAGCCGCTGGGTCAAGGCCGCTGGAGGGTGCTCCGCGCCCATGTCCAAGTTCTCCGTGCCGCCGAGCCTGCTGGGGAAGATGAAGTTCAAGTTCGACGACGACCACATCAAGGACAACGAGCCGAACTTGGTGCAACTCATGATCAGGCATCCACAGGAATCCGCCTTGGCCATGGATTTCGATGGCAACAAGACGCCCGAATTCGTGCGCAACGTGAAGGTCACCTATGGTGGAAAGATCGTGCTGGAAGCCGAAGTGGACTTTTCCTTGAGCGACAACCCGAGTTTTCGCTTCAACATCGTGCCTAAAGGGGTTCCCGCGGAGCTGAAGGCCTGGATCGAAGACACCTACGACAGAAGCTGGGAGCAGTCCGTGGAGATCGTGCCGGGGGCTCGCTCGCCTGGTTCATGATGCCCCAGGCGAGCCATGCCATTGACCTAAAAGGGGCGATCCATTAAAGTTCGCCCCGATTTTTGCTCCCGGACGTCTTTCTCCGGGGTGTTCGTTCCCAGACTTACGATCTCATTTTCCACCTCTCAATTAGAAACGATACCCACATGACGGCTCGGATACTCGCAGTGCTGATCGCTGGATTCGCCCTGGCCTCCCCGCTCTACGCGCAAGGCGATGCGGCGGCCGGAAAGAAAAAGACCCAGATGTGCGAAGGTTGCCACGGCATCGACGGCTACCGCACCGCCTACCCCAAGGTCTATCCCGCCCCAAGGCTTGGCGGCCAGAGCACAGCCTATTTAGTGAAGGCGCTCAAGGACTACCAGAACGGCGCGCGCAAACATCCTTCCATGGTGGGGATCGCCACGAGCCTGAGCGAGCAGGACATGGCCGATTTGGCGGCTTACTACAACGCGAATTGATAGGGAAGTACAGATAATGGGAACCCGCATGACCAAGACTCTCTTCGTGGTAGTCGCCCTGGGCGCATCCTTCGCCGTGTCCGCCGCGGACTATGAGGCCGGCAAGAAGAAAGCAGCCGAAGTATGTGGCATGTGCCACGGGGCAGAAGGCAATAAGCCCATCACCCCGGAAACCCCCATTCTCGCGGGGCAGCATTACGAATACCTCATCGCCGCGATCAACGAGTACAAGAGCGGCCACCGGCAGAATCCCACGATGCAGCCCATGGTGCAGGCCCTGACCAAGGGTGATGTCAAGAACGTAGCGCTGTATTTCTCAAAGCAGAGCGGGCTGCGCGTCAAGTACTAATCGGCGGATTTCCGCGCGAGGCAGTCCAGGTAAGCCTGCCCGTCCGGGGGCTCACCCGCCCGCTGGGATTTCCACAGGGTTTCACCCAGGCACTCCAGCACGTCGTGCTGGGCGTCGTGCTCATTCCCCAGCTTTCGCAGCAACACCAAGTAGTGCGCTCGAATGCCTGCCGGTTGGTCGATGGCGAGGTGCTCCTCAACGGCCAAATGCAGGCTCAGGTGCAGAAACGGATTGATCTGTCCTTGGTCTGGCGAAAAATCAGCGTGTAAAGCGGTCTGCGGTTCTTCCAGCAGCTTGTGATACTCGGGGTGCCGCGTAATCACCTCCGCCGCGATCTTGCTGGCCCCATCGAGCGGCTTGGCCGCTCGATAATTCTGCCAAGCCTCGATGAAGAATTGCCTGACCTGGATGGAGGTTGGGTTGAACATTAGGTCTCCGGACGCGTCTTGCGCTTGAACTCGCACAAGTCCGCAATGGGGCAACGCGGGCACTCGGGCGTCCTGGCCTTGCATACATAGCGACCATGCAGAATCAACCAATGGTGGGCATTCAACCGGTATTCCGGCTGTACCACGCGCATCAGGCGGTTCTCTACGGCCACGACATCCTTGCCCGGAGCAATGCCCGTGCGGTTACATACGCGAAAGATATGCGTGTCCACCGCGATGGTAGGTTGGCCGAAGGCAGTATTGAGAATTACATTGGCCGTCTTACGCCCCACACCTGGAAGCGCCTCCAACTCTTCGCGTGACTGCGGTACTTCACCGCCGTGGTGTTCCATCAGCAAGCGGCTTAACGCCACCACATTCTTCGCCTTGGTGCGAAACAGCCCAATGGACTTGATGTGTTCCATCACGCCATTCTCCCCTAAGCCCACCATGGCCTGCGGCGTGGGCGCGGCTTCGAACAGGCCTACCGTGGCTTTGTTCACGCTTTTATCCGTGGCCTGCGCCGAGAGCACCACTGCCACCAGTAATTGAAAGGGAGATTGGTAGGCGAGTTCCGTAGCTGGGTTCGGTAGCAGATCCCGAAACCGGCGGAATATTTCGCTGCGAATGGTGTTGTTCAAGGGGGCAAGACTCCGAGCATTGTCCCGTCATGAACGAAATTGCGCGGATCGTACTGTATCGTCATCCGGAGCCTGTGTCCGGCGGCATCGAACCCGCCATACCTGTCTTTCCCTGATCCTGACGAGTGGAGGCGGCAAACCTACGCTGTGGCTTTGCCACCCTGTCGCCGAAAAATGCCAGGTCCGACCCCGGCGTAACGCTTGAATACTTTCCCGAAGGCCGCTTCCGATCCATATCCAACCCTCTCGGCAATGGCAGTGACGCTCAATCTCGATTCCCGCAACAACCGCTTGCCTTCCTGGACACGACGTGTGGTGAGGTACTGAATGGGTGTTTGTCCGACCATTAGCTTGAATCGGGAAGCAAAGGCGGATCTCGACATTCCAAGTTCTGAAGCGAGGCTCTCGAGCGTCCAAGACAGGTGGGGGGACTGGTGCATACAGTTCAGTGCCGCACAAACTTTTCGATCACGCAGTGCGGCAAGCATGCCGGCGGTGTCGGTCGAGTTCTGGATATGGGCGCGCAGGATCTGGATGAAAAGTAGCTCTGACAGACGGTCGACAACGGCTTCCTTGCCAGGTGCGGCGTGTGCGGTCTCTTGGTGCATTAGTTTGATGATGGCGTCGGCACCGCCGGACTCTGTCCCCCGTATGTGGATGAAATTGGGAAGGGCTGCGAGTAACGGATGGGCGCTCTCCCTGTCGAAGCGAAAGTACCCGCACAGAATGGTGACTGGATTACCGCCACCCCCATACGTCACTGGTCCGAAATCCGACAGGTTTTGGTCACCGATAACTTGTTCGGGCGCCAGTGCCTTGCCGCTCGGCGTGTCGAGCAGCCGGTGTCGCGAGCCGTCCAAGAAGACGGCGATATCACCAGCCACCAAGGGCAAGGGGGTCCGTTCTAGGGGACGGGCGAGCCAACATTGGCCTCTGACCACAACATGAAACTCTGCGTCAGGATTTTCTGGAACTTCCAATCCCCAAGGCGCGCTGAACTCGCATCGAAAGTATACGCCCCCGCTCAAGTGTATGGACCTCAGGATGCTGCTCAGAGG
>JBJXGQ010000338.1:0-7070 GCA_046160525.1 Burkholderiales bacterium
GAAGGAATGCCGGTGCGATGCACGCTGGCGTAAGTAATCAACGCCACCGCGCCGAAGGACAACCAAAATCCCGGAGCCATGACAGCGAAGGGATCGAACAAAGTCACCACGAAAAGCGATGCCGCCAAGACAAAGCTGGAAGACCAAGTGCGCGACCATAGCAGCGCCAGCACGATGGCCGCCAGCATCAACACTGTCCTCTGGGCCGGCACGGCGAAGCCTGCGATGGCGGCATAGAGCACGGCAATTGCCAAGCCAGCGATGAGCGCCGCCTTTTGCGCGGGGAAACGCAACACCAGATAGCTGCTGCGCCGCCAGCACCAACCCATTCCCAGCGCGGCCAGGCCGGAAAGCATGGTGATGTGCAACCCAGAGATGGACATCAGGTGATTCACGCCCGTGCGCGTGAACAAGCGCCACTGCTCCGCGCTGATGGCCCGTTGTTCGCCTACGGCGAGGGCGACCAACACGCCTTGCGAAATTCCCTCCGAGCCTGCGTTGGGAAACGCGCGTTCGATGCGGTCTCGAATGCGTTCGCGCAGGATCTCCACGAGATAGCGTGCATTCCAGGAATCGATACGTTCGTGAGCAGCCTTGGGCCGCACATATCCCGAAGCGCGAATCCCGCGCTCCAGCATCCAGAACTCGAAGTCGAACCCGTGGGGGTTGGCGGCGCCATGGGGCCGCTTCAACCGAACGCTGAGCCGCCAGCGCTCACCTGCGTGCAACTCGGGCGGCGGGGTCTGCGCCTCGGCGTACCAAGCCAATTGGATGGAACTCGGAATTTGCGCCAGCGGCGTAAGCACGCGTTCCACATCGAAGCGAAAGCGCACCCCGCGCTCGAAGGCTACCGGCATTCCCGCCACCGTACCTTCCACTCGCACATCTTGCCCTTCCCACTGTGCCGGCAGGCGATCAGCGAGCTTGGCCTGGGCAACGACGCTTGCCCATAGAAACCCCGCCGCAATACATAACACCGGATCCACGACCCACCGAAAGCGCACCAGCCCATCGCGCGCAAGCCAGCGCACTAGCACGCACGCAGCGAACAAGTAACACCACAACAAACTGGGCAGCTCCGGCTGTTGTTGCAACAACCAAGCGCCGGAAACGAAAAGTAAGACGTGAAGCGGGAAACGTGAAGCGTGAGACGTGAGGTGCGGATCGCGAACCGGTGTCACGCTTCACCCTTCACCCTTCACGTCTCACGCCCCCTTCAACACGCCATCCTCCAACCTCAGCGTCCTATCCATGCTCGCCGCAATGCTCATATCGTGGGTCACGATGATGAGGCTGGTCCCCAGGTCCCGGTTGAGCCCGAGCATGAGTTCCAGGATATGTTCCGCCGTATGCCGGTCGAGGTTGCCGGTGGGTTCGTCGGCCAGCAAGCAAGCGGGCTTTGTGACTAAAGCGCGCGCTAGAGCGGCGCGCTGGCGTTCTCCGCCCGAGAGTTCGCCGGGCCGGTGAGTGAGCCGGTGCGAGAGGCCCACTTTCGCGAGAATGTCCGCCGCTTCCTTGTGCGCACTCTCAGGCCGCATGCGCCGGATGAGAAGCGGTATGGCCACGTTTTCCTGGGCGCTGAATTCCATCAGCAGATGATGAAACTGGTAGACGAATCCCAAGGCCTCGTTGCGCAACTGCCCGCGCTCGGCATCCGAAAGGGTACTCATGGCGCGGCCCAGGATGGAGACGCTACCTGCGCTGGGCGCATCCAAACCGCCTAGCAGATGCAGCAAAGTGCTTTTGCCCGAACCCGAGGCCCCGACGATGGCCACACCCTCCCCGCGTTTCACTCGCAGGTCCACCCCCAGCAAAACGGGAACTTCATGGGGCCCTTGATGAAACACCTTGCGCAGCCCCTCGCAGGCGATGACGTCCTCACTCATAGCGCAGCGCCTCCGCCGGGTTGACACGTGCGGCTCTCAGGCTGGGATAGATGGTGGCCACCAAGGACAAGACCAAAGACACACCCCCCACGGTGAACACGTCGGCCCACTGCAAATCCGACGGCAGATCCTTGATGTAGTAGACCGACGGATCGAGGAAATGCACGCCGAAAGCCTTCTCAATGGCAGGCACGACGACATCGATGTTGATAGCCAGAAGCACCCCGCACAAGATGCCGAGCAAGGTTCCGATCACGCCGATCAAGGTTCCTTGCACCATGAAGATCTTCAGAATGGAAGTAGGGGTCGCGCCCAAAGTCCGCAAGATGGCGATATCGGAGAGCTTGTCGGTGACCGCCATCACCAAGGTTGAAACGATATTGAAAGCCGCCACGGCGACGATCAACGTGAGGATGATGAACATCATGCGCTTCTCGATGGCCACGGCGCGAAAAAAATTGGCGTGGCTGCGCGTCCAGTCGGTGGCATGAACCCCTTGCGGCAAAGAATTGTTGAACTCGCGGGCAATCACGGGGGCTTGAAAAAGATCGTCCAGTTTCAAACGCACACCACTCACCGCATCGTTCATGCGGTACAGGCGTTGTGCATCTTCCATGCGGACCAAGGCGAGTCCGGAATCGAACTCGTACATCCCCACCTCGAAAATTCCAATGAGAGTGAATTGCTTGATGCGCGGAAGAATCCCCGCCGGGGTCACCTGGCCTTGCGGCGCGATCACCACCAGTTTTTCCCCGAGCCTGGCACCCAGGCTCTGCGCCAGCTCCATCCCGAGAACGATGCCGAACTCACCTGGGCGCAGGTCGTTCAGATTGCCCGCTTTCATGTTCCGGCCAAGGTCGGCGACGCGCTCCTCTTCCGCGGGAATAATTCCGCGAATCATCACGCCTTGCACATCCTGGCCGTTGGAAATCAAACCTTGCGCGTTGATGTAGGGCGCGGCCGCCAGCACGCGCGGGTGCTGGCTCGCGAGTTGAGCAATCCGCGGCCAATCGGGCAAGCTGCCATCGGAACCGGAGAGTTGAACGTGGGAGGCCACACCTAATATGCGCGTGCGCAACTCCTTCTGAAACCCGTTCATCACCGATAGCACCACGATCAGCGCCGCCACCCCCAGGCCGATGCCAGCCATGGAAATCACCGAGATAATCGAGATGAAATGATTGCGCCGCTTGGCCCGGGTGTAGCGCAGTCCAACAAGAAGTTCGTAGGGTTGCAAGATATTCGATCCAAGAAAAACCAACTTACCGCGTTGAAATGCTTTTGTTCTAACTCCGAAGTGTGCCACAACCGCCATGCTAGACTCGGCTGGCATTACTGAGTTCCCTTCCTCCCGCTTGAAGAAAATCTCGTGCGCAACCTCTGCATCTTTCTTTGCGTACCGCCCCCCGACCCCTACGCGCCTGCTGCCCTGCCTGCATTGAGCCGTCTGCTTTCTCGCGCCACTCGCACCCGGCTCGAAGCCCATGACCGGGAAGCAGCGCTGTGCGCGCTGTTCGGCCAGTCCTTGAATTCGAATCCACCGTGCGCCGCGTTCACCGCCTTAGCCGATGGCTTCAGTCCTGGCAACGCCTATTGGCTACGTGCCGATCCCATTCATCTGCAACCCATGCGCGACGATCTGGCTGCAATGGAGATTTCGGATCTCTCCACGGAGCACGCACAAGCCATGGTTCAATCCATCAATACGCTCCTCGCAGAGGACGGACTGCTACTAATGGCCGGCGCGCCCCACCGGTGGTATTTCCGGTTGCAAACAGATCCCCGGATCACCACCACTGCGTTGAGCCAAGTCATTGGCCGTGGCATCAACGCACATCTTCCGAGGGGCAGCGAATCCCCGGCGTGGCAGCGGCGCTTGACCGAGATTCAAATGCTGCTCCATACCCACGCGATCAACGAAAAGCGTGAAGGGCAACTCGCCATTAGCGCGCTGTGGCTATGGGGAGGAGGGTCACTTCCCAAGGTATCCCACAAGCCTTTTTCCACCGTATACGGCGGTGACGCATTGGCAGCGGGGCTCGCGTTATGGAGCGCAGTGGAAAACCTCTCGCTGCCCGAGCGCTTCCACCCGCAATCGATCGCGGAAGACGCGCTGGTTATCCTCGCTCCCGCCACCGAGTCTTTTTCGCAACTCGATGAAGACTGGTTCACGCCTGTGCTCGACTCCCTGCGCAAGCGCTTAATCGCGCAATGCGACATCGTGTTGTGGAACGGCGCGGCACACCGCTTCCGCCTGGCACCCAGGGATCTGTGGCGCTTCTGGCGGCGGGACTCCAGCCGCGACTTTCTCGCCGCCAATGCCTGAGATCCGTGACCGCGGCGTTCCCGCCGAACACTTGAGGCCGCTGCTCGCGGCCCATGTGCATCCGGTCATCGCAAGAGTGCTGGCCGCACGCGGCGTCGCCAGCCGCGATGCGCTGGACTTCGGCCTGCCTCGCCTTTTGCCATTGGGTCTCATGCACAATCTACCCAGCTTGGGTAGATTGCTGGCGCAGGCCATCGAGGAACACAAACGCCTGCTCATCGTGGCGGACTACGACTCCGACGGCGCCACGGCATGCGCGCTCGGCGTATTGGCTCTGCGTGCAATGGGCGCGCACGTGGATTACGTCGTCCCTAACCGCTTCGAGTATGGATACGGCCTGACCCCCGAGATCGTCCGCCTCGCCGCGGAGCGCAAACCGGACTACTTGATCACCGTGGATAACGGCATCGCCAGCGTGGAGGGTGTGCGCGAGGCGAACCAGTTGGGCATGCAGGTGTTGATCACCGACCATCATCTGCCGGGCGCTGAATTGCCCGCGGCCGCGTGCATCGTCAATCCCAACCAAGTGGGTTGCGGCTTTCCCAGCAAGAACCTGGCGGGCGTGGGCGTCATGTTCTACGTGCTGCTCCAGCTACGCGCCGAGTTGCGCGCGCGCGGAAAATTCAATGGCGGCGCGGAACCTAATCTCGCCAACTGGCTGGATTTGGTTGCGCTGGGCACCGTGGCCGACGTGGTCAAGTTGGACGATAACAACCGCCTTTTGGTCCAACAAGGCCTCACCCGCATACGCGCGGGGCGCGCCCGCCCTGGCATCCTCGCACTGCTCAAGGTGGCCGGACGCGAATCCATCAGGGCAGGCGTCTACGACTTGGGCTTCGTATTAGGCCCCCGCCTCAACGCGGCGGGCCGCTTGAGCGACATGTCGCTTGGCATCGAGTGCCTGCTCGCGCAAGATCCCGTGCAGGCCGAGCGTTTGGCCCGCGAGTTGGATTCCCTCAACCGAGAACGCCGGGTGATCGAAGCGCAAATGCAAGACAGCGCGCTGGAACACCTGGACCGCTTCGAGGACGCTGGCCGCTGGGGCGTGGCGTTGTTCGATACCACATGGCACCAGGGCGTCATCGGCATTCTCGCCTCGCGCCTGCGCGAACGCTTGCACCGCCCCGTGATCGCCTTCGCCACTGGAGCCGAGGGCGAACTCAAAGGCTCCGGCCGCTCCATTTCCGCCTTGCATCTGCGCGATGCCTTGGACCTCATCAGCAAGCGCCACCCGGATCTTATCGTTCGCTTCGGCGGCCACGCCGCCGCCGCGGGCCTTAGCATCGGCGCCAACCAATTCATCGCTTTCTCTCGCATCTTCGATGAAACCGTGCGCGGGCTAATCACCCCTAGCGATTTACACCAGCGATTGGAAACCGATGGCTCCCTGCAAGACGATGACTTCTCCCTGGAACTCGCCGAGGCCTTAGCCGGCATGGTGTGGGGACAAGGCTTCCCCGCCCCCACCTTCCGCAACGAATTTCGCGTCGAACAACAACGGGTTGTGGGCGAGAAACACACGCGCTTGCGATTGCGGCCCGTGAGCGGCGGAAAATTCCTGAACGCCATCCTCTTCGGCGACACCGGCCCGCTGCCCATCGCGGTGGAGTTGGTGTACCGGTTGGATGTGAATGAGTTCAACGGACAGCGCATGCTGCAGTTGGTGGTGGAACATTGGAGGGAGGCGGGGTGAGACGGGTGATTTTCGGTGCCTTCTTCAAGGATGAAGAGACGTCCGTGCGCGGAACCGATGACACGTTAATCGGGAAACGCGGCAAGGAGCAGATCTCGTGATCTGCTCCGCACTTCGCCGCACCTAAAACTTGAGAACCAGCCCAATGGAGATAACGTGAATATCCGAGGTGCCCGTCGTAGCCTCCGCGCCAAGACCTTTGAACAGTTCATACTCCGCCCTCGCACTTAAACCCAGCTTCGATGCGAAATTGTAGGTAACACCGATTCCTCCCGCGAAATCGACACCGGTCTCGCTTGCCGACACTGATCCGACCCCAGGTGCAGATGCCTCCGCTTTTTGGCGGACCATTGAATCACGCCCAACTTACCGAACATGGAAAATTGATCATTGAAAGGCAGCGTGCCTACGCCATGAACGGTAAATCCACTTGCTTTGACTGAAGCCACACCTGATATTCCAGAGAGAGTTCCCACCGCCTGTGCTTTCCCAAAATCCACGTAGCCGATTTCCAAACCGATGTTCTTCGTGAACTCGTAGCCTCCGAAAAACTTAAAAGCAGTGTCGGTATCGTCGCAGGTTCCGGAGAACCCATTACTGGCAGTAAATCCCGTGCATGCGTCCGGTGCTTTGGATTGCCCCATGCTGAAGCCATAGTAGCCGCCCGATTCCTGCGCGCTCGCACTGCCGATCGCCGAAAATAAAGAGATCATTAGCGCGAAATTACGAAGTAGCACTTTCTTGGGAATGTTCATGTAATCCGCCTCGTATAAGGTTGGAGAATAGATGTACGCGCTCATCAGAAACTTATCCGGGATGGTTAAGACAACGTTCATGCGTGGGCTGAATGAGGTATCGCGCCCTCCCGTATCGGCGGGGGGGGGAGACTTTAGAGGGATTCTTGAGGCCGCTGCTGAAGGTGCTCCGGATTTCGTTCTTTGCATAGAAACTCCGAGCCAAAACCGCCGGGGGCAGCCCGGCAACTGGTCACTTTTTCTTGCTTGCCCAAGAAAAAGTAACCCAAGAGAAGGGCGCCCCAATGCCGCTTTAATCCTGCGCTGCTTGCCGGACTCGCGGTGCCTGCGGAACTAGTCCGCGCGAGAAGCATGCGCGGCCGTCGGACAGTCCTCGGCGACGGCCCCCATCGCTCCTGCGTTACTCGGCG
>JBJXGQ010000339.1:0-5041 GCA_046160525.1 Burkholderiales bacterium
ACACGGCATTCGCTCCCAAATGCTCAACGTAGGGCCCCATCGCATCGATGGCGCCCGGCCCCTGTAGATAGCGGCTCGGTGAACCGAAGACTCTCAGACCGCGACCTTTGAATCTTGCCGAACGTTCATGAGAATGAAGCCCTCGTAGCCTTTCTTCACGGACTCTTGAACGCGCTTGGTGTAGGCCGGCACACCGCCCACGTAGGGCATGAACACGCGCGGCTTGCCGGGGATGTTGGCACCCATGTACCAGGAGTTGGCCAGGGGATACAAAGTAGCGTTGGCCACGTCGTTGACGTGTTCCACCCACGCCTGCTGGGCTTTCTCTTCCGCTTCGATTCGGTTAAGGCCGCGTGCGCGCAGATAGGCGATGCAATCGCCAATCCAATCGGCATGCTGTTCGCAGGCCATGATCATCTGGCTTTTCACTCCCGGACTGCCGGGCCCGGTGATGAGGAACAGGTTGGGCAAGCCGGCCACCATGAGGCCCAAGTAGCTGCGCGGGCCACTGGACCATGCCTCGCGCATCGAGACACCCAAGCTTGTGCGGATATCGATTTCCGCCAGCGCGCCCGTCATGGCATCGAACCCCGTGGCGAACACGATGGCATCGAATTCGTATTCGGCCTGGCTCGTTCGCAATCCCTTCGCGGTAATTTCCAGGATGGGCGCGGAGCGCGCGTTCACCAGAGTCACATTGCCGCGGTTGTAGGTTTCGTAGTAGTAGGAGTCCACGCACAGCCGCTTGGTCCCTATGGGATGGTCATTGGGACAAAGCAGTTGCGCCACTTTCTGGTCGCGCACGATGGAACGAATTTTCTGGCGCACGAACTCCGATGCGGTGTCGTTGGCCGCCTGGTTGGTCAGCAAATCGTTATAGGAATACAGATAGCTGATGCTGCCGCCTTCGCTCCACTTGGCCTCGTATTTTTGCTGGCGTTCTTCGTCGCTGGCCTCGAGGGCGGACTTCGTTGGAGGCGGGTAACCGGCAATACCGAAGGGCGTATCGAAGGCCGCTTTCCTGCGCGCCGGATATTCGGCTTTGTGCCGGCGTTCCCTTTCCGGATCGATCGGCGCGTGCCTGGCCGGCACACTGTAGTTCGCGGTGCGCTGAAACACATGTAAATGCCTGGCTTGCTCCGCGATGATGGGGATTGATTGCACGCCCGACGAACCCGTCCCAATCACCCCCACTCGCAATCCGGTGAAATCCACCCCCTCGTGTGGCCACAAACCGGTGTGGTACCACTTGCCTTTGAAACTCTCAACGCCCTTGAAGCTGGGCACGCGCGGGGTGGAAAGATTGCCCGTGGCCATCACGCAGTAGGGCGCGCTCACTCGATCGCCGCGATCGGTGGTGACGGTCCATTGATTGCGCTCTTCATCGAACACGGCGGAGGTCACTCGCGTGTTGAGCTGAACATCGCGCATGAGGTCGAAGCGCTGTGCCACATGGTTGATGTAGCGCAGGATCTCGGGTTGCGTACCGTAGCGCTCGGGCCACTTCCATTCCTGCTGCAAATCGTTGTCAAAGGAATAGGAGTACTCCATGCTTTCCACGTCGCACCGGCAGCCTGGATAACGATTCCAGAACCACGTGCCGCCCACGCCGCTGCCCGCCTCGAACACGCGCACGCGCAGGCCCATCTTGCGCAGGCGGTAAAGCGTATACAAACCACCCACGCCGGCCCCCACGACGATGACGTCCAAGTTGGCTGGCGCGCTGGCGGCAGCTCCGTTATGTTCCGATGGTGCGTTCATCTTTTGGATACTCCTGGCGTTATGACCCTGTAGCGGGGTATTTTAGGCGCTTACGGCAACGGGGGGACTACCCCCACCCTAACCCCCCCCCGCAAGCGGGGAAGGGAACCACTCGGCTTGCACACAGGCGTCTGGCTAAAGTACGCTACACACAGCGCCTGGAATTACCAAATCGACCTAGCCAAGGAATGCTCATGCCCCTCACCGTCCGCACCCCCATACTCGACATCGCCTACCAGGAAAGCGGCCCGAAAGACGGTCCCCCGGTGATTCTCCTGCACGGCTGGCCCTCGGACGTCCACGATTTCGACGATGTCGCGCCGCCACTGGCCGCTGCCGGGTATCGCGTGTTGCTGCCTTGGCTGCGCGGGTTTGGTCCTACGCGATTTCTCGATCCCAAGACTCCGCGCTCAGGGCAACAGGCCGCCATTGGAGCGGACCTGCGTGATTTCATGGACGCCATGGGCAGCGAACAAGCGTTGCTGGCTGGGTACGATTGGGGCGGCCGTGGAGCCTGTATCGTGGCGGCTCTTTGGCCCGAACGGGTGAGCGCATTGGTGACCGTGAACGGTTATGCGATTCAGAACATCCCCCTCGCCTTCAACCCGGCGGATGCGGCGCAGGAGCACCGCTACTGGTACCAGTGGTACTTCCATACCGAACGCGGGCGTGCCGGACTTACCAGGAATAGGCGCGACATCGCGCGCTTGTTGTGGCGGCAATGGTCACCCAACTGGCACTTCGATGACGCTACCTTCGAAGCCACGGCAACGAGCTTCGACAATCCAGATTTCGTTGACGTCACCATCAATTCCTACCGCCACCGGTACGGCAACGCGGCGGGCGATCCTGCTTACGATGATTTGGAGCGGCGCTTGGCCGGGCAGCCGGTAATCCGGGTGCCCTCCATCACCCTGCACGGGGAATGCGACGGAGTGGGCCCGCCCGAGCAATCCGAGAAACACGCACGCTACTTCAGCGGCCCCTACGAGCGCAAATTGATTCCCGTGGCGGGCCATTTCCCAACGCGCGAGACGCCAGGGGTGGTGGTGGACGCGATACGGGCGCTGGGGGGGAAGTAAGAGCGGCGCCCCCACCCTAACCCTCCCCCGCGCGCGGGGGAGGGAATAGTCCACATCCCCCGCCTCTCCCGCCTCCCGCTTCCCGCCTCCCGCCTCCCGCTTCACGTCTCACGCTTCACGTCTCACCCCTTACCACTCCACCCACAACTGCCCTGGCCCGCGGAAGGATGTGTTGGGCGAATACTCCCAAGTCTGGCCGGGCGATAGCTTCATCGCCGGTTTTCGGCGAGAAAGCTCTTCGAGGATGATCTTCAACTCCATGCGAGCCAAAGGCGCGCCAAGGCAGTAGTGAATGCCAAAGCCGAAGGAGAGATGGGTCTTTGCGTTTTCGCGGCCAAGATCCAGTTGGCCAGCATGGGTGAAGTGAGCATCGTCCCGGTTTCCCGAGCACAGGGCTAACAGAAGATTGGCGCCCTCGGGGATAGAGACACCAGCCATTTCCACGGCGCGGAGTGTCTTGCGCCGCCATGTGATGACCGATGAATCGAAGCGCAGCAACTCCTCCACGGCATTGGGAATCAACGCGGGCTGCGCGCACAAGCGCTCCCACTGCTCGCGATACTTGAGCAACGTGAGTATCGCGTTGGAGGACATGTTGGTGGTGGTTTCGTGTCCGGCCACAAGCAGGCCGTAGACGACGTTGGTGATCTCGTTGACGGAGATCTCGCTCGCCTCGTGCTGGTGGACGCGAATCAAATCCCCCACGTAGTTATCCGGCGGATGGGCGAGCAAACTTTCCACATAGGCTTCGGTGTACTTCCAGTACTCCAGCAATCCGCGCGCCTCGGTCATCTGCTGCGCTGGCGGGAGTTTGCCCCAGGTGAGCATCACGCGTTTGTAGGACCATGCCTTGACCTTCGGGATATCCGCCTCGGGTAGACCTAGAAAGATGAACAACACATGTACGGGCAAGTCGTAGAACATACCTTGCACTAAGTCGGCCCTGTCCACCCCCTCGATCTGGTCGATGAACCGGTTCACGATACGGCGAATGGCCGGTTCGAGTTCCGCTATGCGCTTCGGCGTGAAGGCTTGCCATGTGAACTTGCGCACCCGCGTGTGATCAGGCGGATCGGCGTTGGACATGGTGGCCTTGGTCTTCAACCCTCCCGATTGCAGCATGCTCACTACTTCCGGCGCCAAGGGCTCGATGGGCGTTTGCGCGTTGCCGGCGGAAAATGTTGTGGGGTCGGCGAAGATTGCCTTGATATCTTCGTATCGCGTTACCACCCAATAATCCAGCTCCGGGCTGTAGAACACGGGCTCGGATTGCCGCGCCCGTTCCCAGAAGGCGTAGGGGTTGGCGAGGTAGGGAGCTGCGAACGGATTGAACTCGGCGCCCATGCCGGTCACAGGGCACTTTGCGGCGGTGCTTTTCTTGGCGCTGTCTTCGATCTGCATGGCCAGTCCCCACGGGGTGGATTTCCGCCACCAAGATTACTGGTATCCAAGGCGGTATACCAGATGCCCGGCATGCTATGCTCGCCGCCACAAATCACACGCAGGGGAACCCATCATGGATCTGGGATTAAAAGGTAAATCCGTACTCATCACCGGCGCATCCAAGGGCATCGGGCTGGCCTGCGCCAAGGCCTTCGCCAGCGAGGGATGCACGGTGCATCTCGCGGCGCGCTCGGCCGATCTCCTGGCCAAGGCCAAGAGCGAGATCGAGGCAAAGTACAAGACCAGCATCGTCAATCACGTGTGCGATCTGAGGGCGCCTGGGGCGGTGAAGGAACTTGCGCAAGCGTGCGCGAACGTGGACATCCTGGTGAACAACGCCGGCGATATCCCCGGCGGCAACATCGAGTTGGTAGACGAGGCACTCTGGCGCCACGCTTGGGAATTGAAGGTGTTCGGCTACATCAACCTCACCCGCGAGATGATCACGCGTATGCGCCCTCGCAAGCAAGGTGTCATCGTCAACATCGTGGGCATGGCAGGCGTCACCCACCCCACCGAATACATTTGCGGCGCCATGGGCAATGCGGCATTGGAGGCCTTCACCAAGGCAGCTGGCAAAGGCTCCGTCGAGTACGGTGTGCGCGTGCTGGGCATGCACCCGCCGGCCACTCGCACCGACCGCATCATTCAGTTGAACAAGACCATCGCCAAGCAAAAATTCGGCGACGAGTCACGCTGGGAAGAGTTGCTGAAACAAACGCGCGTGATCGAGCCCGAACAAGTGGCCGACACTA
>JBJXGQ010000340.1:0-6386 GCA_046160525.1 Burkholderiales bacterium
CGCCGCGTGGGGCTGGGATTCACGGGCCTGGGCGATGCGCTGGTCATGCTGGGGCTGCGTTACGACACGGAGGAAGCGCGCGCCATGGCCGCGAAGATCGCGCAGGCGATGCGTGACACGGCTTACGAAAGCTCCGCCGCTCTCGCGAAAGAGAAAGGTGGCTTTCCGCTGCTCGACAAGGAGCAATATCTCGCACCGCCTCGCTTCGCTTCGCGCTTGCCGGACAAGATCAAGAACCAGATTCGCCGGCACGGAATACGTAACAGCCATCTGCTCTCCATCGCCCCCACCGGCACCATCTCGCTCGCCTTCGCGGACAACGCCAGCAATGGCATCGAGCCGCCCTACTCCTGGACTTACCAGCGCAAGAAGCGCATGCCGGACGATTCCCACAAGATCTACGACGTGGAAGACCACGCGTGGCGCTTGTACCGCCACCGCGGTGGCGATGTCGCGAAACTTCCCGCCGCCTTCGTCACCGCCCTGGAGATTTCCGCGCTGGATCACATGAAAATGGTCGCCGCAGTGGCGCCCTTCATCGATTCGGCCATTAGCAAGACGGTGAACGTGCCGGAGAACTACGCCTACGAGGAATTCAAGGATCTCTATCTGCAGGCGTGGAAGGCGGGCTTGAAGGGTATCACCACTTACCGGCCCAATAGCGTGTTGGGCAGCGTGTTGTCGGTTGAGACCAAACACGAAGAGCAACCCAACGATCTGGATACCTCCGAAACCGACCGCCGTATTCGCATCGATGCGACACCGGAGCCGGCGCTTTCGAGTTTGCGCTGGCCCGGCCGCCCGAAGCTCACGGAAGGCAATCCCTCATGGACTTATATGGTGGAATCCCCCTTCGGACAATTCGCCATTTTCGTCGGGCATTACGAGAATACGGACTACCAGCATAGCGATCCGCATCCCTTCGAGGTGTGGGTGAACGGCGCGGAGCAACCGCGCGGATTAGGTGCCGTGGCGAAAACGCTTTCCATGGACATGCGTGCGCAAGACAAGAAATGGCTGCGCATGAAACTCGACATCCTCGCGCGTACGCCAGGAGATGACGCCTTCGATTGCCCGATGCCGCCCGAGGGCAAAGTAGTACGCGTGCCGAGCATGGTCGCCGCCTTCGCCCGCATCGTGCGCTTTCGCGTGGACCGGCTCGGCGCCTTCAAGGAAAGCGAGGGTCCGTCTCCCGTGCTCGATGCGCTGTTCGCCAAGAAAGAACCCAAGACGGGCACCGACGGCACCATGTCATGGACGGTGGACGTATTGAATGCCAGTTCCGGCGATGACTTCGTGCTGATGCTCAAGGAGCTGGTGTTGCCCGGCGGGCAGCGCCGGCCCTACTCCATGTGGATGGCCGGCAGCTACCCGCGCGCCCTCGACGGGCTGTGCAAGCTGTTATCGCTCGACATGCGCGTCATCGACCCTGCCTGGACCGGCATGAAGCTGCGCAAACTGCTCAACTACTCCGAACCCCTGGGCGATTTCATGGCGCGCGTTCCGGGCGAGGAAAAGCAGAGAAATTTTCCGTCTACGGTGGCCTACATTGCGCGCCTCATCATTCACCGTTACGCCATGCTGGGCGTGCTGGACGAGCGCGGTTATCCCGTAAATGAGATGGGGGTGCTGGAGATTCCCGAGGCCGGCCGCGAGCGCGAGGAAGCGCGCGTGGCGTTTTTGCCGGGTAAGCAGTGCCGGGAGTGCGGCAACAGCGCCGTCATCAAGAAGGATGGCTGCGAATTCTGCACCGCTTGCGGCGCCATTGGCGCCTGCGGGTAGGGCGGGTGCCAACCCGCCATACGATTTGCCTCACACTGCCTCACGCGTTGCCCTAGGGTCGCATGTAGTATATTGAGACGTCATAAGAAGCAAGGGCGCTCCCGCGTTGGCGGGCGGCTCGGCCGCTTCAAGAATTCCATGGGCCGCATCCTCGTCATCTACTACACTCAGACTGGCCAGCTTCGCCGCATTGCCCGCTCGATGTTGGAGCCCTTGGCCGGGCGCCAGGACGTGGAAGTCGTCTGGCATGAAGTAGTGCCCAAGCCGGCCTATCCGTTTCCGTGGAAATTCCTGTCCTTCCTCGATGCGTTTCCCGAATCGGTCTACCTCGACCCGCCCAGCGTTGCGCAAGGGGATTTCGATGCGGACGCGCCCTACGATCTCGTGATTCTCGCCTACCAGGTTTGGTTTCTGGCGCCCTCGCTGCCGGTGATGGGTTTTCTCGCATCGCCTAAGGCCCGGGTGCTCAAGGGCAAGCGCGTCATCACCGTCATCGCTTGCCGAAACATGTGGACAATGGCTCACCGTGCCATGACACAGAAGCTGCGGGCTCTTGGCGCGCATCTGGCGGACAACGTCGTGTTCACGGACCAAGGCCCGCTGTGGTCCACGTTCATCACCACGCCGTGGTGGCTGTTAACAGGGAACCAAGGCCCGCTCTTCAATGTGCTGCCCAAGGCTGGCGTTAGCGACCAAGAAATCTCGCGGGCGGCGCGCTTTGGTCATGCGTTGGCCGATGCGCTGCCGCGCATCCGTAGCGGTGCGCCGGGGCCCTATCTAGCGGGATTGGGAGCAGTGAAAGTCAATCCTCTCACCATGCTGGCGGAGCGCGTGGGGCATCGTAGCTTTCGCGTGTGGGGTGCGCTGATGCGCGCGGTGGGCGGGCCGGGCAATGCGCTACGCAAACCCTTGCTCCTGGTGTATGCATTTTTTCTGGTGGGCGCCATCATCTTGGTGCTGCCGCTCACGCTCACCATCGCGGCCATCGCCTCGCGGCTGAGCCAGCGCGTGGCGGTGCAAGCACTGGAACTCGAAGCGCCCACGGGCTCCTCGGGAGAACGTCTTGCGCTTTATGATTCGCACTAGCGTCTAAACGATCTGGACAGGCATTGAATAACGTATTCATCGCCGAGATGGGCAGTTATCTGCCCAACGCGCCCGTTGGCAACGACGACATGGAGCAGGTGCTGGGCATGGTGGGCGAGCGCCCGTCGCGCGCGCGGCGCATCACCTTGCGCAACAACGGTATCCGTTTGCGCCACTACGCCATCGATCCCGCCTCGGGAAAACCCACCCACACCAACGCCCAACTTTCCGCCAACGCGGTGCGTCGCGGGCTCGAGCGCGCGGGGTGGCGCCTGAGCGACACGGACGTGCTCGCGTGCGGAACCTCCTCGCCCGACCAATTGAAGCCTGGGCATGCCGCGATGGTTCACGGGGAGTTGGGCGCATCCAGGCTGGAAGCCGTTTCCATGGCCGGCGTGTGCTGCGCCGGCATGGCGGCCCTCAAGTACGCTTACCTCACAGTGAAATCCGGCGATGCCAAGCGCGCCATCGCTACGGGTTCCGAGCTTGCCTCCAGCTTCATGGCCGCGCGCAATTTTCCCGGCGAATCGCCCGGGGCCACCGAGGCGGCGAGCGAGCACCCCAACCTCGCCTTCGAGAAAGATTTTCTGCGCTGGATGTTGTCCGACGGCGCGGGCGCGGCGTTGCTTTGCGCGGAACCGAATTCGAAGCGCAGTTCATTGCGCATCGATTGGATTGATGGCATGTCCTTGGCCGGCGAACTGCCCGTGTGCATGTACAGCGGCGCCATCAAGACGGAAAACGGCGGCCTGCGCGGCTGGCGCGAGGCGCAGAGCCCGGAGGATATGCTGCGCGAACACTACTTCGCGGTGAAACAAGACGCGCGCTTGCTCGATCTGCACATTCCGAGGCTGGCCGGCGCGGACACCATCGGCGCGGTCTTGGCGAAGCGTGGTCTGCTCGCGGCGGATGTAGATTGGTTCTTGCCGCATTATTCGTCCCAATATTTTCGCCCTATCCTGGCAAGGACACTCGAAGCCGCGGGCGCGGCCATTCCCGAGCAGCGCTGGTTTACCAACCTCGAATCCGTGGGCAACGCCGGCTCCGCATCCATCTATCTCATGCTGGACGACCTCTTGCAAAGCGGCAGGCTCAAGCGCGGGGAGCGCATCCTGTGCTTCGTTCCGGAAAGCGCGCGCTTCTCCGTGTACTACATGTTATTGACGGTGGTTTGAGGCCGTGCGCATCGAGGAAATCCCGCAAGATCCCTCCATCCTCGAAGGACATCTACGCGCCTGTTACGCGCGCGACGCCAGCGGCCGCTACGTCGTCGCCACCAGCCGGGGATGGGAAGTCGAACGCATCGCCAACGAACTCGCCGTGGCGCAAGTGAATTCCCATATCGAACTGGCGCGAGCCGCCGTGCGCGCGGGGAAGGCGAGCGCGCTTGCCTACCATATGGCGTGCGCCCACATGACTCCCAGCCTGCTGGCCGCCCAGAGCGGGTTTTGGGTTTGGCAAGTGAAGCGGCACCTCAAGCCACAGGTCTTCCAACGCTTGTCACTAAAGGCTTTGCGCCGTTATGCAAGCGCCCTGGGCATCGGCATGGAAACGCTCGCGAGCCCCATCCCGGAGTGAACCCGCCCGCATTCGAGCACACGCATTCGGCTCACTGCGAAAGCGGCGCCTTCGCCGCGCTACTGCGGCACAGCGGCATCCGGCTTTCCGAATCCATGGTGTTCGGTATCGGCAGCGGGTTGTTCTTCCTCTACTTCCCTCTGGTCAAGATCTACGGCGCCCCGCTGGTAGCCTACCGCGACGCGCCCAATGCCATCATGACGCGCGGTGCCAAGCGCTTGGGCGTGCGCTTGGAAAAACAACGGTTCCGAAACGCGGATCACGGCATGCACGTGCTCGACGAAGCCTTGGCGGCGGGCGTACCCGTGGGGCTGCAAACGGGCGTGTTCTGGTTGCCTTACTTTCCGCGCGACATGCGCTTTCAGTTCAACGGCCATCACGTGATCGCCTATGGCAAGGAGGCGAAAGAATACTTGCTCAGCGACACCGTGTTCGAAGCCCCGGTGCGTTGCCACGAGGAGGATCTGCGCCGGGCGCGCTTCTCCAAGGGCCCGCTAGCACCAAGGGGATTGCTGTACCGCATTGCCGGCACCGCCGGGGAACCCGACCTCGTGGCGGCCGCGCGCGCCGGGCTCAAGAGCACGGCGTGGCGCATGCTCAAGATTCCCTTTCGCTACGTGGGCGTGAGCGGTATTCGCACGCTTGCGCGCGCCATGGAAGATTGGCCCGTCAAGCAACCGCCGGCCACGGCATTGAGCTGGCTCGCCAACACCATTCGCATGCAGGAAGAAATTGGCACGGGCGGCGGCGGATTTCGATTCATGTACGCCGCCTTCCTCGACGAAGCAGCGGCTTTGTTGAAACTTCCCGCGCTACGCGGCGTATCCGAGCAGATATCGGAGGCTGGCGACCGCTGGCGCGAATTCGCCGTCGCCGGCGCGCAACTCATACGCGCCAAGGAATGCACGCCCGCGGCGTTTCAGTCGTTGTCTGCAAGACTTCTGGATTGCGCAGCGCGCGAGGAGAGTGCTTTTAAGGCGATACGCAAGATGGTGGCGTAAACCGGTGCGCGCTGGGTAATGCGAAGAAACTGGCCGCCAAGAAAACCCCTCAACGCAAAGACGCAAAGAAAACCTTCTTGAGAATATTCTTCGTTGGGCGCGCTTAGTCATCACGTTCCCGGTATTTTTAGGTGTTCAGTTAGATCCAGTTCGCCTTTGATCTTCTCTGCGTCCTTTGCGTCTTTGCGTTGAAGGCCTTTATGGCCTTTTGCAGGATAAACCCGCCACGCAATAACTCCCGTGTGGCCCATGGAGTCGCGGTTGATATGGGCGTATACGGAGCCGGTTTGTCTTTCTCTGGTGAAAGTACCCACCAGCGCGGCCGCCGCCGCTGCCGGATACCACCCCGAGTACTCGCGATAGTCGCTCAAAATCCATCCGGGCGTGCACTTCGCAAGTGCCGCCACCTCCTCATTTGAAATCCTCCCTCCAGGCAGGAGAACCGGCACCTCGCCAAGCATCGGTTCAACGGCCCGCACACTTCGGCTCGCCCAACTTCCCTCGTCCTCGCCGGCCACGGCGGGGAGCGATTCAGTGCCTAGAACCTCGCCTATAGCGCCGGCGGATTGCGTTCCCAGCACTATCCACGCGCTGCCTTCGCCGATTATCTTGTCCGCGCTCAATGGGTAACGCCGCACATAAAAGTCACGAGGAAGCGTCGTTTCATCCACGGCGCCCACGAGCGCGGTATTCGCCTCACCGTATACGAGGTCATCGAGCGCCAAGGCGAGTGCTTGTTCCAGGGACAGATCTTCGCTCGATACGGTGAAGTTGCGCGACACCAAGCCCATGTGCTGGGCAACGAAGAACGCCGCCATGTTGTTGCCGGAGGTGGCAAAAGGAGCGGGTGCCGCCGCCTCGCTGCTAGGGGGCATGACTTGGTAGTACAGCGCATCGGTGCGAGCAATATCCCCCAGACCCGTTGCAAGGTATAGCGGG
>JBJXGQ010000341.1:0-3375 GCA_046160525.1 Burkholderiales bacterium
GCCGTGCTCTTACCCGGCCTGCGAACGAGCGCTATTCGAAAATCGCCGACCAGATCTGCGAGTTAGGCCGCTTCGGGCAGAAGACGGGTGCTGGCTGGTACCGCTACGAGGCAGGGAGCCGCACGCCTGTGCCAGACCCCGAGATTGAGACTCTGATCCTGCGAAATTCCAAGGAATTGGGCATCGCGCGGCGAGAAATTTCTGACCAGGAAATCATTGAGCGCTGTATCTACGCGCTCATCAACGAAGGGGCGAAGATCCTCGACGAAGGCATCGCCCAGCGCGCCAGCGACATCGACATCACTTACGTTTTTGGCTACGGCTTCCCGCGTTTTCGCGGGGGCCCCATGTTCTACGCCGATACCACCGGGCTGGATAAAGTCTACGAAACCGTCTCGCGTTTTTACCGCGAGCAAGGCGATCTGTGGGCACCCTCGCCTCTGTTGGAGGAGCGCGCCTTGGAGGGTGGCCGCTTCGATTAGTTGTTACTCCTTCTAAAGCTCACGCTCTCCCCGCTTTTCATCTGCGGCGTCACGCTTGCCATCCGCAAGTGGGGGATGGGTATCGGTGGCTGGCTGGCGGCGATGCCTGTGAACGCGGGTCCGATCCTTCTCTTCTACTCCTTGGAACAAGGCCCCGGGTTTGCCGCGGGCGCCGCGCAATTTACCCTCGTCAGCATCATGGGAGTGGCGGCCTACTGCGTGAACTACGCCTGGATGGCCCGGCGCTATCACTGGTCCTGGTGCCTCCTGGTGTCGTGGCTGATTTTCTTCCTCACGGTGCTCCTTTTGCGAGATTGGCAGGTGAGCTTATGGCCCTTGCTCGCTATCTCCGCGGCGAGCGTGCTGGTGGCAGCCCGGCTTCTTCCGCGCACGCGGCACATGGGCGCATGGCCCGCCTCCACGCGCTGGGATTTGCCGCTGAGGTTGCTGGCCGCCATCGTGCTCATCCTCGTGCTGACTTATCTGGCGGGATGGCTGGGCCCGCACTGGAGCGGGTTATTGACGGCCTTTCCCATTGCCTCCACCGTTATCGCCGGATTTGCCCACGCGAGGCAAGGGACCGATGCCGCCATCAATTTCTTTCGCGGCATGTTAGGCGGCATGCCAGGCTTCTGCTTGTTCTGCGCGGTGCTTGCGATCAGTTTGGTTCCCTTCGGAACCCTCACCGCCTTTGCGCTTGCGTTAACAGCGCAACTAGGGGTACAGGGTGTTGGGCTTTGGCGGATGCGGCGACGCCGCCATGCCTAAAGAAAGGGTGCCAGCATCCTCGGAACTGTCGGATATCTTTACGCTCCGATCTGAGATTACATCACGCGGCTCATTAAGATATTGATTTATTGAATGCTTATTATTGTGGGTCAGTTCTTGCGTATAGGCGTCCTGAGAAGCGCTGTCTGGTTCTTCTGAACAGCGTGAGCTCATTTGAAAATGATCACATTCAATATAGGAGGCAATTATGCCGATCGAAAATCGTATGACCGCCATACTTCGCATTTGCGAACGATCCCTCAGGCCAGACCTGTCCAAAACCATCCTTGCAGGCGCTCTGTCGGCAATGATCGGATCCGCTGTCGCGGGCCCGGTAATCATCGATGGCACGGATGCCAATGACCATGGATCTTTCAACGGTACAGTTAACCTCAACGGCTGGGAGTACATGCAACGGGCACTGGAGAATATTGGATCACAGGTCGCCCCAGCAGTGACCAAAGTCGTGGTTGATCTGGGCACCTCTGCGGGACAGGCGCGCAACGCGATCAACTCCGCCTTTGGTCAATCCAACTTGGTGGCCGCGGGGTGGACGCTGACTCACGTTGATGGTGTTACGGATATCACAAATTGGCTTACCAACCTTAGCACGGCCAACACCGGCATACTCTATCTTCCGACGTACGGAAACGCAGGGGGCGACCTCACGGCCACCGAGATGGCTGCCATAAATGCCAACGCGAACGCCATCAACAACTTCGTGTCTGGCGCCGGTAATCCGGCCACAGGCGGTGGCTTATTTTCGATGGGTGAAAGCGGCACGGGCGCGTATGGTTGGCTGACAGCGCTGATCCCTGGAATCGTCGCAACCGACGTTGGTGGTGGCGGGATCGGTACCGACATCACGCTCACGGCGGACGGAATCACCGCATTCCCGGGCCTGACCAACATTGACCTCGCCGGGGCGGATCCCTGGCATGGCTACTTCAGCGGTAACCTCGGCGGTCTGAGCGTGCTGGGTACCGCACCGCAAGGTGGCGTGACGCGAAACGTTATTCTGGGGGGGGGCGCTGGTACGGTGATCGGTTGCGGTCTACCTGGACAGCCGCCCTGCCAGAACCCTGTTCCGGAGCCCGGCAGCTTGGCCCTGCTAGGCATCGGGCTCGTGGCAGCGTTCGCGGGCCGGCGCAGGATGGCCACTCGGGTCTAGCGCAACGACATATACCGCAGCAACCCAAACGGCCCCGAAAGGGGCCGTCTTCATTTCTGTGGGCCATGGGGACAGACTTTGGCGGTAACAGTGAAGCGGCTGGCAGGTTAGATCCGGATAAATGGGTCCGCCATGAAGCATAGATCTCCGCTTGCGTTGGGTTCATCGCCGGCTGGAAGTGCCTTACTAGGATCTAGAACCTGCCGATGCAGTAATACGCTCAGCGTTTGGACTCGCGGTCTGATCGATAAACCGGACGTACAATCGATCATCTATTCTTGAATCGAGATTGAATATGGGATTCGCCAAACCGGTCGCTCGTCTGTCCATCGGCGAATACCTCGAGTGGGAGCGTAGGCAGCCCAGCAAGAACGAGTACTTCTTCGGCGAGATCTTCGCCATGGTTGGGACGAGCGATGCGCACAACATCGTGGCGGGTAATGTCTACGCGCTAGTGAGAAATCACCTGAAGTCCTCGCCTTGCCGCGTCTTTATGTCCGATGTAAAGGTTCGCCCCGGAACCGCGGAGGCGTACTTCTATCCTGATGTCTTCGTAACCTGCGACGAACAAGATCACCAGAACCGGATCGAGAAGGCCCATCCCATTCTCATCATTGAGGTGCTTTCCGAGTCAACAGGGGATTTTGACCGAGGCGAGAAGTTTGCCGCCTATCGCCGCATTCCAGAGTTCAAGGAATATGTACTAATCGATCCGGATCGGAGAACCATCGACATCTTCCGGCGTTCGGTAACGGGTGAGTGGGTTCTTTGGGACGCACGCGGAAAGGCCGAGGTTTGCCTTGAAAGCGTGAATCTGACCTTACCTGAGCCGGAGATTTTCGGTGGCGTGCCCGGTTCCTAGGGTCTGTTGACATATATTTCATGGGCGCGAGGCGGACAGTGCGGGATGCAGTGCGAGGCGCACCGTCTCGGTTGGGGTGGACACCCGCCGAG
>JBJXGQ010000342.1:0-17562 GCA_046160525.1 Burkholderiales bacterium
GATAGCACTTGTACTTCTGCGTGTCCTTGCGGTTGGGATTGATGGGGTAGACCTTGCCCTTGTAGCCGTGGCGGCCCAGGTAGAGCAATGGGCGTCCGCCGATCTTGTTGGGGTTTTCCGATGCGCCCACCAGGGCGATGGAACGTGGATTGAGCAGTGCGCGCAGAGGGGCTTTAAGTTCTTCGTTCATGAGGGTTGTGGTTTGTTCGCCCCCACCCTAGCCCTTCCCGGCATGCCGCGCATGCAAGGGAGGGAATGATCGCGCCGCATAACGGTTCCCTCCCTTGCGCGCAGCGCGGGGGAGGGTTAGGGTGGGGGCAGATGTGGGAGCAGAGTTGTGGGCATAGTTACGACTGCGCACGAAACCGTGGAACGTTCCGTCCGCCAAATTCGATAAAGGTTGCGGTGACCGCGTCGCCTATTTTCAGTCCGGCCTCGCCGTGGGCCATCACGCGAAAACCTTCCGCGCAATCCACCAGCACGATGGTGTAGGGCGCGTAGGCGCGCAGGGCTTCCGTGGGCGCGCGCGTGACCACGGTGACCGCATACACCACGCCCTTGCCCGCAGCCTGCTTCGATTCTGGAGATGCATTCCCGCAAGCGGGACAAAAGTCTCGCCGCATGTACCAGATGGCGCGGCACGCGGGGCATAATTGATAAGCAATGCCGGCCTCGCCCTGGGTCCAATCGAGCACGCTCATACTTGCTCCAAGACCAGGCTGACGTGGGAAGACATGACGCCGCCGTCGCCATGCGCGAAGGCAAGCGACGCATCCTTCACCTGCCGGTTGGCCGCGCGTCCCGTCATCTGAGCATGGGTTTCCGCCAAGTGCGCCATGGCGCCTCCCACTCCGCAGTGGCCGTAGGAAAGCAAGCCGCCATGGGTGTTCAAGGGCAAGGCGCCGTCGTGGTTGAAGTAACCGTCGCGCGCCATGTTCCCGGCTTGCCCGCGCGGCGCGAAGCCCATTTCTTCCAGCAATATGGTGAGCGTGATGCTGAAGCTGTCGTAGATGGCGGCGTAGCGCACATCCTTCAATTCGATCTTGGCGGCACGCATCGCGCGCTCAGCACATGCAGCGGCGCCGAACTGGGTCAAGCTCTTGGCTGCCGTCACGTGCTGGTGAGTGTGAGCTTGGCCGGTACCGAAAATGCGAACCCCGTAGCTGTTGACGCGCTCCTTGCTCACTACAAAGGCCGCGCCACCGTCGGACACGGGGCAGCAGTCCAGCAGCTTTAGCGGAGCGGCGATGGTCTTGGATTTCATCACGTCATCCACGCTAATGGCCTCGCGAAACTGCGCGCCGGGATGCATGACGGCATGGCGCCGCATGAGTACCGCCAGCTCCGCCAGTTCGCGCTCGCCAATGCCGTACTCGTGGCAATAGCGGCTCGCAACCAGCGCGTAATAGGCGGGGATGGTGGGGCCAAGGGGCACCTCGTATTCGGCGTGGCCCACTTGCGCCAGCGTGACCACGGCCGCATCCCGGCTCTGGCCCGTAAGGCGGTTCTCGCCGGCCACGACCAGCACGTTCTTCACAACACCCGACTCCACCAAATGATGCGCCAGCATCACCATGGCGAATCCAGTCCCGCCGCCCACTTGCACGCCGTGCGCGTAGGCGGGCGACAAACCGAAGTGTTCCGCGAAGGTCGTGGACAACATTAAATGCGGGAAGGTCGTGGAGTAGCCGCAGACCAATCCGTCCACGTCCTTGCGCTCCAGCCCTGCGTCGGCCAGCGCCAAGGTGGCGGCGCCGCTCATGAGATCGAGCGTGCCGCGCCCTGGGTGCTTGCCGTAGGGGAGGAGGCCGTGGCCGGTGAGGAAAGACACTTTCGTGAGGCGTGAGGGGTGAGGAGTTAGGGGTGAGGGGTGAAGGGCATAAACCTACACCGTGGCGATGGGGGTGAGGGGCGAACCTACGGCACCGGGGAGTCGGAGGGGCGGCGCCGTGAGCAGGAAGCGGGAGCGCTTGTTGGCGCGCAGCCAGGCGGCCAGTTCCGTGAGATACCACATCTCGCCCAGATTGACGCCGAGTTTGAACAAGCAATGCTCGTGGATAGGCAAGGCCGCGCAGCAACCGGGGTGGCTGGTGGCGGGGTGAGCCTCCACCGCGTAGTTATCTGCAATCAGGGAAACGAGACCGCTGTCGGTGATCCATCTTAGTAATTTCTGGTCGCGGCCATCCAGCACGGCGCAGGAGTTGTCGACGGTCTGCAGATCGGGTTTGCGATTCAAGTCGAGCAAAAGCTGGCTGAAGCCGGTGTGGATGCAAACCATATCGCCTTCTTCCACGACGACGGCGTCTGCCTCCAGTATCCGCATGAGTTTGTCGTAGCCGATGACGGCGCGCTCGCGCCCCACGTGGGCGTGGATGTCGATCATCACCCCCCGGCCTTGCACGCAGTTGGCCGCCATGTTCTCTACACCCAACGCCTTGGCATGGGAGGTGGATTTCACCGGGACGATCCCCACGGCGCCCGCATCGTCGGCTGAGGACGGGCCCACGATGTCGGTGCCGCCGCGGTAGCCGTTGTAGAACACAGGCTCGGGCTGGCCATCGCCATCGGCATCGAAGAGTTGCCCGACGTGGGCCAAGCTATCCCACTGTGTGGAGTATTGCAGGTGGATGATCGCGACGTCGTCGTTGACCACATCCGTCATGTCTGGATTATCCTTGCCCAACTGGTAATTCATGTTGGGCTTGCCGTTGCGCAACGTGGGCCGCAGCACGGGCGGATGACGGCGCGGGTTGAGCACGTTGCCGCCTGGGTAATCCAAGGGCAAGCTCAGGCAGAAGGCCTTTCCTGTTTTCACTTCCTGCACGGCCTTTAGCACGCGCGCAGGCGTCAATAGGTTCAGGCGGCCCAGTTGGTCATCGGGACCGAAGTCTCCCCAGGTGGATCCTTCCGGGCGATTCTTCCAGCGGGATGTCTTGTTCTTGGTCATGGGCGGTCTCACGCGGCGCTAACGATAAGGAGCGCGAGTTTAGCAAGGTATTATGGCGGCTAGGGATTGCGCTACGAGACTTGAGAAAATGGACACGACATGAAAACAACGATCAGAATTGGCGCGGGTTCCGCGTGGTGGGGCGACCGCATCGAGCCCGCGGCGCTCAATGCCGAAAAGGGCGATCTGGATTACCTGTGCTTCGAGACCATGGCGGAAGCCACCGTCTCCGCCGCCCAAGTGCGAGCGCGGCGCGATCCAAGCTTCCCTGGCTACGATACGTATCTCGACGACCGCATGCAGGCTGTGCTCCCCGCATGCTTGAAGCGCGGCACCAAGATCGTCAGCAACCAGGGATGGATCAACCCCAACGCCGCCGCCGAACGCATCGTGCATTGGCTGCGGCATTTTGGCGCCAAGGGCATCAAGGTTGCCGCTGTCTCCGGTAGCGTGATCAACGATCGCGTGTTCGAACTCACGGACAAGATCCTTGAGAACGGCAAACCCACCTCGTCGCTGGCCGGCCAGATCGCATCCGCCGAGGTCTATCTTGGCGCCGAACCCATTGTCGATGCCTTGAAGCAAGGCGCGCACATCGTGGTAACGGGGCGCGCCGCGGACCCTTCCATTTTCATGGCGCCGATGATGTACGAATTCGGATGGGATGCGCTCGATCACGCCAAACTCGGGGCCGGAAACGGCATCGGGCACTTGATGGAATGCGGCGCGCAAGTCACCGGCGGATATTTCGCCGACCCAGGGTTCAAGGATGTGCCACAACCGTGGAATCTCGCCTTCCCCATCGCGGAGGTGGAGGCGGACGGCAGTGCAATCATCATGAAAGTGGCGGGCACCGGGGGCGCGATCAACTTGCAAACCGTCAAGGAGCAGATGCTCTACGAGGTGCACGACCCGGCTAATTACATCACGCCCGACGTCGTCGTGGATTTCACGACGGCAAAGCTGGAGCAAGCGGGACCCGACCGCGTGCGCGTGACCCGCATCGGCGGCAAACCCAGAACCCCCACGCTGAAAGTTTCCATCGGTTGCATCGAAGGCTTCATCGGCGAGGACATGTTCTTCTACGCCGGCCCGGGCGCTTTGCAGCGCGCGCAATTGGCCAAGAAGATACTGGAGGAGCGCTTCAAGATCGTGAAGCTCAACGCCGAGGAACTGCGTGTCGATTTCCTTGGGCTGAACGCGATTCATGGAGACATGACCCCGCGCGATGCGCCCGAACCCTATGAGGTTGCGGTGCGCGTAGCCGCGCGCACCAAGACGCGAGAGGAAGCCATCAAGGTAGGGCGCGAAGTGGATGGGATGGCCGTTTCCGGCGTGGGCATGACCGGCAAGCGCGTCCCCCACCAGGACCGCACGCGCGAGATCATCGGCATCTGGTCATCCCTTGTGCCCCGCGAAAAAATTCAACCTTCCATTCGCTTTTTCGAGAGTTAAGCCATGCAAGTTCAATTGAGACACCTCGCGCACGCGCGCTCCGGTGACAAGGGAAACACCTCCAACGTTTGCGTGATCGCCTACGCGCCGGAACTCTACGGGCTGATCAAGGAACAGCTGACCGCCGAGCGCTTCAAGGCGCACTACGCGGGCGTGGTGAAGGGCCGCGTCGATCGCTTCGAGGTAGACAACATTGGCGCCCTCAACTTCGTGGCGTACGAGGCCTTGGGCGGCGGCGTATCGCGCAGTCTGTGCCTGGACAACTACGGCAAGTCGCTATCCTCCAGGGTGTTGTCCATGGAGTTGGAAGTGCCAGGCTCCTTGCGCTCGCATTTGGTGGGAATGAAATAAGTCATCCATCAGAAAGTCGCCGGGGGCAGCCCGGCGAATTTCTCTCGAAAGCGGAACTACGCACGCGGTAGTAGAAGCGGGATTTCCCGGATCTTAATAAGCGCCATTCTGCCTTAACCCCTTTTCCAAGAGCCCCGCGTTTATAGGCTGGGTTCCAACAAAAGGAGATGGTCATGGCTTGGTTGCGCAAGATGTTTCACATTGCATTAGTCCTTACGCTATTCGCTTGCTCCGCTCCGGAGCAACACGGTAAGGAGAATCCGCCTGCGTTGGCGAGCACGGTCTCGAAGGACGATGAGATCCCCGCGCCGCCGAAGCAACCTGCATCCAGTGCTCACACCGAATACGATGTGCTTGCGAAAGAGGATCACCCCTCGAAAAGCAAAGCAGAACCGGAACGGCGCATGCGAGAGGAGCAACTCCTCCTGAGCAAATCCGCCGCGGGAGCACGGCGCGGAATCCGCCCAATGGTGGCCGCGCCCGCGCCCGCATTAGACGCCGGCGGATTCTCCCGCTACTCTCCTCTTCCGGAGAACACCGAGAAGTACCAGCATCTCGCCCAGCACTCGGTACAACTTGTTTCCGAACATCCGGTGTCCACTTTCAGCATCGACGTGGATACGGGTTCCTACGCGAATGTGCGCCGTTTCCTCAACGATGGACAACTGCCGCCCGCGGATGCCGTTCGCGTGGAGGAATTGATCAACTACTTTCCCTACGCCTACTCTGGCCCGTCCAATCACGAGCCCTTCGCGGTGCATACGGAAATCTCCGTTACACCTTGGAACAGCGATACGCACTTGTTGCGCATCGCCATCAAGGGAAAGGACATGGCAAAGGAGTCTTTGCCACCCGCCAACCTGGTGTTCTTGATCGACGTGTCGGGCTCCATGGACGAGCCCAACAAATTACCGTTGCTCAAATCCGCCTTGACGCTCTTCACGCGAGAGCTGCGTGCGCAAGATAAGGCCAGCATGGTGGTCTACGCCGGCGCTTCGGGCTTGGTGCTGGAACCCACTTCCGGCGAACATCAAGGAAAGATACTAGCGGCCCTGGAGCGCCTTTCCGCGGGCGGCTCCACCCACGGCGCGGCGGGCATCGAGCTGGCCTACCGCGTCGCCCAACAGGCCTACATTCCCGGTGGCATCAACCGCGTATTGTTGGCCACCGACGGGGATTTCAATGTGGGCGTGACCAACTTCGAGGCGCTGAAGAACCTCATCGAGCAAAAGCGCAAGACTGGAGTTTCCCTTTCCACTCTGGGCTTTGGCACGGGGAACTACAACGACCAATTGATGGAGCAACTGGCCGATGCCGGTAACGGGAATTACGGTTACATCGATACGCTCAATGAAGCGCGCAAGGCGTTGGTCGAAGAGTTCACCTCCACTCTCGCCACGATCGCCAAGGACGTAAAGATTCAAGTTGAATTCAACCCGGCCACCGTGGCCGAGTACCGCTTGATCGGTTACGAAAACCGCGCGCTTAATCGCGAGGATTTTAATAACGACAAGGTGGACGCCGGCGAGATCGGCGCGGGCCACACGGTGACGGCCCTCTACGAGATACGTCTTCACGGCGAGGGCAAAAGCCTCATCGATCCGCTGCGCTACCAGCCCGGCAATCAACGTCCTTCGCGCACTGACGAAGTGGCGCTATTGCGACTGCGGCACAAGACTCCGGAAGGCAGCGACAGCAAGTTGATGGAGACCGCCATACGCATGCAGGATGACCGCAAGAACATTGAAATCGCGTCACCGGAGTTTCGTTTTGCAGTGGCCGTGGCGGCCTTCGGCCAAGAGCTTAAGGGCGGAAAGTATCTCGGAAAATACGGTTACGAAGACATCCACCGCCTCGCCAAGAGCGCAGCCTCCGAAGACAGGTTTGGTTACCGCAAGGAGTTTCTGGATTTGGTGAGGACGGCGAGGGCGCTGGCCGCCAATACCGAATCGCGGATGGAACTCGCGCAGTAAACGGAAAAGCGTGAGGGGCGAGGAGGGAGGGGGGAGGAGTAACCCCTAAGCCCCCATCCCAGCCTTCCCCCGCAAGCGGGGGAAGGAGTTCTTCTCCTCACTCCTCACTCCTCACCCCTCACCCCTCCCTCCTCACGCCTTCTTAAGCCTACTCATGAACTGCTTGCGCATCTTGTCCACCTTGGGTGCCACCACGAAGCGGCAATAGGGTTGGTTGGGATTCTTGCGGAAGTATTCCTGGTGATAGTTCTCCGCCACGAAGAATTCCGTGGCAGGGGTGACCTCGGTGACGATGGGGTCATCGAAGACGCGGTCCTTGGTGAGTTGCGCGATTTTCTCTTCGGCAATGCGCTTCTGCTCACCGGAGTGATAGAAGATCGCCGAGCGGTACTGCGATCCCGTATCGTTACCTTGCTGGTTAAGCGTGGTGGGATCATGGATCACGAAGAACATATCCAGTAAAGCGGAAAAAGAAATCACGGTTGGATCGAAGAGGATCTGGGCCACTTCCGCGTGGCCCGTATCGCCACCGCATACCGCTTCATAAGTTGGGTTCGGCTGGGCACCGCCCATGTAGCCCGACTCGGCTTTTTCCACGCCACCGGCCAGCCGAAGCGCCGCCTCTATGCACCAAAAACATCCGCCCGCCAGCGTGGCGGTCTCGCGCTTGTCGCTGCTCATTTCATGGCCTCTCTTTCCTCGCGCATCTATCGATGTTTTCGCAAATCATGACATGTTTTTCCCTCACCCTCGGTCCCTCTCCCGGAGGGCGAGGGAGGTAAAAAAGCCCTTCGCCCCCCGGGAGAAGGGTGGGGATGAGGGAAAGAAACGACGTAATAAACGCGCGCTAGCGTACTACAACCTCTCGCCTCGCACCTTACCAACGATGTATATCCTTGGTCCAATTTCGCTTTCGTTCGCGCGCGACTATTCTGCCGGCATGCCGTGACAGCCTGCAATGAAGGTTGCCCAAGGGCCTCACGGCGGAGGGTTCCCCAAGAACCCAGCCCGTTAACCCATTCAAAGGAACTTCCATGAACACTAAACTTCTATTCGGTATCGGTATCCTGCCAGCAATGGCGATCTTAACCGCTCTGCCAGCGAACGCAGCCGTAGACAACCCGGTGTGCACGTTGGCGCGCGATGTGTCCAGCATCCAGGGACGCGCCCCAGCCCCCAGCATAAGCGCTCATTGTTTTGTGGAGCGAAAAGTCACGGCGAACGCCAGCGGGTTGGACGTCTCCAATATCCTGGGGCGCAGCGCTCCTCCTATCACCCGCGACCAGAACGCCGCGGCTACGGTTGCGTCTAGCGACTTGAGGGGCAGTCCCGTCGAGTTGGTAATGGGCCGCTCCGGCGGCTCCATCCCAGCCGTCGTGCGCACGAGCGAGCAGAGCATCGCCCGGGGGAACCAGGACTAACCCGCCCGCGTATATCCTTGGACATATGGCTGCATCCAAAAGGCCGGCGTAGTCTTCCTCCGTGGCCCGGAGCATGGGTCCACAGATTCTCCTCCTGATGTGTTTTGGGTCCGAGGTTCGAGTTTCACCGCTCGCTCCTCGGTCGTTTTTTCCCGTGGCGGCAAAAGGGGGATGACAATAAGAAGCTAGGAGGGATATCCATGAACCTGACCGATCCTCCACGGATCACCCACGCCGCGACCACAAGGGCGGAGCCGGCGTATGGCGAGGAATGTCTCGGGCCTTCGGCAAGCGCACGGCATAGCCGGACGCAAGCCGGCAGTGAGCAGGCCTGGCGCTTTGACGCCAGCGTAAAAGACTACGGGCTCACCCAAGTCGAGGCGGAGGTCTTGGCTCTCACCGCGCAGGGCCTTTCCAACTACGAGGTCGCGCAACGCCGCGGCAGCTCCGAAGGTACGGTAAAGGTCCACATGAACCGCATCTTCACCAAACTCAAGGTGCGCAGCCGCTGCGAGGCCATCGCGTTTTATCTGCAACTCCACAACGTGGATCCCGAGGAGCTTCGCCGGGCTCAGGCCGGCCATATGGACATGAAATGGCTGCTCTCCACGATGACGCATGAGCGCCATCCCAAGGGAACAGTATTGTTTCGCTCGGGCGACATAGGAGACAAGATCTACTATGTGCAGCGTGGCATCGTCGCTCTAAAGGAGATTGGCGTGGATATGGAACCGCATGCGCTATTTGGGGAAATCGGCGTATTCGCACCGGAACACCGGCGCACCTGTACGGCATTGTGCAAGACCGCTGTGGACCTCTTCACTCTTACTTTCGAGGAAGTGCGGCGCTGCTATTTTCTCAATCCTCAGTTCGCCTTCTACGTCATGTATCTCATCACCCAGCGCCTGATGGCGGACCGCGACCGGGTTCGAATGGGGGCTCGTTAATCTCCACCAGCGTTCGTCCAATCCATTCAGTTCAATAGACCATGGCGATCCGAGGGGGGGATTGGCTGGCATCGGCGCCCAGGGCGCTGGTACTGATTTATGGGGGGCTGTGCCTTACCCTTGGTGGCGTTGCACTTCAAACCACCAACTTTGGACAGGAACTAGGCCGCGATTTCGGTTTGAAGCTTCTGTTTCAGCTGCGCGGTGCATTGCCGCCGCCGGATCGCGTGACGGTGGTGTCCATCAACGATTCCGCTGCCCAGCGCATCGGGCTCCCCGCGGCTATCGGCCCGTACCAGCGTTGCGAGGATCTCAAGATTGGCGCACTTCCCCCAACGCACCGGCCGCTACCGACCGCCTCGCGCGTCGCCGATTGGCCCCGGTGCATCCACGCCAGGCTGGTGGATGCGCTCCATGCGATGGGAGCCAGCACCATCGTATTCGACCTCACCTTTCGCGAGCGAGATCCATTCGTGGTGGATGGCGAGGATGTTCGCGCCGCGCAAGATGAGCAACTGGCCGGCGCTATGCGCCAAGCGAAGAATGTCTTCCTGGCCACCAAAGTCTACGAGACTCTTGACCAGGCCAACCCACAACTGTCGTCCGATTTATCGAACATCAATGCGGCGACGCTGACACAAGCGATCCGCCGGGAGGCCCTCGGGATTGGGCCTTTTCATATTGCCGATGTGAAGCCGCCCTATGGGCGCGTGTATCTCTACAGCGCACCGGATACGCCGCGCCCGAGCGTATTGGTGCTGGCCATGCTGTTTCAATTGAGGCAGGCCTACCCGGACGTCCTGCGCGAGATTCCGGGGGCAACGTCCCCCGCCTGGGGCCTCCCCGCCACCCAGGCGGAGCTGTTCGTGGCGGGCGAATTGGAGGCCACGGCGCTCCAATTACGGCAACTGCTTCGCTCGCCAAGCAATGGCGCCTCCACGAACAGGCGGACACCGAAAAGCGCGCAGAGCGCGGCCCAGCGCTGGATTTCCATCCTTGCTTCGGAACCGGTCATCCAGACAAACTTCTACGGCCCGCCCGGAACGCTGGACACCCTCAGCTACGAGGACCTTCTACTACCTGCCCCCTCCGAGGCAACGAAGAAGAAAATTAAAGGCCGAGCGGTGTTTATCGGTTACTCGGAATCTGGCCGGCCCGAACAACTCGACCACTTCGAATCCTACTTCGCACAGGACGACGGCGTGCATTTCAGCGGCGTGGAATTGGCCGCCACGGTGTTCGCCAATCTGCTAGACGGTTCGCAACTCCGGCGCGCTCCCACCGCCTTAGCGTTGTTCATCGTCGCGCTGTTCGCCTTCGTTCCGCTGGGGATTACCTTGTACTGGCCCACAGCCATAGGATTCCTCGCCGCGGCGGGGACGGGTGCCGTGTATCTCGTTGCAGCGTCGGTTTTGTTTCGAACCCACAATATCTGGCTTCCCATCGTAATTCCCTTGGGTATCGTGCTGCCTACGGGCTTGTTGATCTCCTTCGCTTGGCAATCCCTTCAGCAAACCCTTAGGAGCCGCGAACTGGAAGCCTTTCTCGGACGCCTACTCCCTCGCGAGGTCGTGCAACGTATACGCCAGAACGCGCGGCGTTTGCGCGCGCCCTCGGGAGCCTTGTCCGGAGCATGCATCGCCACGGACGCGGCCGGTTTCTCCACGCTCTCCGAACGGTTACCGTCTGAGACATTGGTCAAGCTCATGGACCGCTACTTTTCCGCGATGACCCGGCAAGTGGCGCGGCGCGACGGCATCGTGAGCAACATCGCGGGGGATGAAATGATCGCCGTATGGGCAAACGACGGGAGCGATACCGCCAATTGCCGGCAAGCGTGCGAAGCCAGTCTTGCCATTCTGGATTCTCTAGCACGTTTCAACGCCCGGCAGCCCCGCACGCAATTGCCCACCCGTATCGGTGTTCACTGGGGTCCGCTCACCTTCGGCTCCCTCGAAAACCAAGCCCCCCTAGGCGCCTTTGGCGACACCGTGAACACCGCCACCCGCATCCAGAATCTCAACAAGACGCTTCGCACCACGCTGTTGGTCTCCCTGCCAGCGTTTCAATCCTCCGAGGATTACCTGGCGCGCGACCTGGGACTATTCATGTTGCGCGGCAAAACGATCCCAACCCGCGTATTCGAATTGGCCGGACGCACCAATACGGCAACCTCCGCCCAACGGCGCCTATTCGCGGAATTTGCCGTGGCACTTTCCGCCTGTAAAGACAATCGCGTCGAGGAGGGGTTGCGGCTGTTTCGGGAGTTATTGAAAGACTTTCCCGATGACGGCCCGACGGCGTTCTATGTCCAATACATCGCGGAGCATCCAGACTGGAACGGCCAAGCCATTCCAGTGGCATCGTGATTCAGAAAGTCATTGCAAATGGACGCGCTTATAACTAAAGTTAGATTCACTCGCCGAAGAGCGAAGCGTAGTCTGGGTATCAGGAAAGTGCGCGGCAACTAAATACTGCCGTGCCCAGAACAACGAAGGTTGTACGGGAGGGGATATGCTGATCCGTAGGTATTCGGTCGCGATGTTGGCAAGCCTTGGCTTCGCCCTCAGCGCGCCGGCGTCTTCTGCGGATCCCATTGCGACATGCAGCCCCATGATTGGGCGCATCGTCTCCCTGCAAGGCAAGATCGAAGTACGCCGCGCGGGCACCGGGCCCTGGCACGCCGTGAGCCAATTGGACTTCCCCCTGTGTCCAGGCGACATCCTCCACACCGGCACCCGCAGCCGCTCCGCCGTAGTCCTCGCCCCCGAAACCCTGGTGCGCGTCGATCAAAACTCCACCATGCTGCTGCGCCCCGAAGGCTCGGAGATCCACGTGGAGATGTTCAAAGACGATCAGGTCCCTCCCTCCGTGGTCGGCAACGCCTGTGGAGCGGGGTATTTCATCACCCGCTTTCCCAAGAAGTTCAAGGTCTACACGCCTTACCTGAACGCGGCGGTGGAAGGCACCGAGTTTCAAGTGGCCCTCGCCTGCGACCGCGCCGAACTCTCCGTCTTCGAAGGCCGCGTGTCCGCCGAGAGCCTGGTGTCTCAAGTCGCTCGCCTCGTTCTCACCTCGGGTCAGGTCACCAGCGCCGGGCCCGGTGAAGAGCCCGCGCCCATCAAGGCCCTGATCCGCCCCACCGATGCGGTGCAGTGGGCGCTGTACTACCCGCCCACCAGCGAGGCGGCCGGGGATATTCCAACCGACTGCATGGGCCTCGCCCCCACCGAGCGCTCCGCCTGCCTCACCGCTCGGGCAGAAGGATTATTGCGCGCCGGGCGAGTCGACGAAGCCCAGGAACAGATCAAAGCCCTCATCGAGCTGGTGCCGCTATCCGCCGATGCGCAAGCCTTGTCCTCGGTCATCGCCGTGGTGAAGAACGACAAAGCCGAAGCCTTAAAGCTCGCCCAGCGCGCGGTGGAACTGTCCGACCAATCGAGCCGTGCGTGGCTGGCACTGTCCTACGCGCAACAGGCGCACTTCGAATTGGAGAAAGCCCTGGGGGCCGCAAAACGCGCCGCCGCCCTCGCACCCAATAGTGCGCTCATCCAAGCTAGGGTGGCGGAGCTGTTAATGTCCTTGGGGGATACGAGAGCTGCCGAGAGAGCGGCGCAAGCCGCAGTGAAGGCCAACCCGAAGGAGAGCCGGGCACATACCGTGTTGGGCTTCGTACATCTTGCCCAGATCGATACCAAGCAGGCCAAACAGGACTTCGCCCAGGCCATTGAGCTGGATTCCACCGATCCGCTGCCACGATTGGGCAATGGACTGGCGATCATTCGGGAGGGCAAGCTCGAACAGGGCCGGGAACAAATCGAGATCGCGGTGGCCTTGGACCCCACGAACTCGCTGATCAGAAGCTATGTGGGCAAAGCCTACTACGAGGAGAACTCCAAGGAGCGAGACACCCTGGCCGCCAGCCAGTTCGAGATCGCTAAGAAGCTTGATCCCAAGGACCCAACGCCGCATTTCTATGATGCAATTCTCAAGCAGACGCAGAACCGACCAGTTGAGGCGCTCGATGAACTGCAAAGCTCCATTCAGAAGAATGATAACAGGGCGGTGTATCGATCGAGGTTGCTGCTAGACAATGACTCGGCCGCTAGAAACACAAGCCGGGCGGGGCTCTATCGTGAACTTGGGTTTGAGAGACTTGTAGTAGTGGAAAGCGCCAACGCGCTGGCGGATGACTTTGCGAATCATTCCGCACATCGCCTTCTCGCGGAATCCTACATGCAGCTCCCGCGACACGACATTTCACGGGTAAGCGAGGCACTCCAAGCCCAAATTCGCCAACCACTCTCGCTTCCATTGGTTGCGCCGCTACTCACCACCGACAATCTACTCATGCTAAAGGACAACGGCCCGTCGATACTCGGAGCAAACGAATTCAACCGATTGTTTAGTAGAAATCAAGCGAGGTTCCAGTTTGACGGTTTATCGGGAGGGCGAGGTACCCATGGGGAGCAGGTCGTGCTTGGCGCCCTAGGGAAACGCGTGTCCGTGGCCGCCAGTCAATTGCACTATGAGTCCGAGGGATTCATTGAGAACGACTCGGCGGAACGCGACATATATGGAGTTTTTGCGCACGGCCAAATATCCTCAACCGATTCGATTCAGTTCGACTTGAAGCGATCTGAATTCGAAGTTGGCCAGACCTTCTACGCGTTCGAGCCTCTTCTCTTAACACCGACCACAATTAGCGAGCGAAGCACGAACTATCGATTAAGCGGCCATCACACGCCGGGCTCTTCCTGGGGAGACTTGATCTGGACCGCGATTTATGAGGATCGATCCCGGGAAGTCGAGAGCTTCCCTGATGGAGGCTTATTTACCGACACCACGGCACATAGCTACGCGACAGAACTCCAATACCTAAACAATTTTGGACCACTCCAAGTCTTGGTTGGTGCGGGACATATAGAGGAGCCGGAGCACTTCGTTTTGGAGCAGATCGATGTGACGGCGAAAACTACAAATCTTTACGCCTATGGACGCTGGCGCGCCACCGGACACCCCCTCAGCGTCCAGGCAGGGCTCGCCGCCGAACGGTTTGAGCTCGAGAACTCGTTCTTCACGAGCATCCGTCAGCAAGAGCCACTTCGACGAAAACGAGTAAGTCCAAAGCTAGGATTAGTTTGGTCACCTCTGCCCGGTACGACACTGCGAGCGGCCACGTTCACATATGTGCGGCGCCCCTTCATTCGGAGCCAAACTCTGGAACCCACCCAAGTAGCAGGTTTTAATCAGTTCTTTACCGGGTTCGAGCAGTTCTACGGAGACGTCAGAGGTACTGTTTCTCGTCGCAGGGGATTCGCCATCGACCAAACGATTTCCCCGAGCGCTTATTTGGGGATGGAAATCTCATCGAGGCGGCTTAGGGTACCTTCCATTCTCCTTGAACAGGACTTCACATGGCGTGAGAAAGCCGCCCAGGCGTATTTATACAAGGCGTACAAACCCTTTCCTGCGCACTGGCCGCTAGGAGGTTGGCGGCTAGTCGCCACCGCACAATTCGAGTACGAGCAATTGGAGCGTCCCCAGATTCTCTCGGGGATCGAGGGTATCGTCGATCTCAAGACGACCTCAACCCCTCTCGCCTTAAGACTCATCAATCAAAACGGTATTTCCGGACGAGTCGGAAGCACTTATGTGAAGCAAAAAGGGACTTTTTCCGTGGACGTTGGTTTCCCTTTTGTTCCCAAAGAGGACGATGGCTGGATAACAGATGCCTCACTGGAATATCGTCTGCCAAGGCGATTGGGACTTTTGTCCGTGGGTGTCAGGAATCTCTTCGATCAGAAAGTAGATTTGCTTGAGATCGATCCATTGAATCCGCGTGTGGCCACGAGACGTTTTGTTTACGGAAGAGTGAGCATTAGTTTTTGATGTGGATTCGGCTATTGGACAAATGGTCGGATCATAGTGTTATTTGTCCTCAACCAAATAAAGGAGAACACCCATGAGTATCGCACTACGCATTATCATCATAGCATTGGCCGGTGTGATTTCGTCGGCGATCGCCGGACCAAATTTGCCGACTTCACGTGCATTGGTAACCGGAACACAACACCAGTTAGCAATGTTCGATAAACAGTTTCGATACATTCTCGGAGAGACGTTTGATCAAGCAGGTATTCGTTGCGGCGGTTGCAGCGACCTGCCTAGCCCCGCATCCACGTTTACATCAGGCTCACTCACCTATGAATTTTGGCATGAAAGCAAACGGCTTATGCAGTTCATGAATGCTTGGGAGTTTGTGCAAACAAAAGAACCTAACGCTTTATTTACTATCACCTTCGATAAGCTGGCAACCGTGGGCGATTGCGCCTCCGCAAATTTTCCTCCATGCGTATCGGCCGGTTACTGTGCGACGGGTTGTGACACAAAGTGGGGAATACCCTGCGTAGCTTGCGCCCCGAGGTAACTTTCTCGTACGCAGCAGATCAAGGCGCCGGCGGGTACCGCCCGTCCCGTGACAGATGATCTGCGCACGGCCTTTAAAGACGATGTCTGCACTAAGAAGGAATTCGCCATGACGACGGACTCAGAAAAAGGATTCGCTAATTTTTGCATGCTTGCCGCGGTGGTTGTGTTTGGTCTGGCGGCATGGGCGGGAGAATCCTTGGGCAAAGACTTTCCTTCCCTATGGAAGCCGATTCCGTGGGCAGGCACCATCACCTTGACCCCACAGGCCCTCCGTCACGAGATTGTCGAGATTGACACGAAGTTGTTTCTGTCCCCCGCGACAGATGCTGGATTCTTACTAAGCCTTCCAGACAAGAGCAGCATCACGGTGGTCAAGGAGCTTCAAGAGCAAATTAAGGATCAGGGCTTAATCTGGCATGGCGCCATTCAGGGAGACGATGGCAGCGACGCGACATTCTCCTTGGTCGGAGACTCGCTAGCAGGAGACATCGTCACCTCAGAGGGGAAAATGTACCGCGTCCGTCATTTAAAGGGCAAAGTGCATCTCATTGAAGAAATCGATCCGCGAGCATTTCCGCCCGAGTCGCTTCCCGTGACCCCGAAGATCCACTCCCGCGGTATCAACGAGACCGGCTTAACAAGAGTCGCCATCGCTCCGACAATAGACATTATTGTCTTCTACACAACGCGCGCCAAGTGGGAAGCAGGGTCCCGTAGCGCAATGTTGGCAACCATCAATCAAGCTATGTTCGAAACCAGATTGTCGTACTCCAGAAGCGGGGTCAATCAACGCATTCGACTGGTGCATTCCGGTTTGCTGCACTACTCGGAGAAACCTAGCATTTTGAGTGATTTGGATGCGTTGGAGGGAACAATGGATTCCGATATAAACGAGGTGCATGCCCTACGGCGAGAGCATAAAGCAGATCTGGTCTTGCTGATTAGAAAGATGGCGGGACCCCACGAATCATGCGGACAGTCCCGTCAGATGGCGGCATTGAGCACCCAATACTGCCGACACGCCTTTTCCGTGGTGCCTCTGAACTGCGCTACTGGCGTCTATTCCTTTGGGCATGAGTTGGGGCATCTCATGGGTGCGTTCCACAATAGCGAGATTGATTACGGAGTCTTTCCCTTTAGTCATGGCCACGTGAACCTGCGACCGTCCAGAACTGGCGTTAAGCCTTGGAGAACCATCATGGCCGAAGAGCCTGCTGAGTGTATGCCCCTGGGATGTCGTCGTATTCCACGCTGGTCAGATCCCACGCGTTCTTATCGAGGTGATGCGACTGGCACTTCGACTGAAAACAATAGAAAAACCCTCAATAGCACCGCAGATACGGTGGCCAATTTTTTTCCGTCGGCATTCTGCATGTAGAAAGTCGAAGACGCCAGACCGAAGGTGCGTAAGCGCCATCGTCCAGAAGGACGTGAGCATGAAGCACTTGAGGGTGCAATCTTTCCACATTGTTTTTTAGGTTCCGAAGTCACCAACCCCATAGGAAGAAACCATGCACTATCGCGCTCTAGTATTCATCTTCGGTGGAACTTGCTCGACAGCCGCCTTCAATTCAGATCGATTGCAACGTACCTTGATGTTGAGTGTTTTGGGTATGGTGCTGTCAATCATTTCTCTGGATTCGTTCTCTGCAACCATACCTCGCCGTGTTACCTTGTCAGTCGATCACGCGGACATAGAATCCGACGCGCCTGTCAGCTATCTCTTATCGACCGAGAAGTCACAGAAGCCGATATCGCTGCATACCGAAGAAATAAGAGTGGAAGAACCGGTAGATAGTGAGATCACCTTGGAGATTCTCCACCCCAATCAAATTTTATACATCTACACTAAGGGAGAGATTTCTCGCGAGAAAACCAGCACTTCAGACTCGTTGGATCAATTCACGAAAACGTTGCAAAGTTTCGGGAAAAGCGCAATCGATCAAAAGAAGGCCCTACCTTTGGGCGCCCCGACTGAAATCAAGGCGACCAGGCAGACTCCGGCTGGGACTAAATGTACCGAGTCATATCTAAAG
>JBJXGQ010000343.1:0-5671 GCA_046160525.1 Burkholderiales bacterium
CGAGGCCTTGGAACGTGGACTTAGCGCGAAACATCCGGGGGGCCCAGTCCATCTTGGGGTAGAGCGTGCCCAGTGCCCCGAAGGTGGGTCTGCGAAGGCTCAACGGCAAGGCCGACCTTAGGCGTTCTTCCATCATGTGCATTCGGTAACGGCGGTAGCCGCCAAAGCCCTCGTCACCGCCATCTCCCGACAGCGCGACCGTGACTTTTTTTCGGGCTAACTGGCATACGCGGTAAGTAGGAATGGCAGAACTGTCTGCGTACGGCTCATCGTAGAGCGTAGCCAGCGTGTCGATGAGAGCGAAGTCGTTGCTCTCCACGCGCTCGACATAGTGGTCCGTCTTGTAGCGGCGCGCGACTTTCTCGGCGAATACGGATTCGTCATACGCTGCCTCTCCAAAGGCGATGGAGCACGTGTTCACGGCTTCCTTCGATACGCCTGCCATCATGGCCACCACGGCGCTTGAATCCACGCCGCCGGAGAGAAAGGCGCCCAGAGGCACCTCCGAAATCATGCGCAATCGGACCGACTCTTTTAACCGCTCCACCAATTCCGCTTGCGCATCGGCTTCGCCGATAGGGTTGTCCAGGGTGAAACGAGGCTGCCAATACTCCCTGGGTTGCGCCAAGGGCTGGCCTCGCCGTTGCACGAGGACGTGGCCAGGAGAAAGTTTGCGCGCGCCCTTGTAGATGGTGCGCGGCTCGGGCACATAACCCAAGGCGAAATATTCTTCCACGGCGTAGGGGTCGACGTCGCGCTCCAACTCGGGGTGCGCCACGAGGGATTTGAGTTCCGATCCGAAAATTAGCATGCCGCTTCTTAGGTGTGCGTAATAAAGCGGTTTCACACCCAAACGGTCGCGCGCCATGAACAACGTCTGTTGATTTCTATCCCAGAGGGCGAAAGCGAACATTCCGCGGAATCTGGTCACGCAGTCCGCGCCCCACTCTTCCCACGCATGCACGATCACTTCGGTATCGCTGCGGGTCTTGAAGCGGTGGCCGGCGGCTTGAAGTTCCGGAATGAGTTCCTGGTAGTTGTAGATCTCGCCGTTGAACACCACGACGACCGACCCATCTTCATTGAACAAAGGTTGCTGGCCCGTGGCGAGATCGATGATGGACAACCGGCGGTGGCCGAACCCCACGCCAGGCTCCAAGTGCAATCCGCCTTCATCGGGCCCCCGGTGAAATTGGGTCTCGTTCATGCGGTGCACGAGTTCCCGTGAAACCGCACCGGGCCCCTTAAGATCGACTACGCCGACAATTCCGCACATGAGCCCGCTGCCTGGTTAGTTCGATACCGCGCCACCCGCGGATTGGTCCGCGGACATAAGCCGGGCGCGCCCGCCCGCGAGGGCCACGAGGCGTTCATACATGCTGTCGTAATCGGCAATCATCCGGTCCAGCGCGAAGCGGGTTTCCACGGTTCGGCGCCCCGTTTTACCGTGACGGCGCGCCACCGCGGGATCCGAAAAATAATGAAGGATGGCGCGCGCCAGGGCTTCGGCGTTGGCCGGCGGCACCAATTGCCCGCTTAAACCATCTTCGATGAGTTCAGCATTGCCCCCCACATTCGTGGCGACGACGGGAAGGCCGCAGGCCATCGCCTCCAGGATGGTGTTCGAGATGCCTTCGGCCAGCGAGGGCAGCACAAAACAATCCAAGCTGCGCAGTATGTCCGCCACATCTTTACGCTCGCCGGGAATCCACGCGAGTTCCGCCACTCCGGCGCGTTGAAGCACATCCATGATTCGCGAACGAAGGGTTCCGCCTCCCACGATCACCAATCGAAGACGGCGCGCCGCAGCAGGATTCAATTCCAATGCGCGCACGAATGCACGCGCCAAATTGACTTGGTCTTTCACCGGCTCCAAGCGGCCCACGGTGCCCACCAAATAAAAATCCGCGTGCAAGAAAGGGCAATCGGAAACGCGGGCGCGAGAGCCATGCGCCGCCTTGAACCGTGAGATGTCCACGCCGTTGTAGATCTGCGAAATCTTGCCCGCCGGCACTCCAACCTTTTGCTCCAGATATCGCTGAATATCCTTTGAAAGTGCCACGTACTGCTGCACGAAGGGCTGGTACACACGGCGCACCATTTGGTATCTGCGCGCCGAGCCTCCGGGGTCATGCACGTCCCAACCGTGCTCGCCGTGGACCCGCACGGGGACGCCCGCCGCCCACGCGGGCACGCTCGCCTCAAGCGCGGCGAGATTTCTCGAGTGCACGATCATGGGCTTGAGGGATTTGAAGAGCCGGTACAGTTTCGGATACCAACGCAGAAGATGGCCGCCGCCCTTACCCAAGGCGATGTACTGCACGTCCTTGCGCTCCACGCGCTCGCAGAACTCACTGGCCACATCCGTCAAGGATAGAACCGCGTGACGCCATTTGTCCCTCGGTAGCCAGTTGATGAGATTGACTACCCCATTCTCCAGCCCGCCCGTATCGAAACGATGAAGAACATGGACAATAAGGGGGGCATTTAGGTGCATGATGGCGCTAATCCGGTTTTGCCTTGCGCAGGCTCTCATTGATCGCAGGCATCATGCCCTTGATAAAATCTCTTAGCACGGTGCGCGCCCCTTCGATATCCTCGTCGTAGGGAACAGCGAGGATAAGAGCCGCCCCTTCTCCCGAGCCACCGAAAATTCGCTCACGGGCTTGCAGGAGTTTTCCGTAGTGGGCGTTCACGAAACGCTTCTCGGCGATGGAATTCCAGTCCCAAATCAATAAGCGCTGGCTCGCGGAACGCAGCTTGGTTTCGCGAACCGCTAAACCGGATTGCGCCATCTCCTCGTGCCGCACAGACTCCCCGACGTTGGACCAGACCGGATGTTTTTGCGCCACCATGACGTTCTGAGAATTGATCAGTTCGGTATCTTGCCCCTGCGAGCGGTAGTAGGCCATGAACAAACCAACGGGCTGGTTCTCCTTGCGATAGACCTGGTACACGGTTTTGTCGGCACCCTGGTAATGCGGGCTCCAATTGGTGAAGTTCTCTTCGGACCCGTTCCATGCATTCTGCCCAGTTGGCGCGGCCAGCGCTAAACTGCCTGCGACGCTCCACTTGCTGGCCAGGTAAGAAGCGTAAAGGGGCCACGCTCCCGCGATAAGAACCAGAGAAACACACACCACTGCTAGCTTACGCTGAGTGCCAGAAATCCTATGCGGCGGTGCGCCCGGTTCATTGGATACAGCGGCCTCGGGCTCATCTTCCCGCCAATAAGAGCCCACCCAGAACATAAGGAACATGACGATGCCAAACCACACCCAGCCGTACACGAAGTGGTCCACGCCCAAGGCCAGTTTCATATCGCTCAAATGTGCGATCATGACGATCATATAGGCGCGAAACCCGTTCGCGATAACGGGCACAACAATAGAGGCGGCGATGAATATCAACCGGCGGCGCATGCTGCGGTAGTACAGGTAGGCATATAGGCAGCCGCCCGTGATGGAAGCGATTAGATAACGCAGCCCGCTACATCCTTCCACAACGGACCAGTCCCCAGAGGGTAGGGTAAAAAAAAGTCCTTCGCGGTACACCGGAATTCCGGTCAGCTGCAGCATTCCCACCGTAAAGTCGGCGGTGAATTCCATCATGGGGGGAATGAGAGCCTCCCCATTGGGAACCGCCAGCATGAGAAAGGCCATGGGAAAGGCCATCGCCCAGAGGACCTCCCTCCCCAGCAGCGTGTACACAACGCCAGGAATCATCGCCACCAGGGCGTATTGTTTGACCACAAGGACATCCGCCACCCCGGCAACCAGCCAAAGTAGTCCCAGGCCAAGGAGAACCAGCAATCCGCGCGCATCAGGCTGGGGAACGATTCGAGCCAGTTCTTGCCTGCGAGTCCAGATCAGATACGCCGCGATCGGAGCGATAAGATAACCATGGGCAAACGTCTCCGAGCGCTCCCAAATGGACACCATGGAAGCCGTGGTCTCGCGATACCACAGAAGAAGCCAAACGAGCGCTCCCAATGCCACGGCCGCACTCCACAGCCACGAGGAGCGCGAAAGCGCAGTCGCATGCATGGGATGTAGAACTTCTTCGCTTTCGAGTTTCACTGGATTCCTAAGTCGAAAAGAGGGCACCTTCGCACCGGCCAGCGTGCTCGGTAGGTACAGCGGCTGTCACCAATGCCTCGCCCAACACCTGAAGATTCTTGTCCCAGTTGTAATGCTCCAAAACGCTTATCCGGGCCGCGGCGCCAAGCACCGCGGACCGAGCCTCCTCGCCTAGAGCGAGAATTTCGCTTACATAATCGCTGGCGGACTTCGCCACCAGGAACTCCTGCCCGTCGCGCCCCGCCAACCCTTCAGCGGCGCCTTCCGAGATCACGACGGCTTTCGCCATGGCCATGGCCTCCAGCACCTTGTTTTGAATTCCTCGGGCCACGCGCAATGGCACAACAACCACGGCGGCATATTTCAGGTATGGCCTGATATCGGGTACGGCACCGCTTACCTTAATGCCAGGCAGCACGGCCAAAGCGCGCACAGCAGGAGCGGGATTCATGCCCACAATGTGGAAGCTCGCGCTGGGCCGTTGGGTTCTTATCGCGGGAAATACTTCCTTCGCGAACCACACCACGGCGTCGATGTTGGGCCAGTAATCCATCGCGCCCGTAAAACAAAGGGGCCACTCGTTGGAGTCGTAGGGGCTGGTAAGCGCGTGCCGCGGGGAAAAAAATTCTGTATCCACACCGTTGTTGAAATATCCGGTTCGGTGAGCCACCTCCGGGGCTACGCTCTTGAATAGATCAGCTTCCGCGCGCGTCACCAGAAAACTTTGGTCCGACCACGCAGCCACCTGGCGCTCGTATTGCAAGAGACACCTGGCTTCTCGCTTGTACACGGCGGACATGGGCCACGTCCGCTGATGCGCGTACTGAAGCCACTTCTGCGAATCCACATCCACGAAATCGACAACTCGCTTTAATGTGCGCAGGCCTTCCACGTATTGCGCCATGGCGGAGCAAAATACCACCGCCTTGCCGATGCGCTCTGCCTCAACGATTTGCTCCACCCACGCACGAAGTTCCGCATTCCTGTAGTAATGCAACGTAAGCGGTGCCCCAGTGGCGAATCCCAGCAAGCTCTTGAAACGTGCACGCATAGGATGGACCGGCAACAGCTTCACACCGGCGCAGAACTCCTTGAGTCTTTCGGCATGGCCCCAGTCCTCCGGCTGGTCAACGAAGCTTCCAAGATAGATTCGGTAGCGAGAGGCAAGGTAGCGGAGGATGTGAAAGGAGCGCACCTTGTCTCCCTTATTGGGAGGGTAAGGAATCCGATGGGTGAGATAAAGCAGCGGCTCCATTGCCTAGTCCGCACTTCTCGCAGGGGCGCGGGATGATGGCGTGTTTAGGGCGAGGCAGTTTTGGCTCGAACGTCTTGCCGGTATTGAACATACCGGCAAGACGGGCATGCCGAAAATGACCGGCCTAAACGCGCCAGCGCCCGTGCAGCCCGTTGCCGGACGGAGCAGCAATCGTGAGCGCCGTTGAGCCTTGGACGAAGCAACATCGTTCGCATAGTGTGGGCGACCTGTGAGAAATGCGGGCAAGTCAGCCTAGGTGCCGGGATAGATAGGGGCCCAGCACATTCGCCACGGGACGAGGCATGCGGCGCCACAGGGCAATAAACGCTTTGTACTTGGG
>JBJXGQ010000344.1:0-7472 GCA_046160525.1 Burkholderiales bacterium
CGCCAAGACGATGGATATGGCGGGACTTAGTCCAAGGCCGCTTTGCGCCGCTCTCTTCTCGATCTCCGGCACGAGATGTTTCAAACCTTCCGGGTTGTTGCTGTAGAAAAGATGGTGAGCCTCGGCCAGCAACCACCAGGCATGATTGAAGGGGGTCAGATCGCGCGCCCCTAGCATGGGCCTCACATAGCTGGCCAGTAAGGGGGACTTATCCGGGGCAAACCAATCGAGATAGGGCAACAGCAAGCTGGCTGAGACCACGCTTTGATTCACTTCCACACCGCGCGTGATGAGCCCCAGTACGCGCTCGGCGTATTGAGGCAGTCGCGGATGATCCGGTTGCCGGTAGGTGAGCGCGATTTGCAGCATGGACATGACGTGCAGTTCGGTTGCGGGTGCGGGCAACTTGAGTCCGTTCTGTAGTAAGGCATCCAGGGCGCCGGCCCAGCGCTCCATTCCGAGGTAACTGTCCAACCGAAAGTAATAGGCCTGAAGGATTCCCGCCGCGCTCAAGGCTTGGCCTAGAGGGTCGCCTTGTGCGCGGAAGCGCTCATGGGCTCGCTCCAAGGCCTCCATGGCGTCATTGGGTTGCGCAGCGCTTTGCGCCACGCCAAGGCAGTAGAGCAAGCGCGGCGTGGCGTCCACGTACCAGGAGGGAAGGGAGTTCACCCATTGGCGCAGAGTATGTGAATGCCCGCGTGCCATCATGTTGGAAGCCTCCTGCAAGATCAGCCGGCTCGCCGCGACCCATTCTCCGGCTTGCGTGAGCAGGGGAACGGCATGCTCCACGCGCCCGGCGGCGGCCAGTAGAGCGCCCGCTTCGCGTTGCAGGGTTTTGAACTCGAAGGGGCTCAGGGTGGCGCGGGCTTGGGCCAGCAGAAATCCCTTGAACAGCGAGTGGTAGCGATAGAGCGCGCCGTTGAGCGTGTCTACCAATAGTCCCCGGCTGGCGAGTTGCGCGATCAAAGACCAGGCTTCGGGGTCACGCGTGAGTACCTTGGCCGCGCGCTCGCCTACCTCGGGCAGTAGGCTAGTGCGCAACAAAACATCGCGAGTTTGCGCAGGGAGTTGGCTAAAAATCTCCGATGCGATGTAGCGAAATAACGCTTCGGGATTACCGTCCGGGTGGGGAGTGTCCGTGCCGCCCGCCTGCGGGCGATGTTCCAATACAAGGCGCAACCCCGCTATCCACCCACCACATTGCAGGTGCAGCGCTTTGAGCGCTTTCTCATCGATGGGGCGCAATTGTTCGGCGATGGCTCGGGTTTCGGAGAGAGCCAAGCGCAATGCGTCCCAGCCTATGCGGACCGCCTGTTTCTGGAGTTCGAGCCGCGCGAATTGCGGTGGCGGTTCGTCGCGGCTGGTGACGATCATCCTCATGCCGGCGGGGACTTCTTGCGCCGCCTCGTTCAGGATGGCCGCAAGCGGCGAAAGCGAACCGCGGATCTCCAGATTGTCCAGCACCAACACGGAGCCCGCCGCGCAGCGCGCGAAAAACATCCGAAAGAAGCGCCGGGAGAATTCCGCCAGCCCGGCATGGTATTCGGTGGCGAACAAAGGAAGGGCCGCGCGCCGCGCGGGCACGCACTCTCGCAAGTAGTAGAAGAGGGTCGCGGGATCGTTGTCCGCGGCGTCGAACTGGTACCACATGCAAGGGACGGGGTGGTGATTCGCGTAGCTTGCGACAAGAGTGGTTTTCCCCGCGCCCGCCGGGCCGAAAATCCAAGTCACGGGACATTGCCGGGCGCTGTCGAGTATCTCGAACAGGCGTTCGCGCGCGAGGACCCCAGATGGCCTGGGGCGGGTGAGCTTGGGGAGAATAGGTCTCTTGGTCACGCTATGCGGCCCCGCCGTCCGAGAACATTGCCACCTTACCCGCTCTATGCGTTCATGGGAAGGCGGGGCACTCTGCCGCTTACTTCGCCAAGAACTTGTCGAGGGCCGTATTGAACCTGCCGGGAAACTCTCTGAACATCATGTGCTGCCCTAACACCAGGGTCTGCGAATGCGGTGCATTCTTGGCTAGCCAAGCCTTGGCGGCGTCTGCGCGCGCTTCGCCCAGAATGTTGAGCACGGGGATCTTGCCGTCGATCTTTTTCGCTTCCTCCGTGTAGTCGGCGAAAGTGCCGTCGGCGGCGAGAAGGCTGGCCACGTAGTCCGGCGTTTTCAAGCTTTGATCCAAGGCCCACTCGACTTCCTCGGTAGCCATCTTGCGTTGCATCATCGTCGGAATGAACTCCCGCATCGTTGCGCGCCGGTCGTAGGCGAGCCCGTTGATGAAGCCGCCGATTTCAGAGAACTCCGCGTAATCCGCCCAGTCCCCTTTCTGCGCGGGAATGGAGCGCGGGGGCTGGTCGATGCACACGAAGCTCCTCACGTTGTCCGTTCCATAGGCCCTGAAATAGGCGTAAGCATCGTGACAACCCCAGGACCAAGCCACGATTGCCACATTCTTGGCGTTGAGCGCCGTCATGAAGGCGCGCAAGTCGTGGCCATGCTGGGTGTAGGTGTTGTTCGCGAGGGTCTTACCCGATCTGCCCTGGCTGCGAGGATCGTAGGCGAGCACCCGGTATTTCTTGGAAAAATAAGGGATCTGGTGGGGGTTGAAGAACTCGTTGGTACCGGTCCAGCCCGTGATAAAGATCACGGGATTCCCCGAGCCGGCTTCCTCATAATAAAGCTCCAGATCCGGGCTCACTCGAATGTAGTTCCCCGCCAAGGACGCCGTGTTAAGCGCCCATAGCATTAGAAATCCCGCGAATAGTTGCCTTGCCTGCATGATGTGCCTCCCGTTAGTGGATGGGTCGCGCTTTCCATAGCGCTAGGAGCACGTTACCCAGTCGGGCGCAACGGATAGGTAACGGATGGGAACACGGCTTACCGGGGAGTATCGCCATGGAGTTTCCGGGCGGCGGACAAATCTTGCGATACGAATAGTCAAGAAGTTCCAGCTCCCCGCCGATATCAAGCGCGCGTCACTCTCCCCGCCATTTTGCGCGGGGCGATTTGGGTAGGGTAACGACGACGGTTGGATGGGCGTGTTATCCTTTTTTCAGAGAGTTCCTGGCGCGCGCAAATGCCGCCGGCCCAACCGGGGAATCGAAAAGTATGTGGATGGAGGGAGAGGGCGATGAGTAGACAGCTGATGATTACCTACTATGCTGACCGCGAGTTGTTAGGCTTGGTCTCCGACGAGGATTACGAGGCCTTCAAGGATCTTTTGCTAGGCGCGCTGCATGGCGAGTGGCCCAAGGCCGCTGTGAACGTGGATGACGCAGAGCACGCTTACGTGGAAATCGAACTTGCTCCCGGCGCCAAGGGGGAGGCTCCCTTGGACGAACAAGCCCGCGCCGACGTGGAAGCGCGGGTCATTGAAATCGCCAACGACGTGATCGACAATCGCGAATGGGCGACAGAGGAGCCCGAGGTCTACGACGAAGATTACGAAGAGGAACTCGCGGAGCGCCGCTTCGGCGAGGACCGCGAAGACTACTAGGGGGCCTTGCCGGCGGGCTCCGTAGTCAAGAATTCCGCCTCCTTGCCGTAATGATTGTCTGTCATAACGGCGCAGAGTGGGGGTAAGGTGATTCCGAGCAGCGAAACGGATTTATTGCGCAGTGCCGCGGGACAGTACCCGGCGGCCCAATTCTTACAAGCCCCCCTGAACCTTCCCGCCCTGGCCAATGGCGGGAGCGCGCTCCAGGCACCCCCCGCGAGCGATTCCTCCCAGGTCAACCTGTCCGATGCTTCCAAGTTGCTCGGCCTGATGGATTCCGAGGGCGGGGGTTCGGCTTCCTTGCTAAGTGCGTTTACTGCCCTCGTGGAGAAACTGGCGGGGCAGAAGGTCTCCAGCCTGAATGTGGACTCCCAAAAACTCGAAGCGAATTACTTCAGCCTGGATACCGTGAAGGAGCGTCTGCGTGTAGGCGCGGGCGGCTCGTCCCTGGACTACCGCTACAGCGCGCTGCATGCAGAAGCGCAGACGTTGTCGTATTCCGCGCAAGGCACACTTACGCTGGAGGATGGTACGCAACTTCAGTTTAGCTTCCAGTTGGAGGCAGCCCAAGTTTACGTGGAGGAAACCCAAGGGCGGATGCAAATAGACGGCTCGCGCCTGCCGCACTCCCACAATGCCCTCATTCCGGGCATGTCGGTACACTCCCGCGACAACGGAGCAGACATCGCGCTGGATCATCACGGTGTGAAACAGATCCTGGATGGATTAGAGCAGCCCGGCCGCCGCCACGCCTACGGCCATGAGAAGAATGAGGCCGTGCAACAAAACGGCTAACTTTTCTGTAACCGCCGCGCGAACACCTCCATCTCCTTAGCGGCTTGTTTATCGCCCTTTGCCTGGGCAATTCCGATGCCTTGCTCGTAGGCCGCCAAGGCTTCCTCGGTTTGGCCGCACAGGGCCAGCGCGCGGCCCAGCAATTTCCACGCGGCCGAGTATCCGGCATCAAGCTCCACCGCACGTTGCAGATGACTCACCGCCTGGGCCGCCTGTTCTAGTTTCAAATACTCGCTACCGATGCTAAAGCGCAGCAACGCGCTGTCCTGGCCAGCATCCAGCATCTTCAGAAGATTGGCGAGCGCGGCCATTACAACTCGACGCGGCTACCCAACTCCACCACGCGGTTAGTGGGAATCTTGAAGAATTCCGTGGCATCGGCCGCATTGCGCGACATTACTGCGAAGAGCTTCTCGCGCCACAACCACATGCCAGGTTCTTGGTGGGTAGGCACCAGGGTTTGGCGGCTCAGGAAGAATGAGGTTTCCATCACGCCGAATTCGAGCCCCTTGGGTTTGCATAATTCCAAGGCCCTGGGCAAATCGGGCTCATCCTTGAAGCCGTAGTGCACGATCAGCTTGTAGAACTCGTGACCAATGGGAATGATGTCCACGCGCTGGGTATCGGAGACGTGCGGGATGTCCTCGCTCACCACTGTGAGCAAGACGATGCGCTCGTGGAGCACCTTGTTGTGATTCAGGTTGTGCAGTAACGCATGCGGCACGCCTTCCTGCGTGGCGGTGAGAAATACCGCGGTGCCCGCCACGCGCTGAGGGGGATGCAACATCAGGCTTTTGATGAAGGGCTCCAATGCGATCGTTCCTGGCTGCAGGCGGTCAAACAACAGCGCGCGGCCGCGCTTCCATGTGGCCATGAGGAAAAAGACCACGATACCCACTACCAGGGGGAACCAGCCTCCATCGAAGATCTTCATCGCATTGGCGGCAAGATAGGGAATATCGATGCACAGGAACAAGCCGGCGATCAGCGCGGCGCGCCAGCGCGGCCACTTCCACAACTTACGCATGATGAAATAGGCCAGTATGGAATCGACCGTCATGGTGGCGGTGACCGCGATGCCATAGGCCCCCGCCAGCGCGCTGGAAGACCCAAAGCCCAGCACCAGGCCGATCACCGAGACGTAGAGCCCCCAATTGATCAAAGGCAAGTACACCTGTCCGATGGCTTCCTCCGACGTGTGCCGGATCAACAGCCTCGGGCAATAACCCAATTGGATCGCTTGCCGCGTGAGCGAATAGGCGCCAGAGATAGTCGCTTGCGAAGCGATGACGGTGGCCAGCGTAGCCAGGATCACCATGGGGTAGAGCGCCCACTCGGGGGCGAGATGAAAAAACGGATGCTGCAAGGCTTGGCTGTCGTGCAACAGCAAGGCGCCCTGTCCAAAATAATTGAGTAACAGCGCGGGGAACACGAAGAACATCCAGCCCAATCGTATGGGCCGCCGCCCAAAGTGCCCCATGTCGGCGTACAGGGCTTCGGCTCCTGTAACGCATAACACCACCGCCCCTAGGGTCAGGAACGCGGCATAGCCGTTTGACAGGAAGAACCGCCAAGCGTGAACCGGGTTGATCGCGGCGAGAACGCCTGGTTCCTGGATGATGTTAACGACACCCAGGACGCTGAGCACCGTGAACCAGAGAACCATGATGGGGCCGAACAAAGCACCGACCCTGGCTGTTCCCACTTGCTGGAAGGCAAAAAGTCCCGTGATCACCAGCAATGTGAGGGGAATGACATAGGGCTTCAGAAGCGGCGTGGCCACTTCCAGCCCCTCGGCGGCGGATAGCACGGAAATAGCCGGGGTGATCATCCCGTCTCCGTAAAACAGCGCCGCGCCAAATATCCCCAGGGCCATGAGCTTTGCGCGGCCGCCCTTTTCGCTGCTGGCGCCGCGCAACACCAGAGCCATCAACGCCATGATGCCACCTTCGCCTCGGTTGTCGGCCCGCATCATGAAGGCCACGTACTTGACGGTGACGATGGCCACCAAAGACCAGAACATGAGCGAGAGCACCCCCAGGACATTGCCGTGATTGAGGGCTAAACCGTGGGCGGGACTGAAGGCTTCCTTGATGGCGTAGAGCGGGCTGGTGCCGATATCGCCAAACACGACGCCCACCGCGCCCACGGCCAGCGTAAGAGTGCTGGCCTTGTGGCCATTGGAGCCGTCGGCAGGGGTGGTCATGAACAGAGGTTTGGGGGCTGGGGGGATTTTCTGCGGCGGCGCATCATAGCATTGAACCTGCAACCCACTGGGCTTTCGGAGCGGGCCCTTTGTCCTTACCATTGCCCAGCCGTAACTGAGGCAAACTTGCCTATGAGCCAACATCCGCTATCTCAGCGCAGCGTGCCTTGACCCTTGACCCGAAGGACAAAGTAATACCCGCTCCCAACGGCGGGCTGCTCAATTGGGTAACGGGAGCCGTTCGAGAGAAACTCGAACGGCTGGGTATTCATACAGAGCAAGATCTCGTCTTGCACCTGCCGCTACGCTATGAGGATGAAACCCAGCTCCACGGGCTGCGGGACGCGCCAGCGGGCGTCTCGGTACAGGTGGAAGGGGTGGTGGTTGACCAGAAAATTCAGCCCAGGCCCCGCCGCATGCTGTTATGCACGCTGGAGGTGCAAGGCGAGCCGTTGCAGCTTCGTTTCTTTCACTTCTATCCCAGCCAGATCAAACAGCTCGCCACGGGAACGCGCTTGCGCGTCATGGGCGAAGTGCGCCGGGGTTTTTTTGGCGCGGAGATGGCCCACCCGCGCTACCGGATCGTGCGAGAAGGAGAGGCATTGCCCGCGGGGTTAACCCCGGTGTACCCCACTACCGCCGGATTATCGCAACGCACCTTGCGCCAATCGATTGAGCGCGCGTGGGACGACGTAGACCTGAGCGATACCCTCCCGCCCAATCTCGCGGATAGCCTGGGACTCCCGCCCCTGGCCAGCAGCCTGCGCCTGCTGCACTCTCCCGACCCCAAGGTGTCCGCCGAACTCCTGGAAGCACGCAACCATCCTGCGTGGCGGCGCATCAAGTTCGAGGAATTGCTCGCCCAGCAAATTTCCATGCGCAAACACCACCAACGGCGCCAGCGCGCACGCGCGCAGCCACTGGCGGGCACCCAAGTGCTCGGCACCCGCTTGTTGGAGGAGCTGCCTTTCCGGC
>JBJXGQ010000345.1:0-3158 GCA_046160525.1 Burkholderiales bacterium
CCAAGGTTCCCTTGTGCACGGCATCGGCCATGTCGAAGGCCTTGACCACGGAACCGGGTTGCAGGACGTCGAACTTGAGCGCACCGGCGCTCAAATCCGAGACGATGCGCGCATAATCCTGCACGAAACCGAAGAATAAATCTCCCGCGCCAGTACCCGCTTGTATTCGAAGGGTAGTGGATTGCACCGAGGCACCCGCCGCGGCAACCTTGTCGGCCTTCTCGGATTTACCACAGCCCGCCAGCCCGGCCACCGCCACGCCTCCGGCGAGGGCCGCGCCGCCCAGGAATTTTCTGCGGGACTCCACGGCGGGCGAACCAGTGTACGACTGTCGCTTGGATGGCATTTTCGGTCTCCTCTACGTTATTTGAACCGCCACGATTATGCTTGAATCCACACCCGCGAGTAGCATATCCGTCATTTACACAAGGCGGGTCTTGCGACCGAGCAAGACCTGCCTCGGGAATCTTGTATAGTTCGCGCCTTTTCTTGAAATACCGTACCCCATGCTATCTTCCATCGCCCATCGCATCTCCACCGAAATCGCAGCGCGCGAATCCCAAGCGCAGGCGGCCATCGCGCTCTTGGACGAAGGCGCCACCGTGCCCTTCATCGCGCGCTACCGCAAGGAGGCCACGGGCGGACTCGACGACACCCAATTGCGCACGCTCGAAGAGCGCTTGCACTACCTGCGGGAATTGGAAGAACGCCGCGCCACCATCCTGTCTTCCATTGAGTCACAAGGCAAGCTCACGCCTGAATTACGCGAAAGCATCGAAGCCGCGGCGGACAAAGCGCGGCTGGAAGATCTCTATCTCCCCTACAAGCCCAAGCGCCGCACCAAGGCTCAGGTGGCCCGCGAAGCCGGTCTGGAGCCCTTGGCCGATGCGCTCTTGGGCAACCCGGATCTCGTACCCGAAGACGAGGCAGCCAAATACCTGAAGCCCGCCTTCAAGGCGGAGGATGCGGAGAACGCCGGTGTCCCCGATAGCAAGGCCGCGCTCGAAGGGGCCCGCCAGATTTTGCTGGAGCGTTTCGCCGAAGATGCCGATCTCGTGGGCGGGCTGCGCGAGTATTTTCGCGAACACGGCGTCGCGCAATCCAAGGTGATCGAGGGCAAGCAGGAGAAGGGCGCGAAATTTTCCGACTACTTCGCCTATTCGGAGCGCATGAAGAACGTACCTTCCCACCGCGCACTGGCCTTGTTTCGCGGGCGCCGCGAGGAAATTCTGCACATCGCCCTACGATTGGAGGGCGAGGAAGAAAAACCCAAATCGGATGCACCGCTCAACGCTTGCGAAGCGCGCATCGCCGCCCGCTACAACATCACGCAGCAAGGCCGGCCCGCCGACCCATGGCTCGGCGACACAGTGCGCTGGGCCTGGCGCGTGAAAATATCCCAGACCCTTGAGACGGAACTCATGGGCGAGCTGCGCGCGCGCGCTGAGACCGAGGCCATTCGCGTGTTCGGCATGAACTTGAAGGATCTGTTGCTGGCCGCGCCTGCCGGTCCGCGTGCGACCATGGGCCTGGACCCGGGCTTGCGCACGGGCGTCAAAGTGGCCGTGGTGGATGGCACCGGAAAATTGCTGGACACAGCCACTATTTACCCCCATGCCCCGCGTAACGACTGGGATGCTTCGGTGGCACTGCTGGCGGCGTTGTGCGCCAAGCACAACGTGGAATTGATCTCCATCGGTAACGGCACCGCATCGCGCGAGACCGACAAACTCACCGGCGATCTCCTCAAGCGCCATCCCGAATTAAAACCGCACAAAATCGTGGTGAGCGAAGCAGGTGCTTCCGTGTACTCCGCGTCCAGCCAGGCGGCGAAGGAATTCCCCGATTTGGATGTGTCCTTGCGCGGGGCCGTGTCCATCGCCCGGCGCGTGCAAGATCCCTTGGCCGAGTTGGTGAAGATCGATCCCAAGGCCATCGGCGTGGGCCAGTACCAGCACGACGTGAATCAAGCGCACCTGGCGCGCACGCTCAACGCCGTGGTGGAAGATTGCGTCAACGCCGTGGGGGTGGATGTCAACACTGCCTCCGTTGCGCTGCTGGCGCGTGTGTCGGGCTTGAGCAGCGGCATCGCGCAAAGCATCGTGAGCCACCGCGATGCCAATGGAGTCTTCGTCACGCGCCACGATCTGATGAAGGTCCCGCGCCTGGGCGAGAAGACCTTTGAACTAGCCGCCGGTTTCTTGCGCATCATGAACGGCACCAACCCCCTGGATGCCTCCGCCGTTCACCCCGAAGCCTATCCCCTGGTCGAGCGCATCCTCGCCGATATCCAGCGCGAGGTGAGAACCATCGTGGGCGATGTGAAAACGCTGAAAAGCCTGGAGCCCGCCCGCTATGCCGATGAACACTTCGGCGTGCCCACCATCACCGACATCTTGAAGGAACTGGAAAAGCCCGGCCGCGATCCGCGCCCCGAGTTCAAGACCGCCGCCTTCAAGGAAGGCGTGGAAGGGCTGAAAGACCTGGCCCCTGGCATGATGCTCGAAGGCGTTGTCACCAACGTGACCAACTTCGGCGCATTCGTGGACATAGGCGTACACCAAGACGGGTTGGTACACATCTCCGCCTTGAGCAATAAATTCATCAAGGACCCGCGCGAGGTGGTCAAGGCTGGGGATGTAGTGCGCGTCAAGGTGGTCGAGGTGGATGAGAAGCGCAACCGCATCGCGCTCACCATGAAATTTTCCGATCCGGCCGTGGCACCCGCCGCACCCACTGAAAAACGCCGCGAGACCCCCCGCCCGCCGCGCGATCCGCGGCGCGACGCCCGCCATGATTCCAAGCCCAGACCAAAATCTCCGCAGCCTGCGCCCCGCCCCACCGTAGTGGAATCGCGAGAACCCAGCGCGCTCGCTCTGGCCATGGCAAGGGCAAGGCAGAAGTAGCCAGCAACTGCTGCCGCCACTGTAGCTCCTTCCCCCGCTTGCGGGGGAAGGCTGGGATGGGGGCAGCCAGCGCGCAAGCGCAAAGTCCCCCCACCCATACCCTCCCCCGCACGCAGGGGAGGGTTCCCTCCTCCCTCCTACCCCCTCACTCCCCCAGTAGCCCACGCTAAACTATAGGCTCACCGACCAACTCGCGCGCAAGCCCATGTCAAAACTCGAACCCTATAAAGTCTATGCCGTTCAATACGGCCA
>JBJXGQ010000346.1:0-3242 GCA_046160525.1 Burkholderiales bacterium
ATGCGTGCTCGATCGATGAGTTGTTCTTCAATGCTGGTGAGTCGGTCTTCGACACGGGCAAGTTGCTCGTCGATGCGATCGAACCGGTCGCCGTGATTCGCGAGCGTCTGCGCGAGAGCGCCCATGGTTTCGTCGAAGTGCTCGACAGTCAGAGGTCCAGACATAATGGGACAATAGTGAGTGCGATGTGGGGCCTAGGGCACACATCGCTAGAGTAAGTGTAGATTGGCGCGGAAATCCGTCAATACCCGCCACTCGGGCAGAACCGCGCTGATGCGCGGCTCCGCGGCGTCTTTGACGAAGTCGATATGAAACCAGCGTGGCGATCGCCGGAGCCCCCACCCGAATTTGAATTTGATATTGGGCTGTCGTCACTGGCTTTGAGTGAGTGACGACTGGAAGCCGAGGCTTACCTCAAAGCCCAGCAAGCCCGTCTTCGCAGCCGTCTGCCTGACGGATCGCGATGAATCCACGAAGACCGGCAACCGCGTTGTGGCTGGTTCGTTTCAGTGTACGGCGTTTTTTGAAATCCGCCCAGCTCAACGCCCCGGACACTGCGCGTGCGCGTATTCCGGTTCATCAGGGAGCATGTCGGGAAGAGGAGTGGTGCCAGGAGCGAACGCAAGTGCGGGTGGATCCGAATTGAGAAGGACGTATGGCTCGTTGCCTGTGTCCACGAGCTGGTGGCACCGCATGCAAGTGTCGAGGAAGAGCTTGCGGGGGTTGTCGTATCCCTGTTTGGCCGTCCACCAAACGGGCTCGTAGAACACCTTGCCGGGATCGTTGAGCGAGCAATTCTCTTGTGTCGTAAAGTGGAAGAAATGTGCGCCTTTCCGTTTGGCGTCGACGGCCTGCGCTGCCGTTCGCATGCCTTGGAGCCGCGCTGCGGTCGTCGTGACGAAGAGGGCGCGGAAGCTGTCGCGCTTGCGGTCGAACTTCGCGAGGCGCGAAACGTTTAGGGTCCAGTAGGCGAGTACTTTCTGACAGATACTCGATCGCTTGAGATTCTGCGTGATCTGCGGCTCCGTCGACATATCCACTTCAACAAACCAGTGCACATTGTGTTCACCTGTCCGCACCGTAACGAAGGCGTCCGGATTGAGCGGTAGGGAGTCGACGCCGGCTATTGGCGACGGGAGTTTGATGCGTGCAGGAAACCCCGAGCGGGCGTGAAACTCGCTGCCCTTTGACCACGCAAAAGTCCACCCTTGTTCGTGCGCTGCAAGGTGTAGCGCTAGAACGGTTTCGCAAACTGCCACCTCATGCTGGAGGGATTGCAGCTTGAGGCGCCGGTTCTCAAGGCGAACGTCGCGCGGCCGCCCATGTTCCCAAAGCTTAGGAAACAACGTGCGGTGCCCGTTCACGCCAAGGGCGTAAATAAAGTGGCGAGCGGGCTGCCCAGGGCGATTCTGTGCTGGCGGGCGATCGAGATATTCGGCGTGGAAGAGCTTGGCTAGCCGTTGGAGGAACGCACGCTCATCGCGTTCGCCACCGAGCGCCGCCAAGAGCTGACGCGAGGTGATCAGCCGGTGTTGATCGACGAGTCGCAGCAGGTCGACGTCGTCGGGCATCAACTTGACATTGCCAAGGCGGCTGGCTTCGAACCGGCGGTGCTTATCCTTCCGTCCCGCCCGTCCCTTTGGCAGGGGTTTTCTTTCGGCGTCCGGGTTTGAGGGGGATGATGGGCTCATGGTCTGGTATTAATTCTACGAGGGGATCGCCACTCACGGCAAATTCACGGGCGCCGGTTTCGATCTTGAGACGCCGTTGTTCCGAGATGCGGTCGACGTCCTCCGGTGTAAGAGCGCCCGCTTGGTTTGCCATTTCAGCCTCGTATGCGCGTACATTTGCTTCAGGCAGAGCGTATCGTTCGACAAACGGAACAAGTAAAGGGCGGGCTCGGCCATTCGGGGGCCGAATGAAGCAGTGCCGCTGATACTGCAGCATGAGTCGTTCGGCTTGCCGGTGAACCTGCTCTTCCAGGTTGTAGTGATGGGGCACCTCTCTTACATGCCGTTCAGGAATGAAGATGGGGATATCGGCCACAATCCGGCTTCGCACGTGCGACTCCGCGTGCGTCTCCGCCGAGACGCGTCCCCATCCGGATGAGTCGAAGGTTGATCCGCCACTTTGGTTGTACAAAAAGCCGTCCGGCGTCGTTCCACCCATCGATTGGGTGTCCGACTGTCCACTCATCGAAGCGCTGCCGGTCACATCAGCCTCTCCCTCGGTATATACTTTGTCGCGCGAGTACACGGGCCACCACTCATTGATGTATTCCATGTACTTGACCTCCAGGAGGTCGAGTTGACCAGGAAACAGATCCGGAACGATCGCGATCGCGTCTTCATAGCTCAAGCCGCCAAATACGGCTCGCGCCTTCACCGCTCCCATGAGCTCCGACAGGATGCTTGCATCCTCCTGGTCGACTTGATGAAGGGTCTGGTGGGCAAGGGTGAACGTGAGCCCAAACTTCCGAACCTGCGTCACGGCCTTCCCAATGTCAGCAGAAACGAAGTTGTGGAACTCGTCCAGGTAGAGGCGAAACGGTGGCGGCTGATGATCCCCACCGACATGCCGCCGCTTCGCAGTGTCGATGAAAGCATTGACAAGCAAGGTACCGAACAGGCGTTGGTTAGGGACCGTAAGCCAATCACTCTCTTTGACGTTCACCAACAGCACCGCACCCTCGTCCATGATCTTGGCAATATCGAGGTTCATCAACGGATCGGTGAGAGCGAAAAAGCGGCGGGTCACCTCGGCGCGCAGAAAGCGGCCAAGGCGGTTCCGGGAAGACTCCACTTGGCTATTGAACTCCTCGAATCTTTTGATGATCCCAAGGTCGCGCCAGTTGCCCCGCGCTAACGGTTCCTGGATTCGGCTAGTAAGATATTGGCGCACTTCAGACTGATTGAACTCCGTGAAGTAGTCCGCCTCGCAGAGAGTAAGATCGTCCGCTTCGATAATGGCCGTGACGAGCGCACCGAGAACCCGGTCGATGCGCGGGAGCTCGTCGGTGTTGTCAGCCCCCCACGCCTTCACCATTGCTTCTAAGCAACGCTCCACCTGCGTACCGAGATTGGCCGGCCCCCGCACGAAAGGATTGAAACCGATGACATGATTACCGCGCGAAAGGTTGAGGGGAATAATCTTCCTCTGAGGCCTGAAATAGGCGCACCATTCCAGCACGTTTTCATAGAGTTCCTCGTGCGGGTCGATGAGACAAAGTCCTTCGCCGTTCT
>JBJXGQ010000347.1:0-6358 GCA_046160525.1 Burkholderiales bacterium
CCCTCCTCCCTCCTACCCCCTCACTCCCCCAGTAGCCCACGCTAAACTATAGGCTCACCGACCAACTCGCGCGCAAGCCCATGTCAAAACTCGAACCCTATAAAGTCTATGCCGTTCAATACGGCCACCACGAGCGGCGCGCCAGTGCGAACTTCATCGGCGGTGACGAACACGACGGGCCCATGCCCATCAACTTCTTCGTCTGGGCCATAGTTGGCTCGGGGCGCACCTTCATCGTCGATACGGGCTTCACCGCCGAGACGAGCGTGCGCCGCCAGCGGACTCTCACGCGCCCGGTGGAAGCAGGCCTGGGAAAAATCGGCATCGATACGGCCAACGTCAAGGATGTGATCGTCACCCACATGCATTACGACCACGCAGGCAATCTGGGCCTGTTTCCCAATGCACGCCTTCACATTCAAGATGCCGAAGTCGAATTCGTCACCGGCCGCTGTATGACTCACGGGGCCCTTCGCCACGCCATGGACGTGGATGACGTCCTTTCCTTAATCCGCAGAAACTTTGCGGGCCAAGTGGCATTCCATGACGGCGATGAAGAACTGGCGCCCGGGGTGAGCGTGCACCGCATTGGCGGGCACACAAAGGGGCTTCAGTCGGTGCGGGTGTGGACGGAACGCGGTTGGGTGGTGCTGGCTTCCGACGCCAGTCACTTCTACGCCAACATGGAGCAGGGCCGCCCCTTTCCCATCGTCTACAACGTGCAAGACATGCTAGACGGCCATCGCAAATTGGTTTCGCTCGCGGAATCCGCCGATCACGTCATTCCGGGCCACGATCCTCTCGTGCGGGAGCGCTATCCGAAGGCGGTTGAAGGCATCGAGGACATCGTAAGATTGGACCTCGCGCCAAAACGGTAGTGTTCAGGGCCCGGGCATTCCAGATTACGGCATCGGAAAAATCTTCGGTCGCTTTTACTCCCTACCCCGCCCAGGTACCGGCAAACGCAGCACGGCTCTAGGTCTGAGCTTCGTGCGCGAAGTGGCGCATCTGCATGGACGACAGGCCGAGGTTATGAACCTCACTGAAGGCGGGGTGCTGGCGCGGCTTCGATTGCCTGCGGCGTGACCAATGCCGGAAAAGCTTTTTACCGCCAAGGTCGCCAAAGTACGCGAAGGAAAGATCTCCAACCCGAAATGCATTGTCTCTCCATGGAGCGTCAGCTTTCGGACTTAGCGTATTCCCGTGATCGGTCAATTCACGACAGGTGGCACCACAGCGATGCCGACGACACATCGCGATGCCCTTGATTCCTCCGTGGCAGTGAGATACGCAGCGTCCCTAGTGGGCACAAATCTAATCGAAGCAATGGACTTGCGGAATCTGAAGGTTTCGCCTTGATTGCCGTTATCACTGCGAGAATCAGGCTCTAGCCCCTGGCTTGATCATTCAGCCCTGTTGACGGAGAATGGTCCATGATCGATGTACTAGAAGCCGCATCCCCCAAAACCAGAACTGCCCCCCAACCCGACACCGCACTTCGGGAAGCACTATTTGAGCACTTTCTGCACGTCAAGACGAGTACTCAACTATCCAAGTGGCTCAAGGATTTGAACCAAGATCAAAGCGGTACCCTCGAACAGAAAAGGTCGCGCCTTCACGCCACATCGAAGTATCCGTGCACGCCGGCCGGAGAATTCCCAGATCGCACCCGGGCCCAGCTAGACGATATGCAGTCCGAGCAACTCGCCGATGTATGCTCAGTTCTTGGCCTCGATACGATCGGGACCAAGACTGCCCGGTATCTACGCATTTTGCGGGAAGTCGGTTACCGGGAAGGGTGGCTAACCAAACCGCCAACCCAAATCGGCCCGGATTTCTTCACCATGGATAACGTACTACCGTTCGTACGCTGGCACCAGGTCGTCAAGACCGAGAAAACTGAAGACGCCTACTACAGGCCGTTCTACGAAGACATGGCCGATGCTTTCGGAGAAGAGTGGGTGCACGAACAATTTCCCATGGGTCAGGGAGTTGGCCGGAAAATAGATTTCCATCTGGGGCACCTCCAGCGGGGCGGAATTGGGATTGAATTCAAGATGCCAAGAAGTTCAACTGACATTGACCGAGCGCTTGGCCAAATCGACTCGTACCGGACGATCTATGAGGAACGCCTGCTCGTGGTGTTATTGCCCGATCATCTGGATGCCGCCAAGCAAGGCCATTTTATTGCGCAACTGGAGGCTAAACGCATTCGGGTGATGGTGAAGTGGTAGGATAGGATCCAGCTGTACCAATGGGGGAAGGGCCGAGAGGGGGCGAGAGGGGCCAGCAAAAGGGGTCTGGCTTGCTATGTTGCATGATTCTCCCGATTCGCCTCATGCAAGAAAAGTCAGCCGGGGGTAGCTCGGCGGCTAGCTACTTTCTCTTGCGTGTCCAAGAGAAAGTAACCAAAGAGAAGGGCACCCCGATGCCGCTTGCTTCCTGCGCTGCCTGATTGTCTCGCGGCGCGCGCGGAACTTGTCCGCGCAGAAAACGCGCGGCCGTCGAACAGTCCGGCAAAACGATTAGTTTCGGTGAAGGCTAACTCGCGAGGCGAGTTGAGCGAAACACCGTGGAGTGGCCGGAGCCAAAACCCCGCGAGCCCACCGAGCTGCTCAGCGCGGCATAAGGGAAGGGCAAAGCAAAACACTGGTGTGAGAGGAGTACAGAATCTTTCCGGCGCGGGCGATTGTTGTTACAGGCTGAGTAAGACAGACTGTGGGCAACCGTTGCCCTGCCCTGCTTTTCCTCGGCACTCACTGTGCCGCGCAAGCGGAACAGTGCAGTTCTTGCATTTCGGTGTGGAAATCCCCCCTTCTGATTCGCCGAGTAACGCAGAGGCGACGGGGGAAGTCGGGGAGGACTGTTCGAAGTCCGCGCGCTTTTGCGCGGACAAGTTCCGCAGCCGCCCGTCGCTTCGAGTAACGCAGGGCACCCCGTAGGGGCGGTTCAGTTGGGGCGGCCTTCTTTTGCTTCCTTTTCTTAGCCGCGTAAGAAAAGGAAGTAGCTGCCGGGCTACCCCCGGCACTTTATCGCTTACGAACAAACGCGAGCGTGGATCAACCTCAAATAACGCGACTGGGTTGGACCGAGGTGATCATCGAACTCGGCCTATCCAGGCCCATCCACCACACGCGTCTTGAAATCCGCCGGCGAAACGATTTCCAGCACTTCGTAGTCCTCGGAGCAGTCGATCTCGCGGTGCCGGATGCCGGGCACTTGGTTGATGCAGTCGCCCTTGCGGATCGTCTTCACTCCCTGTCCTTCGTACTCGAAGGTGGCCCAGCCGTTGAGCACCAGCACGAACTGAAACGAGCAGTCGTGTACGTGCCACTCCTGCACTCTGTCCTTCGCCTTCTTGCCGTTGTGGCGAATCAGTTGGGCGACGTAGTCACCCTTGGTGCCGTCCTTGATACCTAAGTCGCGGTACTCGAAGATCTCCCGCAACCCAGGCGTCCACTTCGCGTCTTGCGCAAGGTTATGGACGAAGTCCCAAGCTTTCCCGCCTACCGTTTTGGTTTCACTCATTTTGTGCTCCTCCCGTCGTATTTATTCCCGAGTACGATTAGGCCCCAGCAGGTGCTTCCAGGCCTTACGGTTTCGAGACTCTCTTTGCGCCCTTCGCGTCTTTGCGTTGAAAGGCTTTGGTCTTGAGATCTCGAATACTGCAACATTACTAAGCAGCTACCGCCTCGGTCATCTTGTTAAGCGCAACGGTTTCATGCATGGCCGGCGAATAAACTTCCAGAATCTCCAAGTCGTCGGAGCAATCCAATTCGTTGTGCACGATGCCGGCCGGTTGCAGCACGCAATCGCCAGGGTTGAACAAGAATTCCCCGCGCCCCTCGTAGACGAATTTGATCCACCCCTTCAGCACGTAGAACATCTGAAAATCGCACAGGTGGCGGTGTAAGCCCGTCGTGTGCAAGGTGTCGTGGGCGGTGTCTTTCTTGATCCGTACCACGTGGGCGCGGAATTGCCCGTGGGTCGCCTTGTCGATGCCAAGATCCCGGTACTCCATGAAGCTGCGCAGCCCAGTCTTGTAGACCGCATCCTTGGCAAAACTGACACTGAAATCTTGCGTTTCGTTGCTCATGGGCCGCTCCTCTGAGGTTGGGATGGAACAGCGGGGAGGATATCGCCGGGGGCAACGGGCGTCAAATCTGGGCATTCCATTGATTTGGGCGGTATCATCGATTTGGCACGCGGACAGCGGCATCCGGGAGAAGATCAATGCACAGCAGACACCTATGGCGCATATACGCTGGGATGTTGGCCTTCGTGGCCCCCTTTGGCCTGTACGCACAGGGCACGGGAGAGGTGACCGATGCGCGCCTGCTCTCAGCGCATGAGGATGCTGCCAACTGGATCATGTTCGGCCACGGCTACAACAACCACCATTACTCCGCCTTAAGCCAGATCGATCGTAAGAACGTGGCCTCGCTGGTGCCCCGCTGGGTGTACCAAACCGGCCTCACGGCATCCTTTCAAGCCGAACCGCTCACGGTGGACGGCACGCTGTTCCTGACGATGCCGTTCAATCACATGGTAGCCATCGATGCTCTGACGGGCCAACCGCGCTGGCGATACCAGCACAGTTTCCGCGCCGGGGTGAGCGGCGGCAGCCCGGGCGGGCCTGCCAACCGGGGAGCCGCAGCCGGCTATGGCGCCGTCTACCAAGCGACCAATGATGGCCGCTTGCTGGCGTTGGACCAGAAGACCGGAAAGGTGATTTGGGACGTGGTTTTCGCCCAACCCTCCGCCGCTGAGATGCGCGCGCTGGAGGGCCGTCCCGATCTGCAGGCGGCGCTTAAGAAAAACATGCAGCGCATCAACAGCAAGATGCCGCCCCTGGTGTATGACGGCATGGTGATCGTCGGAACCCTGAGCGGCGAAGAGGACCTCGCCATACTTCCGGGGGAGGGTGGCCGCTTGGGCGGGGCGGACGGCGAGCGCATCGAAGCGGGCGATCTCGCTGCCATAGTCGAGGCACGTTACGGGCAGCGCGCGTTCCTTGCTGCATTCAGCGCGAAGACAGGCGCGGAATTGTGGCGCTGGTACGTCACCGGCCCTGGCTGGGAGGGGAATTACGTGGAAACCACGGGCGATGGCATGCCGCTTGGGCGAAATACCGCTGCCGAGCGCGCCGCCGCGCCGCTCTACCCGAATTCCTGGTGGGCCGGTGGCGGCACCACTTGGAGTACGCCAGCGCTCGATCCCGAGTTGGGTCTCCTATACGCCGGCACGGGCAATCCCGGGCTCGGCAGCGCACCGGGATTGCGCCCAGGAGACAACCTCTACACCAGTTCGGTCGTGGCGCTCGATGTGCGCACCGGCAAGCTCGTGTGGCATTACCAGATCGTGCCGCACGATGCTTGGGGGTACGACGTAAACAGCCAGCCCGTGTTGTTCGATCTGCCGGGACGTGGCCCCGCAGTCGGCGTAGCCGCAAAATCGGGTTGGTTCTATGCCTTGGACCGGCGTAACGGCAAGTTGCTGTTCAAGTCGGCCCCCTTTGTGCCGCTGAAAAATACCTTCGCCCAGCCTACCGCGGCTGGAATCGAGTACGAGCCCGGTTCCTTCGGCGGAGCGCAATGGTCGCCCGTCAGCTTCGATCCGAATCGCGCCACGTTCTACGTCACCGCGGTGCATTGGCCAGCGCTTCTACGCGAGCAGACCTTCGCGGCCACCGCATCGCGCCCGGAATTTCGGGTGAAGCAGCAACTCTATCGCGACAACGCAACCGGAGCGATGGTGTCCGCGCTCAAGGCTCCGCAAACCGGTCCGCCGCACACCTTTGGCACATTAAGCGCCATTGACACGCGCCTCGGCGGAAAAATTCGATGGCAGGTGCGCACACCGGAACGGCTAGTGGGGGGAGCGCTCGCAACGGCCGGCGGACTCGTGTTCACCGGCCAAGCCGACGGCAGACTGACGGCATTCGATTCAGACACTGGCAAAGAGCTTTGGTCCTTCCAAACCGGCGCCGGGGTTAGCGCGCCGCCGGTCTCATACGAAATCGGCGGCACTCAATATATCGCGGTAGCGGCCGGAGGAAATACAATCTTCGGCTTCCCTCCGGGGGGCGCATTCTTCGTCTTTGCGCTCCCGCGGCAATAGGACCGGTTCAGTGGCGGCTTTTGGCCCACCTGCCGCAGGTCTTCCAATTCACTTTCGGAATTATGATCATGGCAAAACACTTGAGTAAGGAAGAGCTGGAGGCGGGACTTAGCTTCATACGAGAGTCCCCAAAGGATGTTGGCGTGATCGAGATGATCGTGCGCCGGCCGCGCACCGGCGAGCGCGAAGTGCTTGACCAGGCGCAGTTGACCGTAAGCGAAGGCCTGGTGGGCGACAA
>JBJXGQ010000348.1:0-4883 GCA_046160525.1 Burkholderiales bacterium
CCGAGGCCGCGATAAGTCCGGGAATGTAGGCCGCCAGAAAAAGCTTGGAGATGTTCTGCTCGGTGAGGATGGCGTAGATCATCAAGGTCACCGAAGGCGGCAGCAGAATGCCCAGGGTGCCCCCGGCAGCGAGCGCCCCGGTCGAAAGCCTTCCGGAGTAATTCAACCGCCGCATTTCTGGCAGGGCCACTTGCGCGATGGTGGCGGTAGTGGCCACGGAGGATCCCGATATGGAGCCAAAGGCCGCGCAGGCCAGCACCCCGGCCATCGCCATGCCGCCGCGAAAGCGCCCGAGCAAGGCGTTGGCGAAATCGAAGAGTGCCTTCGACAGGCCGCCGTGCATGGCTAGCGCCCCCATCAGCATGAACAAGGGGATCACGGAAAGATCGTAGACCGAGAACCGACCGAAGACCGCGCCCTTCAAGTGGCTGAGCAGGGGATTCCACCCGGACAAGATGACGTACCCCGCCGCGCCAGGGAGGAACATCGCGATGGAGATGGGAATGCGGATCGCCATCAGCGCCAGCATGGCGGCGAAGAGCGCGATGCCAACGGAAAAATTACTCATGGCTGCCGCGCGCGCTGAAATGTTCCCATGCGATATAGAACGACACGGCAGCCGTCAGCGCGAAGCCGGGCAGCATCAGGAGGTAGGGAATCCAGATGGGAATGGCGATGAGCATGGAGGTTTCCTGGTTCTCGTAGGCCATCGCCGAGCCTGCGCCCGCGCGCCAGCACACGAGGGCCGCGACGAGTCCTAGTAAAAGGGAACCCAAGCCGTCCAAGCGCCCCTTCGTATTTGGGGAAGCCTTGGCGGTGAAGAAATCCACGATGATGTTGGCGCCTTGCCACTGGGTGTAGGGAAGGAAGCACGACAGCGCCACGGCACAAGCCAACTGCACCAGTTCCACGTCGCCTTGAACGGGGCTCGAAAATAGGCTGCGCCCCAGCACGCTGGCGAGTGTGAGGAGCGCGATTCCCGCCAAGATCACTCCACCCAAGATTGCGCTTGCTTGGCTAAGCGCACGCAACACGTTGCCGAGGCGGCCTGGCCGGATCACGGAGGTGCTCATCTTGGTTCGAATCGGGCCCATGAAGGCCGGCATTGTCCCATTGTTCACCGCACTGCCCGGACGTTGCGAGGGTAATCTGGCATAGAATCCGGACATCATAAGCAAGCGAGGAGGCTCATCATGACCCGGTTCGGAATTGGACAAGCGATCACCCGCCGTGAGGACCAGCGGCTAGTCACGGGAACGGGCCAGTACGTGGATGACATGAGTTTGCCCAACGAGGCGCATGCCGTCTTCGTGCGCTCGCCTCATGCGCATGCGCGCATCAAGTCCGTGGATACGGCAGCGGCGTCGAAGATGCCCGGTGTGGTGGCGGTTATTACCGGCGCGCAATTACAAGCCGATGGCGTGGGTGCCTTCCCCACCGTCCCGCCCGCTGGCACCTTGAAGCGTGCCGATGGCAAGGATATGTGCTCGGCCCCCTACTATCCCATGGCCAAGGACGAAGTGCGCTTCGTGGGTGAGGCGCTCGCGGTGGTGATTGCGCAAACCCGCCGCCAAGCCGAGGACGCCGCTGACCAAGTGATGGTGGACTACGAGGAGTTACCCGTCTCGGCCACCATCGAAGAGGCCATGAAGCCCGGTGCCGCGCTGGTTTGGAAAGACGCGCCCGGCAACATTGCCGCGCAGACGGAATTCGGCAAGAAGGCCGAGTGCGACGCCGCCTTCGCCAAGGCCAAGCACGTGACCAAGATCGATGTCATCAACCAGCGTCTGGTCCCTGTCAGCATGGAGCCGCGCGGTACCGCCGCGCAATTCGATAAGGCCAGCGGCAGAATTACGATGTGGACCAGTTGCCAGAATCCCGCGGGAGTAAGAGACACGCTGGCGGACGCCATTCTGACAATGCCCAAGGACAAGATCCGCGTGCGCGTGGGCGATGTCGGCGGGGGCTTCGGCATGAAGACCATGCTCTACGCCGAGGACGCCGTGTGCGCCTATGCGGCGAAGAAAACCGGCCGCCCCGTGCGCTGGCGCGCCACCCGGTCGGAGGATTTTCTCGCCGCCAGCCATGGCCGCGACCAGATCAACCACGCCGAACTGGCGCTGGACGGGGACGGAAAAATTCTCGGCATGCGCGTCAACATCGTGGGTAATGTGGGTGCCTATGTGTCCACGCCAGGTGCCGTCATCGTCGTCGCCATCGGGCCGAAAGTCATCACGGGTGTGTATCACATCCCGGCCCTGCATCTGCAAGGGACCGCAGTGCTCACGCACACTAACGTAGTGTCCGCCTACCGCGGTGCCGGCCGGCCCGAAGCCATTTATCTGATGGAACGCTTGATGGAGCAAGCGGCGGCGGAAATGAAGATCGATCCCGCCGAGTTACGCCGGCGCAATCTCATCCAGCCCTCGCAAATGCCTTACACCACTCAGATGGGCGAAACCTTCGACAGCGGCAATTTCCCTCACATGCTCAATCGCATTTTGGAAGCCTCCGACTGGAAGGGCTACGCGAAACGCCGCGAGGAATCCAAAGCGCGCGGCAAGCTGCGCGGGCGCGCGCTGTCCACTTTCCTGGAGTGGACCGGCGTTGTCCACGAGGAAACCATCGATATGCACGTGGAGGCCGATGGCCGCGTGCTGGTCTACACCGCCATGCAGGCGATGGGGCAGGGCATCGAAACCAGCTACGTTCAAATCGTCGCCGAGACCCTGGGAGTGGACGCCGAGCGCATCCACATCGTGCAAGGCGATAGCGACATCGCCAACGGTATCGGCAGCATGGGTAGCCGCTCGCTCTACATAGGCGGCTCCGCCATGATGACCGCCTCCAACGACACTATCGAAAAAGGCAAGCAGTTGGCTACCGATGCCCTGGAAGCCTCCGGCGGCGATATCGCTTACAAGGATGGCCGGTTTACAGTGAAGGGTACCGACGTGGGCATCAGCCTGTTCGAGCTGGCGGGCAAGCAGCCGGAGAAACGCATCAAGGTTCAGACCACGCAGAAGGTCGGCGGCCCGTCGTGGCCCAACAGCGGGCACGTGTGCGAAGTGGAAGTGGATCCCGAAACGGGCGTGACCAAGATCGTGCGCTACACCACCGTGGACGACGTGGGCCGCGTGGTGAATCCCATGATCGTGGCCGGCCAGGTACACGGCGGTATCGCCCAGGCCGTGGGCCAAGCGCTCATGGAAGATGCACGCTACGATCCGGATACCGGACAACTGTTGACCGGCTCCATGCTCGACTACTGCATGCCGCGCGCGGACGACTTACCCAATATCGAGCAGTACACCGACGAGTCCACTTTGTGCAAGATCAACCCGCTGGGCGCGAAGGGCGTGGGTGAGTTGGGTACCGTGGGCGGTACGCCGACGGTGATCAACGCCTTGCTCGACGCGCTGCGACCGTTGGGTGTGACACACATCGAAATGCCGGCCACGGCGGAGCGCGTGTGGCAGGCCTTGCGGCAGGCGAAGGCGGCGTAGTTGCGACGGAGTTTGCCGTGACCGATCTTTCTCAACCCGCACCGCCCGTCGCGTTGCGCAAGCACCGGCTCACTGTGGAGGATTACCACAAGCTCGGCGAGGCAGGGGTGCTCAACGAAGATTCGAGGGTGGAATTATTCGAAGGGGAATTGGTGGATATGGCACCGATCGGGGATTTTCACGCATCCGTCGTCGATCAGCTTGGGCAAGTGTTGGTTCGTGCAAGCGGAGATCTCATCGTCCGAATTCAAAACCCCGTCCGCTTCGATGGGCACACGGAACTTCAACCTGACTTGGCGCTACTCAAGGCACAGCCCAATTTTTATCGTTACGCCGCGCCCACCCCAGCAGACGTCTTACTGCTAATTGAGGTGGCGGACTCCACCGTGAAAGAAGACCGCGAGGTCAAAATTCCCTATTACGCCGGACACAACATTCCGGAAGTATGGCTGGTCAATATTCCAGAGGAAGTGGTCGAGGTATTCAGCCGCCCCGCCAGCGATGGCTACCGGCAGGCGAGGCGATATGGAGCGGGCGACGTGTTGGTTTTTTCGCCATTGCAAGACCTTCGCATCGAGATCAGCAGCCTCTTCTAACGATTAGCCTAAGCCAACGGGACGCCAAGATGCAAATCGATTTCAAAGGGACAAGAGTCGTCGTGTGCGGTGGCAGCCGGGGCATCGGGCGCTCCATCGCATTGGGATTCGCGCAGGCGGGCGCAGCGGTTTCCGTGTGCGCTCGCGGAGCGCAAGCGCTCGAAGCAGTTCGTGCGGATCTCTCACGCCACGGCGGCAAGGTGCATACATCGCCCTGCGATTTGGCGAAGGCAGGCGATATCGCGCGCTATATCCCCGCCGCCGCCGAAGCCCTCGGTGGCATCGACGTGCTGGTCAACAATGCCTCGGGCTTCGGCATGGGCAACGATGAAACGGCGTGGAGCGCGGGGATGGACGTCGATCTGATGGCAACGGTGCGAGCGTCCACGGCGGCTGAGTCTTATCTTGTTGCCTCGAAGGCGGCGGCCATCGTCAACGTCTCTTCGATCTCCGGTTTTCGCCCTTCCGCGCGTACGCCGGCCTACGCGGCGGTGAAGGCGGCCATCATTCAGTACACGTCATCGCAAGCCGCATTGCTCGCGCGCAAGGGCGTGCGGGTGAATTGTGTGGCACCAGGCTCCATCGAGTTCCCCGGCGGATTGTGGGAGCAGCGCAAAACCAGCGCCCCCGATCTTTACAACAACATTTTGAAGAGCATCCCCTTCGGGCGCATGGGAAGGCCCGAGGAAGTGGCGAACTTGGTGTTGTTTCTCGCCTCGCCTCTTGCGGGATGGATTACTGGCCAGTCCATCTGCGTGGATGGCGGGCAGATGCTGGGGGC
>JBJXGQ010000349.1:0-3981 GCA_046160525.1 Burkholderiales bacterium
TGCGCGCGTGCAGCACCAATGCCGGGCAACGCACCCGCGGTGCGTCACGGCGCACGTCGCCCAGGAACCAAGCGCGCAGCAGCGATACGGCGTTGGAACCCGAGACCGAGCGCCGCATCAATTCATTGAACGAGGCGAACTGCGCAGCGGTGCCGTCGGGAAAATATTGGAAGGCGTAGAACTGCCGGAACGAGGGGTCGTCCTTGTCCCAGCCGATCTCCATCAGTTTGAGCAGAACTTCCATTTTCTCGCGCTGCCCGGGTGTTGTGCTGCGTACGATGCGCCCGCGGCTGTAGGTACCGTATAGGACGAGGCGGCTTACTTGCTGGGGATGCCGTGCGGCATGAACGACGGCGAGCGCCCCGCCGCCCGTCATCCCGGCGAGATCGAATCTGCGCAATCCCGCGGCCTCCACGACGGCTGCGAAATCCTCCAGGTAGCGTTCGTTTGAACACTCAACGCCTTCCCGGTCGGAGAGGCCGGTGCCGCGCATATCGTAGCGAATCAGCGTGTGCCGCCGGGAAAGCAGATTGTAGCTTGGCCAAAGCGCTGGCTGAGCAGCCCCGGCAAGCACTTCGCCGCTGATTGGGTATCAGTCTTATCCGAAGGCGTATCCTTTCCCCAGACTTGGAGACGATCCCATGAACCCTCAACGGCGGTCTGTATTGCAGCTATGTTCACTGGCGGCTCTGAGCGGGCGTTTGTGTGTTGCTGGCGCCGAGCGTTATCCCAGCAAGCCCATCAAACTGGTCCTGGGTTTCCCCCCTGGCGGCGCGGCGGACGGGGTTGCCCGGCAGCTTCAAGCAAGATGGGAAGCCTTGCTAGGGCAATCCTTGATCTTCGAATACCGGCCGGGTGCGGGGGCGACCATCGCTGCCGACTACGTGGCACGCGCCACCCCCGACGGCTACACCCTGCACTTCGTGGAGTCCGCCGCGCTCACCATTCAGCCCAATGCGCGTAAGCTGAGCTACGATCCATTGTCCAGCTTTACGCCGGTCGGTTTGGTGGCCAGCGGTAGTGTGGTCCTGGTGGCGCATCCTTCGGTGCCTGCTGATACCGTGCCGCAACTCATTGCCATGCTCAAGGCGAAGCCCGGTACATTCGTATTCGGCACCTCGGGGATTGCAGGCTTTGGTCATTTGGCGGCGGAGCTTTTCCAGGCGATGTCGCACACCGAGATGACCCACGTGCCCTACAAAGGCGGTGCGCCGGCCATGATCGATCTGGTCGGTGGCCAAGTACCGTTGCTGTTCGCCTCGATAGGGACTTCGGTTCCCTACCTACAAAGCGGCAAGATCAAGGCGCTGGGTGTGACGACCGCGACGCGCGCAGCCGCACTTCCCAGCGTACCCACCATTGCGGAGCAAGGCGTGGCAGGCTACGAGTTCAGCGTGTGGATGGCCCTGGTGGGGCCTGCAAAGCTGCCGGTGGATGTGGTGTCACGTCTTGGCACGGTGCTGAAGGATGCGCTGGCGGATACCACCGTGCAGGCCGCGATCAAGCGCCAAGGCTATGAACCCACGCCGGGCACCCCGCAGCAACTGCATGATCGCATTCGGACCGATCTGGCCAAGTGGAGCAAGGTGATTCGTGATCGCAAACTCGCCTTCGACTGACCGCAACGTGCTCCCAATACCCGAGATACAGGCCCACTACGAGCGCAGCGGCGGCGAAGCGGTGGGCAGTTCTCCCGAAGAGTTTCGCGGCCTCATTGCTTCCGAGCTTTCAAGGATGGAGAGAATCGTCAAGTTGACGGGAGTGATATGGGAGCAGTGATCAAAAAAACCTCGTCTAGGCGTCAGGTCTAGCAATATGACCAATCACTACCACGTGGTCATTGAAACCGCCAAAGGCAATCTGTCTTCCGCTATGCGGCATCTTAAGACGTGACGCCTTTGCTCCCCTTGGCACAATGAGAGTTTCTTAGTGTTGACCCTTTTCACTGCGGAAACCTTACACCAGTGGCGTAAGTTCTTTTGGATGGATGCTCAGGTACTCTCGGACTTCCAATTGCATACGATCAATTTCGGCAATATAACCGGATACTGCGCCATGGTAGTTGACAGGGTTGGTTTCCGTGTTGCGGAGATTGGTAACCTGTGCCTGAAACGCTGAGATGCGCCCCAGTGTAACTTTGAGTTCTTGGTCATTGGTTATCATGATCACGCTCCAATAATCTCGACCAAACCACGAGGGTTGCCATCACGCTTCATCTCCCACCCAGCGATAGCTCGCGCTTCGTCAGGCAATGCTGCTAACTGTCGCAACCAGAATACACTCGCACCGAAATGCGCCTGGGCCACGCAGTGATCGAACACCAAGCGCGCCTCTCCGGAAACAGCGGACAGATCAAATGAGTTGTTCATCACAAGGAAGACATCAACGTCGTTGGGCGCGGCTTTGCCGGAAATGAACGAACCAAACACGATGAACCTCTTTACTTCGTAGGTGGACACAGCCAATTCGTATACCCGTCTTAGTCTACTGCCAACTGCTTGCCGCTGAGGCGTTGAATTCCCAAACATCTCAAGAACTTCACCCAAGCTAGCGGAATGCACGCCTCGTGGAAGGTCTCCAGCGGTCGTAAGTGTTGGTAACGGCACAATTCCAAGGGTGGACGATAAGGGATGCCGAATTGTATCGCCACCTTCGATCTGCCTGCGAATCGCACTCGGCGCGACTTGTCTGGACGGGCGGATACTTCAGCGAGGTTGCCACCATTTTTTGGGGATCTTCCGGATTGCGTGGGCTATGTACAATCAATACAACGCAAGCTGGAAGCCGAGGCCAAGCACGCCGGCAAGGAAATCCCCGGACTACAATCGGGAAGAGATCGATGACGCCGAATCTGGCCTGGCGGCGGCGTATGCGAAGGGGGATCACACCTTGCAGGCAATCGCCGGCGCGTTTGGCGTGCATTACGCCACCGCCAGCCGGGCGGTCAATGGGGAGTAGATGCTCTAGTGCAAGACGTGGCACCGTTGTACCCCAGACAGCTTTGTACTCTCTGGGAGCCGTGATCAAAGGGAATATCGAAATGGTAATGGGTCCGCGCGCAGGCGTGTGGGGTTTCATGCATCTCGCTGCGTGTGTGTTTTGGTGGTCGGCGCTGGCCTTCGCGCAGCAGGACGTTCCTACCCCAAGCCCGTACGCGACCGGCATCCCGCCTTGGTTCAAGGAAACGTTCCTCGATTTCCCCGAGGATGTTCGCGATGCGGCCAAGAGCGGCAAGCGCGTCATGCTCTACTTCGGGCAAGACGGCTGCCCGTACTGCAACCGATTGATGGAGACCCACTTCGGGCAACGCGACATCGCGCGGATGACGCAGCGTCACTTCGATGCCATCGCGCTCAACCTCTGGGGCGACCGCGAGACCGTATGGATGGACGGCAAGACACGCACGGAGAAAGAACTAGGCGCCCATCTCAAGGTTCAGTTCACGCCAGTGCTGCTGTTTCTCGACGAGCGAGGAAGCGTGGTGCTTCGGATAAACGGCCTGTATCCGCTGCCAAAATTCCGCGCGGCGCTCGACTATGTGGCTCTGAAGAAAGAGACCTCGGTCAAGTTCTCCGATTGGCTGGCCCAGGCGAGCGGCCCACCGGAGACCGGCGTGCTTCACGAGCATCCGCTGTTTCCTTCCGTCACGCCCAAGCTCGATCGAAGCCAGCGCCCAGCGGGGAAGCCACTCGCTGTCTTCTTCGAACACCGGCATTGCGCGGAGTGCGACGAGTTACACGCGGGGCCGCTCAAGGACCCGGGGGCTCTCCAACTCTTGGAGAAGTTCGAGATCGCGCGCATCGACATTCGCGCGACACGGAAGATGGTGGCGCCCGGCGGTAAGGCGATGACAGAAGCGCAGTTCGCGCGTTCCCTCAATATCACCTTCGCGCCCAGCATCGTGTTCTTCGATGAACGCGGACGGGAAGTGTTCAGGACCGAAGCCTATCTGCGCACTTTCCATATTCGCGGCGCGCTGGA
>JBJXGQ010000350.1:0-40251 GCA_046160525.1 Burkholderiales bacterium
CCGTTGGAACGTCCACCCAACCCTTGGCGTGAGTGAGTGGCGTCTTGCTCAACTGGTCGCGGAAGGGGTTGAAGGTCTGCTCGTATTCCAGCATGGGCGGCATGGGCACCAGGCAAGGCGGGCAGTCGGGCAGAGAGGCCAGGAAATGCAGTGTGGCCGCGAGGCCGATGGCAGTGCCCCACGCGTGGGGTACGCACTCCACGCCATGCGCTTGCGCCAGAGCGGCGATTTTCTTGCACTCCGTGATACCGCCGGCGGCGCATACGTCCGGTTGCACGATGTCCATGGCGCGGCGCGCCAGAATCTCGCGGAAGCTGAACTTGGTGAATTCGTTTTCTCCGCCGGCCACGGCCATGTCCAAGGCACGCGAAACTTCCACGTAACCGTCGAGGTCCTCCGGCGAGATAGGTTCCTCGAACCAATAGACTTCAAGCTTTTCCAGCTCCCGGCCAATATTGATGGCCTGCGGCACGTTGAAGCAGTGATTCGCGTCCACCATGAGTTGCACGTCAGGCCCGATAGCATCGCGCACGGCCGCGACGCGATCGAGATCCTTCTTGAGTGACCCGAGCCCGATCTTCATCTTGATGGCGCTAAAGCCCTGCGCAACATATCCGCGCGCTTCTTCCACGGCCTCCTCGTTCAAGCGGTCCATGTTCTTGAAGTAAAGCCCCGTGGCGTAGGCCTTCACCTTGGGGCGAAAACACCCGCCAATGAGTTTGTGGATAGGCTGGTTGCAAGCCTTGCCGATGATGTCCCACAGGGCGATGTCGATGCCACTGATCCCGGAGATCGTCATGCCGGTGAGGCCGTAATCCTTCACCTTGTTATAGAGCGCTTCCCAGATCACTTCCACATCGAAGGGATCCTTGCCAATCACCGAAGGCTTGAGGAGAGAATCCACGATGGCCCTGCACACGGCGGAGGGTCCGTAGCAATCCCCCCAGCCGGTAATCCCCGCATCCGTGCGCACTTCAACCACCAGCGCGCCCTTGGTCTTGTAGTACCAGCCGCGAGACGAAGTGAAGGGCTCGTCGACGTTAACGGAGAGTTGATGAGTAATGACTTCGGTGATTTTCATGGCGGGCGATCTAAACTCATGGCCAGAGCAAGGTGGCAATATTAAATCCGATTTCGCGCTGCGCCGGGTGTCACGTGAGACGACTCAGGCCGGACGCGGCTAAGCCAAATACATGATCCGGTGGCGGGTGCCGCTCCAACGTGATCGGCATGGCACTGTGCGCAGATCAGGTAGGTTGGGCTGAACGTATTGTGTGAAGCCCAACAGAGCCGGTCGCGGAAAGCACAACCTCTTTCAACACTAAGGATCACGAAGGGCGCGTGAAGGACCACGAAGGAAGGCGGCGTTGGGCATCAGTGTATTCAGCTCAACCTACAAGGCCGCCGGCTCGGGCCGGGCTCGTCTGAGCCAAGACTTAAGGGAACCTCTAAAAATCACTACGCCAGGGCAACTTAATTGCAGGAGCCTTGGAATAAGTTGCATTCGCAACTAAGTCACCCGCAATCGCATGGTTTCGTCGCTTCGAAGAGCGTTTTGCGAGGCAATTCATCCTCATTTCCCTTTCCGCCCCCTTCTTACCCCACTGCGCACGGATTGACTCCTTGCGCGCCCCCGGCGTTTTTCGCGGCGCGCGCGATGAGCTGCACCAAGCGCACCATGTTGTAGACCAAGTTCATCATCGTGATCTTGGCGCGTGCGCGCGCCATTCCAATGGTGCGCACGATATGCCCGCCCATATGCGCTTGTTGGCCAAACACGTGTTCGACTCGGGCTCGTACCTTCGATTTGGTGCGGTTGTTCCGCTTTTGCTCTTCACTGAGCGGCGCGCCCCTGGTTCCCTTCTCGCAGATCTCGCTTCGTATCCCCGCAACCTCTAGGCCGGCTTCGCGTTCCGCACTCCGGTAGGCGCTGTCGGCAGACACCGCTCTTGTGGCGCCTTGTTCATCGGGGCTCGCATCCACCAGCGCGCCGAACACCGCGCTGTCGTGCACGCTGGCCGGGGTGACCTCGAAGCACTCGATGAGCTTGGTATCCTGGTCCACGTTGACGTGGTTCTTGTACCCGTAGTGCACTTGCTCGTTTTTCTTGACCCAGCGCGCATCGGTGTCTTTCTGGGCACGCTTATCAGGTTCGTCCTTCCACAGCCCAGGATCCTCTCCGGCTGGCGGGGCCTTGATACGCGCGTTCTCCTCCCGCGTGTTGCGCTTCCTGGGCACTTCCACAAAGGTCGCATCGATCATCTGCCCAGAGCGCGCCTCATAGCCCCTCGCGGCCAACTGCCCGTGAAACCCCTGGAACATGACCTCGAATAAGCCCGCCGCCTTGAGCCGCTCCCGAAACAACCATACGCTCTTGCCATCGGGTACCCGGTCCTCCAGTTGCAAGCCTAAAAACCGCATGAATGACAGGCGATCCCGTACCAAATACTCCACTTTCTCATCGGCCAAGTTGTGCAACCGCTGCAGCACCAGCATCTTGAACATCAGCACCACGTCGTAGGGCTTGGCGCCCGCCAAACTCTTGCGCTCTTTGTCGTGCACCCGTTGCAGTTCCGGGCAAAAGGCCTCCCAATCGATTTGCGCCTTCAGCCCCACCAGCGGATCTCCCATCTTCGTTAGCTGCTCGGCGCGATCCTGAATATCGAAGAATCCAGGTTGTCTGGGCTTGGCTTGCTTCCTGCGTTTGTCTTTCTTCATCGGCCTCGTGATCTCTTCGTGCTTCGAGACTTTCTATCACATCGCTTACGAATCCTCTACTCTACAATCCGGGAATTATTAGAGGTGCCCTTAAGCAAGAAATTGTGTTCGCGGCACCGGTGGGTGTTGCCACAGGTGGCCGGGTAAGAAGTAGCGGTAAGCGCGAGGCATTGCGTGCAGCTTTTCCTTAGCGTGCGAAATTTGGCGAGGAAAACGTACGGCTAAGCGGTCAATCTACCTGAATTTAACTGCCATAGTTGCATGCCATCAAGATGTTGCGTGGGTCCGACCCCGCCCCACGTGGGTACCCCGCCCCACGTGGGTCCGACCCCGCCCCACGCGAAGCGTCAACCCCGCCCCACGCGAAGCGTCAATCGCTATTTCATGGGCAGCGTGGCGTGGTGAGGGCGCTCAGTTGCAGGGGTTGCTTGCCCGAGCCAAGGGCTGAATTCAGGCTAGCCTGACCGCCAGCGCGCGCGCCCACCCCCGCTGAGCTGCAGGGCTTACTGGTTCAGATCATCACACGCATCATGAAAATGCTGACTCGCCAAGGCCATCTGATCGAAGAGCAGGGCATGGCCTACATGGGCAACATCGGTCCCAATAACCCGCGCACGCTTGCCCCGTGCGCGCTGACTTCTGATTTGCTTTCATGGCGTGATCGCGCCCAGCGCGAAGTTGCTCTCCGAGATCATTCCGGGTCCGCCGGAGAATACAATCGAGCACTCATCCCATCACGCGCACGGCGCGCCGATGTGTATGAGTTGGGCGCGCTTGCTCGACGCGCCTCTTCGATACTGATATCGAGCATTGCCCGCAGTGTGGCGGCGCCTTGAAGATCATCGCTGCCATCAAAGAGCCACGGGTGATTGTCAGGATACTCACCCATCTGGGCTTGCCTGCGCGCGACCGCTAACTCTGTTCCAGGCGGCTTGATCCTTAAACCAAGACCCCTTGCGGCCACGGGGCCGATCCGTCTGCCCGGGCGGTACTCGCACCACCGCTAAGGCCAGCCTGAATTCAGTTGATCGATCGGGCAAAGACCCGCCAACAAGGCGCCATCACCACACCACTGCACCCAATGACAGAGCGATTGGCGATGTGCCGCGACGGCGATAGATCGGCAGCTTGCGAAAAAGGGCGTTTGAAATTCCTATTTCCGGAAGAACGCGCCGGTCGATCAATGCGAGCGTTGGTTGGCCACCAACCTCAACTACGACCGCGACACCAGTCCTACAACTGCCTGATGTTCGAGACCAGCAGATGCACAATATTCATCGCTCGCGCCGCGCCGCCAAAGTATCTGTTCTCGGCTCGCAGCCCTGCATCCGCACAATCTCCCTCTACCCCAGCCCCAGCATCTCGGACCGCACACTCTTAGTGCGGTGAAATGGCACCGCGCGCGACGTTGGTGCGATTTGGTTCAGATAAATCGCCGTTTCCCTCTGAACGAAGCCATCGATTCCCTGGCACGACGGTTGCCCCTCCCACTGTACACATGGGGCGCTTACGCTCGACATGTTGATGTTGTCGCCTATGCGCCGTCCGCAAGGCGCCTTGTCTCTTCGAACGCAGACGCCATACCGCAAACAGAACGATCCTTGGAGAAAACATGAGCAATATCGAGAACACGTTCCTCGAGACCACCATCACCGACATTCACCAGCAGATGCAGCGTGGGGAGGTCACCTGCGAACAACTGGTGAAGTGGTATCTCGATCGCATCCAGAGATACGATCGGGACGGACCCGGCCTTCGCGCCATAGTGAATACCAATCCCCTGGCGTTGGAACAGGCGCGATCCCTCGACCGGCACCTCAGCTCAACGCGTACGCTCAATGGCCCGCTGCATGGCATTCCGGTACTCGTCAAGGACCAGGCCGAGACCGATTTTGCGCCCACCACTTTCGGCAGCAAGGCCTACGAACACTACCAACCGACCAGGAATGCGACGTTGATCGACAACCTGATCGCCGCAGGCGCCATCGTTCTCGCCAAGACCAGCATGTGTGATTTCGCTGCCGGTTGGTTCTCCTTCTCCTCAGTCACGGAACGCACCCGGAATCCCTACGCCAGGGATCGGGACGCCGGCGGCTCCAGCGCCGGGACGGGTGCGGGCGTGGCGGCGAACCTGGGCTTGGTCGGCATCGGTGAGGACACCGGGGGATCCATCCGCATTCCATCCTCCTTCAACAACCTCTTCGGCCTGCGGGTCACCACGGGTCTGGTCAGCCGCACGGGGTTCTCACCGCTGCTTCATTTCCAGGACACCCCCGGCCCCATGGCGCGCAGCGTCCGCGATCTGGCGAAATTACTCGATGTCATCGTGGGCTATGACCCTCTGGACGCCTACACCTACGCCGCCACTCTCGCACCCGGCGCAGGGCGCTACGAAATGGACTTGGGCGGACGCGCACTGCGCGGACTGAGGGTGGGCATCCCTAAGCAAGCGCTCGGACCCGACGACGATGACTCCCGGCCTGTGAATGATGCGTTCCGCGCCTTTCTCAACAGGCTGGGCACCCAGGGCGTGGAAACGGTTGAGATCGACATTCCGGATCTGCAGGAATGGATTGTCGAGACGTCCTTGTACATTCAGCAATCCAAGAACGACATCAATCAATTCATGGCGACACGCACGGGTGTGCCCAAGCGAACCTTCAAGGAGATCTACGACAAGCGCTGGTTTCATCCTCTCAATGATCTGTTTCACAACCTTGCCGCCGGTCCGGAAGACCCGCTCAAGGCGGAGGGCTATTACCGGCAGCGCCATGCTCAGACGGAATTTCGCAAGCTGCTGCTCAATCATTATGCAGTCCACGATCTGGACTTCCTGATGTATCCGGATGTCAAGGTGCTGCCGCCGGCCTATGCCGATCTGGAATCGGAGAAATGGTCGTGCCTGACCTTTCCCACCAACACCGTCATTGCCTCCCAATCGCACCTTCCCGCCATGAGCATCCCCTCGGGCTTCACGCAAACAGGCATCCCGGTCGGCATCGAAGTCGTTGGCAAGCCCTATGCTGAAACCGCGTTGCTGCAGTTCGCTTATTGCTGGGAAGCTCTAGCCCGGCCGCGACGCGCACCTCGACTCGACTGAGACTTCGCACCGAATCGATGCGGCGTGATGGTCGCATCAACAGGATCCGCGTCCAAGTGTAACGCTGTCCCCATCATGTCGCACTTCGGCAAGCGCGGTCTTTCGATTCTCGCGCGCCCGCATTTCGTGCGTGACCACTTCAATGCCGCACCACAAGTAAGCGGATGGATGCGAATGCAGGCATTGCCTGCGCACATCGCTCTGTCCCCATAAATAATTGCACGCGTCGCGGCAAGCGCAGGCATTCACGCCGCTAGTGTTTGATTGTCCACGCAATTGGGACTTCATCCGCGAAGCTCTGTGACATCAACTCACTCGTTGGCGTGCACGCTGTTCCGGCCGATGGCACCGCAATTGCAGAGTGCTCTGTATCGCCCATGACAGGGCGCGGTGTGCACAAGCGCCGCCACTGCATGCCCCCGGCGATGCTCGCATTCCTCGCAAAGGCCCACCCCCGGATGCATTTCCTGTGGAAGAGAATGATTGGCACGATTCCAAGCCTGGTGGGAGTGATCGTGGTGACCTTTCTTCTGTCCCGCGCGCTGCCCGGCGATCCGGCCGCGTTTTTCGCGGGTCCTGCTGCGAACGCAATATCGATCGCGGAGGTGCGAACCAAGCTGGGACTCGATCAAAGTCTACCTGAGCAGTTCATCCGGTATGTGCGAGACCTTTCACGCGGCGAGCTGGGTACTTCGCTCATCACCGGCCAGCCAGTGATCCAGGATCTGATCGCCCGCCTGCCCGCTTCCATCGAACTGACAGTGTTTGCACTGCTGTTCGCCGTCAGCGTGGCGATTCCGCTGGGCGTGTGGGCGGCGACGAGCCCGGACTCTGCCGTGGACCATACCTGCAGGGTCCTTGTCAGCGTCGGCGCGGCCCTCCCCACATTCTTCGTCGGACTGCTATTTGTCTACATTTTCTACTTTGTCTTCAACATCGCCCCGCAGCCTGTGGGACGTCTCAACGAGATGTTCTTATCGCCACCGCCGCGCGTGACCGGTGCCTACACGGTTGATGCGCTCCTGGCAGGGGACTGGCCTGTATTCAGAGCCGCGCTGGCGCAACTGGTCCTGCCGACGATCTCGCTCGGACTTTTCGCCCTGGCACCCATCGCACGAATCACGCGCGCGGCCATGTTGCAGGCATTGGGCAGCGACTTCATCCGAACGGCCCGTGCCAGCGGACTGCCGACCAGGAAGATTCTGTTCACCTATGCCTTTCGCAACGCGCTGCTGCCGGTGAGCAATGTTCTAGGGATGGTCTTTTCCTTCCTGCTGGGTAGCAATGTGCTCATCGAGCAGGTCTATGGATGGCAGGGCGTCGGCGCCTATGCGGTCACGGCAGTGATTTCGTCGGACTATGCGGTCGTGCAGGGATTTGTGCTGACCATGGCCATTCTGTATGTACTGCTGAATCTGCTGGTGGACCTGCTAGGCACGCTGATCGACCCCCGCGTGCGCTTCGAGTCCTGAGAGCCCATGATCTCCGTTACGCTCAAGCACAACCTCACACAGGCCTTCGGCGAGAATCGGCTGACATTAATCGCGCTGATCATCCTGACTTTGCTGGTGCTGTGCGCCCTGTTCGGACCGGCGCTGGCGCCCTATGATCCCTTGATGACGGACGGCAGTGCCCGCCTTTCTCCCCCTTCGCGCGAGCATCTTTTCGGCACGGACGCCCTCGGCCGCGACATCCTCAGCCGCGTGATGGTCGCAACACGCCTGGATATGGGCATGGCGCTGGCCGCTGCACTGGTGTCCTTCGCCATCGGCCTGGCACTGGGCGCTATCTCCGGTTATTACGGCGGCTGGCCAGATCGCATCATCGGCAGGTCCATGGACACCATCATGGCCTTTCCGTTGTTCGTGCTGGCCATGGGGATCGTCGCGGCGCTGGGCAACAGCGTGCTAAACGTGATCATCGCCACCGTGGTCATCAACCTGCCGTTCTATTGCCGGTTCGCACGTGCGGAAGTGAATGTGCGTCGGGATGCAGGCTACGCGGAGGCAGCGCGCATGGGCGGCAATAGCTCGCTGTCCGTGCTCACGCGCCACATCGTGCCGAATATTCTGCCGCCGATGATGGTGCAGGTGTCCCTGAACATGGGGTGGGCCATTTTGAATGCCGCGGGTTTGTCCTTCATCGGGCTGGGCGTGCGACCGCCCACACCCGAGTGGGGAATCATGGTGTCCGAAGGCGCCAGCTTCATCATCTCCGGAGAATGGTGGACCTTCGTGTTTCCCGGCATGGCGCTGGTGTTGGCGGTGTTCTGTTTCAACCTGCTCGGGGACGGATTGCGCGATCTGCTCGATCCGAAGCGGCGCACATGAGCGCGCTGCTTGCCATCGAAGGGCTCAGCCTGGAGTTCCGCACCCGGCACGGCATCGTGCGAGCGCTGGAGGATGTGTCGCTTGCCATCGAGCGCGGCGAGATCGTGGGGGTGGTCGGCGAGAGCGGTTCCGGAAAATCCGTCATGGCCTATGCCGCCATCGGCCTGCAGGACGCCACCGCCAGCATCCGCGGCGGCAGCATTTTCTTTGAAGGGCTGGACATGCTGGGCGCCGCACCCGATCTGCTCGCGGCCACGCGCGGGCGGGAAATCGCCATGATATTCCAGAGTCCGCGCACCGCCCTCAACCCCATTCGAAAGGTGGGAAAGCAAATTGGCGACATTCTGCTCACCCACGCCACGGTACGGCGCGTGGACCTGCGCGACAGGATTGTGGAGGCACTATCTCGCGTGGGTATCCCCGACCCCGAGAAGCGGCTCGAAGCCTACCCCTTCGAGTTGTCCGGCGGTATGTGCCAGCGTGTGATGATCGCCATGGCGCTGGCCTGCTCGCCCTCGCTGCTGATTGCGGACGAACCCACGACCGGCCTGGACGTCACGACGCAAGCGGTGATCATGGACTTGATCCGGGACCTGAGTCGGGCACGTCGGATGTCGACGCTGTTGATCACCCATGATCTGGGTCTGGCGGCGGAGTATTGCGATCGAATCGCGGTGATGCATGCCGGGCACATTGTCGAGATCGCACCCACGGAGGTGCTGCTAAGCCGACCTGCCCATCCCTACACCCGGCAGTTGCTTGCGGCGACGCCGACGCCGCGGTCGACGGTGGATTCCATGGTATCCATCCCCGGCCAGTTACCGGATCTGCGCAGCGACCTGCCGGCCTGCCGATTCAGCGCCCGTTGCACGCGCCACGCCGCGGCATGTGATGAGCGGCCCTTGCGCTGGACCGTACTGTCCCCGGCGCATCAGGTGCGCTGCAAGGTACCGCTGTGAGCGCTCCTCGCCTGGAGGCACGGCAACTGATCAAGCGCTACCCCGTTGGCGGCGGGCGCAAGGGCGCCCTGTTGCACGCGGTGGACGAGGTGGACCTGAGCATCGGCGCGGGTGAGTGCGTGGGCCTGGTGGGAGAGTCGGGATGCGGCAAGTCCACACTCGCGCGCCTGCTGGCCAGGCTGATCGATCCCACTGCCGGTGAGATTCTGCTGGACGGCCATCCAATCACCGGGCTGACACAGGCGCAGTTCGCCGCCACGCCGGATCGAGCCCGCATTCAGGTCGTGTTCCAGGATCCGACCGAGAGTCTGAATCCTTCTTTTCGTGTATTCCAGTCCATCGCCGATCCGCTCAAGCGACTGCTGCATCTTCGCGATGACGGCGAGATCTCGCGCCGGGTGCATCACTTCGCCCATCTCGTCGGGCTTCCCGACGAGATGATTCAACGCTATCCGCATCAACTCTCCGGCGGCCAGCGCGCACGCGTGGGCATCGCGCGCGCCATCGCGGTAGAGCCGTCGCTGCTGATTCTGGACGAACCGACGTCGGCATTGGATGTATCCGTACAGGCCGTCATTCTGCGATTGCTGGCGGATCTGCGCAATCGTCTGGGCATGAGCTATCTCTTCGTTTCTCACGATCTGAACGTGGTGCGCTTGCTGTGCTCGCGCATCGTCGTCATGTACCTCGGCCGCGTGGTGGAAGTGGCCCCCACCGAAACGCTGTTCACGGCGCCCAGGCACCCGTACACGCGAGCTCTGGTCGCCGCCATTCCGGATGCGGCGCGACGCAACCAGGCGCGGACACGGCTTGCAGGCAGCCCGAGAAGTCCCATCGATCCGGATCCCAAAGTCTGCCGCTTTCACGGCCGCTGCCCCGCCGGGACCGAGCGCTGTACCACGCAAGCCCCGTCATTGCGGAGGGTCGGCGCGGAGCACCTCGCCGCCTGCCACTACGCATGCGCCAACGAATCCCACCACATAACCGCAGCGCCCGCCAACACCACAAGCAGGTTGCACAGCCAGAACCGCCCCCCCTCAGGAGACTCATCAAGATGAGCATGGAAAATGAAATCTGCCGCATGGATGCGATGACCCTTGCCGCAAAGATTCGCGGCAAGGAACTTTCCGCAAGCGAGGTCACGCAAGCAGTGCTCGATCGCATGGCGGTACTGGAGCCCTATCTCCACGCCTTCGCCACGCCGACCCCGGAGGTGGCGCGCGCCGCCGCCAAGGCGGTGGACACCCGGATCGCCGCCGGCGAGGATCCGGGCATCCTGGGGGGCGTCCCGGTCGGCATTAAGGATCTGGTGGCCACCGCGGGCATTCGCACCGCCATGGGCTCGCCGCTCTACAGCGATTTCATTCCCGATGAGGACGACATCGTGGTCGAGCGTCTGAAGGCGGCGGGCGCCATCATCATCGGCAAGACCAACGTGCCCGAACTCGGCTATAGCGGGGTGGGCCACAACCCGCTGGGCGTCACCACGCGCAACCCCTGGAACACGGCGCTCACACCCGGGGGCTCTAGCGCAGGCTCGGGCGCGTCGGTGGCCGCCGGGGTCGCGCCCTTCGCCGTCGGCAGCGATGGCGGCGGTTCCGTGCGCATCCCCTCGGCGCACTGCGGGCTCTACGGCATCAAGGCTTCCATGGGGCGCGTCCCTCTGTATCCCGGCTGCCGCGACGAACGCTATCCCGGCCTCTCCAGTTGGGAATCGCTGGAGCACATTGGCCCCATGAGCAGAACGGTGGCCGACTCAGCCCTCATGCTCAAGGTAATCACCGGCCCGGATCCTCGTGACCGCTACTCCATTCCCGCCGCGGATTTCGACTACGTCGAGGCCACGAGAGGGGATATCAAGGGTCTGCGGGTGGCTTACAGCGAGGACTTGGGTTACGCCGCGGTCGATCCGGAAGTGCGCCGCGTCGTTTCCGAAGCGGTTGCCGTATTCGAGAAAGACCTCGGCTGCAAGGTGGAGCGGGCCGATCCAGGTTGGGACGACTCCCTCGGTACCTTCTGGGCGCTGGTGGCGGGCGACACCGACCTCACCGGCATGCGCCGGTTGATGCAAGGCCGCGAGAAGGAAATGTCACCGCACCTGGTCGATCTGCTGCGCTATCCCTGGACGGCGGAGGCTTTCACCGACGCCAAGATGGGGCGGCAGAAGCTGTGCAACAAGATGTGGCGCTTCATGGCGAAGTACGACCTGTTGCTCACACCGACACTGGCGGTGCCGCCCTTCCCCGTGCACATGCAGGGCCCGGAGATCATCGAGGGACGCATGGTGCCCGCCGGTGCATGGCTCGCCTTCACCCATCCCATGAACATGACCGGGCAGCCGGCGGCCACCGTGCCTGCCGGTTTCACGCGCGATGGTTTGCCGGTCGGATTGCAGATTGCCGGCCGCCACCTCGGCGACAGAACAGTATTGAAAGCGTCGGGCGCCTTCGAACGCGCCCGCCCCTGGGCGCACCGGTGGCCGTCTCTACTGGACACGCTGAACCTTTGAGATCGCATCGCATGCATTCGCTTTACCCGATGTCGCTGTACATTTTTCATCACACTCAACAGGAGACCACCATGAAATCCATGAAATATCGCTGGGCGAGTGCGTTGCTCGCTCTTTCCGCCACGTTCATGCTGCAACCAGCGGGTGCGCAGAGTACGCCCAAGGACACGCTGGTGATCGTTTCCGAGATGGGGCCCAATGGCCTGGACACTATGGTGCCGACCGCCAACGACCACAGCCGTCTGGTGGTGTGGCAGACCTACGACCGCTTGGTGAGTCACGGCACCAAGGTGCTGCCCGATGGCACCGTCACATACGACGCAAAGGTGATCGTGCCCGAGCTCGCCGAGAGCTGGGAGATCAGCCCGGACAAGAAAACCTACATCTTCAAGCTGCGCAAGAACGCCACCTTCCACGACGGCACGCCCGTCACCGCCAAGGACGTGAAATGGTCCTTCGACCGTGCCATCGCAGCGGGCGGCTTCCCCGCGGTGCAAATGGCTGCCGGTTCCCTGGTCAAAGCCGAGCAGTTCTCGGTGGTCGACACCCACACCTTCAAGGCCACATTCGATCAAGCCAACAAACTGACCATGCCGGATCTCGTGGTACCGGTGCCGGTCATCATCAATTCCGAACTGGCGAAGAAGCACGCCACCGCAGCGGATCCCTGGGCACTGGAATGGGTGCAACGCAACGATGCGGGGGGCGGGGCCTTCGAGGTGGAATCCTGGACTCCCGGCCAGCAGCTCATTTTCAAGCGCTTTGACAACTGGAAGTCCGGTCCGCTGCCCAAGCTCAAGAAAGTAATCTATCGCCAGATCGCCTCGCCGGGCACGCGCCGCGCGCTGATCGAGAAAGGCGACGTCGACATGTCCGTGGGCCTGCCACCGAAGGACTACGCCGAACTCGCCAAAGGCGGGAAGGTGAAGGTCATCGGCGTGCCCGTCCAGAACGATCTGGTGTTCCTGGATATGAACGTCAAGCTACCCCCCTTCGACAATCCCAAGGTACGTGAAGCCATCTCCTATGCCATACCGTATAAAGAAATTCTGGCCACGGCGCTTTACGGGCGGGCAGTGCCCATGTTCGATGGCGATCCCGCCAAGCCCTACGACCCCACCTGGCCGGTGCCCATTAAGCATGGCACCGATCTGGCCAAAGCCAAGGCCCTGCTGACCGAAGCCGGGTTCGGGAATGGCTTCAAGACCACACTGTCCTTCGACCTGAGCGAAGCCACGGTGCGCGAACCCACCGCCATCCTCATTCAAGAATCGTTGAAGAAAATCGGCGTCGACGTCACCATCGAGAAAGTGCCAGGTTCCAATTGGTTCGCGCAGATGGCCTCGAAGACCATGCCGTTCGTCATTGCGGAGTTCTACGGTTGGCTCGACTACCCGGAATACCACTTCTTCTGGACCTTCCACGGCGGCAACAACTCCGTGTTCAACACCGCCAATTACGTGAACCCCACGCTCGACAAATTCATCGATGCTGCACGGTTCGCCCCCAATGACAAGGTCTATAAGGAGAGCCTGCAGAACATGGTCAACATCGTGATGAAGGAAATGCCTCGCATCCCGCTGTATCGAAAGTTCGCCGACTATGCGGTGCAGCCCAACGTGAAGGGCTTCGTATATTGGTTTCACACGCATCCTGACTTCCGCACGCTTTACAAGGAGTAGCACAAACGTTTCAAGAGGCGCGGGCGCGCGCGATCCTTGAGACCGCGCGCCCGCCACGAACATTACCGTGTCTAATCCCATCGATCCGTCACGCATCGGGACCGCTGATTCATGCATGACCTCCTAGGTGCGTTCGTTCCGGGCACATCTGTTTCCATTCAAGGCGCGACAACTGGTCCTCTCGCGGGCATGTCGTTCGCCGCCAAAGATCTGTTCGACGTGGCCGGCACCGTCACAGGGTCTGGCAATCCCGACTGGGCCCGCACGCACGCGCCGGCGGAGCGTTCGGCCTGGGCCGTAGAGCGCTTGCTGCAAAGCGGCGCCACGCTGGCCGGCAAGACCATCACCGACGAGATCTCTTTGGGGCTGCTTGGTATCAATCGCTTTCACGGCACGCCCGTCAATCCGCGCGCGCCCAATCTTGTGCCTGGCGGTTCTTCGAGCGGATCAGCGGCTGCCGTTGCCGGCGGCCTGGTCGACACCGCGCTGGGCACGGACTCTGGCGGGTCAGTGCGCACACCGGCCAGCTTCACAGGACTATATGGATTGCGACCCACCCACGGACGTATATCGACACAAGGCATGGCCACACAATCTCCAAGTTTCGACACTGCCGGCTTCTTCGCCCGCGATCCCACGACTTTTGCCAGGGTCGGCTCGGCGTTGTTGGATGCCCCGATCGCGGGCGTGTTGCCGGAAGAAATTCTGATCGCCACCGATTGCTTCAACGACGCGGACCTGTGCGTTCGCGACACACTGCAACAGGCGCTGCCAAGACTTCAGGACGTCATGAACCGAGGCAGAGAAATTGAACTGGCAACGGAGGGGATCGACTACTGGGCGGCGCAGCAACGACTGCTGCAAAGTTTCGAGTTTGGCCGAACCTTTCGCGACTGGATCCTCATCAACAATCCGTGTTTCTCCTTCGAGGTGGCCAGCGCACTAGTGAACGCGGCGCAGATCTCCGAGGAGGATATCGCCGGGCCGCGTCTTTTCCGGACCGAGGTTCGTGCACGCATCGACGGATTACTCGAAGACCGGCGCGTCATCTGTCTGCCCACCGCGCCGATTCTGCCGATTCGGCGCGAGGCTCGGCTCAATGAGATGCAGGAAGCCGTGAGCCGGATTATTCGCCTCACCTGTATCGCTGGCCTGGCCGGCCTGCCCCAGGTGACATTGCCCCTCGGCAGTTGCGCAGGTGTGCCGGTAGGACTTTCGTTGATCGGCTGGCGCGGTTCAGACATGACCCTGCTCGCCATCGCCACCGCAATTAGAACAAGGACCTCTGCATGAATGACATCAAGGATGCGCGTTGCCTGACTCTCGAAGGCGCGCAGAAGGCGCTGGCTGCCGCCATCGCCCATGCCACACAGATCGCTCGCCCGATGTGCATCGCGGTGGTGGACCCGGGCGGTAACCTACTGGCGTTCGCGAGAATGGATGGCTCCAAGGCCTTGAGCGTGATCTCCTCCACCAACAAGGCGATCACCGCCGCTCTGTCGGGCGAACCCACCGGAGGCGCCCCTGCCGACGTGGAACTGCAGATTGCCATGGCATCAGACTGTCGATGGACTAACCTGCTGGGCGGTCTGCCCATCAAGGTGAACGGATTCGTCGTGGGCGCTATTGCCGCCGGGTCCGGCACAGGATCACAGGATCTGGCTGCGGCACGTGCGGGCGCAAGAGCAATTGAAGGCGCCGATCTTTTCGAAGACTTCGTCCCTATGGGTGCCGAGGACACCGGAGCCTTTCGTGGTATGCGGCCGTGCGAGTGAACCACGCACGCGTTTTCCCTTGGCGTGGATACCGTAACCCACCCCGGCACGCAAGGGCCCGCGTCATCGGACGGGGCCCTTTTCATGCGTTGCTTGGCGCCTTCCTAGGCGGGCGCATCCGCGGCACAGCATCAGCTCTCCCGGACATTGACCGTCACAACAATCAACGCCTTGTCGATGGCTTGCGAACGATGTTGCTTCTTGGTGCACAGCCCATCGGTTCGCATCTGTTCAATGGGTTGGGGGCTTTGTCTCCGCGCAGGCAGCACACATCCCATCTGCCCTGGAACTGCGCAACGAGAGCCAGCGTGGACCTATGTGCACCGGCGCTGTGCGCGGCAGCCGTCGCGCGACGCTGTTCTCTAGATCGACCGAGTCGATCACGCCTTCAGAAACGCAACGATGTCGAAAGGAACCCATGAACTGGGATGACATTACGGGTAGTCTGGATTTCTCCACGCTGCGAACCTTGTACAAGACAAAGGCGCTCAGCCCTCGGGATGTCGTGCGTGCCGTCTACCGCAGAATCGCGGCGCGCGGGCAAGACAATGTGTGGATACACCTGGTGCCTTTCGAAGAGGCCATGGCGCACGCCAGAAGGGTGGAGGCTTCTTGCGACGCTTCCTCACCGCTGTACGGACTGCCCTGCGCCATCAAAGACAATATCGATGTGCCTGGCCTCCCCTCCACCAGCGCCTTTGCGCCTTCGCGTCGCGTGGCGCGAACGACCGGGCCGGCCGTGCAGCGATTGCTTGACGCCGGCGCCATCGTCGTCGGCAAGACCAATATGGACCAGTTGGCGGTCGGGCTCGTGGGGGTGCGCTCCCCCTATGGCATCGCGCGCAATGCCTTCAATGCGGCGTTCATCCCCGGTGGATCCAGCGCCGGTTCGGGTGTGGCGGTGGGCGCAGGCCTGGTCTCCTTCGCACTGGGTAATGACGCGGCGGGCTCCGGACGCGTGCCAGCAGCCTTCAACAACGTCATCGGTGTGAAGCCGACACCTGGATTGGTTAGCAATACCGCGGTGGTGGGGGGCGGCACCGCGAAATCCCTGGAAACCATCTCCATCTTTTCGCTCACCACGGATGACGGCATGGAAGTCCTGCGACTGATTGCGGGTTATGACCCCGAAGACCTGTTTTCGAAGACCGAGGCACGCCACTGTGATCTTGCGCCGAAGTCCCCGCCCGGCAGCTTCCGATTCGCCATCCCGCGAGCGCAGGACTTGATTTTCTACGGCGATACCGAAGCAGCGAAACTCTTCGAGGCCGCCATTACGCGGATGGAAAGCATCGGTGGCCGGGTGGTGGAAGTGGACTATGGCGTTTTCATGGAAGCGCAACGCCTACTCTACGAATCCCCATTTCTAGCGGAGCGATCCGCCGCCCTCGGCCCGATGATCGCAGGGCGAGAAGACGCGCTCCACCCGGTAACCCGCGCCATTCTGGCAGGCGCGCAAGACTGGACGGCGACCGAAGCCTATCGCGCCATCCACCGACTGGCGGAGCTTTCGCGTGATGCTAGGCGGGTGCTGCGCGACACGGACGTCTTCGTGCTGCCTTCCACACCGACGGTCTATCGCATCGCCGAAGTGGAGGCCGAGCCCATTCTCCTCAATGCACGGCTGGGTACCTATACCAACTTCGTGAACCTGATGGGGCTTTGCGCCGTCGCCACCCCCGCAGGCTTCCGCGCCGATGGCATGCCCTTGGGCATCACTGTACTCGCCGCCCCCTTCGAAGAGTCCCGAGCGGCGGTGATCGCGGCCAGCCATCATCGTGCAACCGGGATGCCTTTGGGTGCCACAGGGAAGGCGCCCTAGACCGCACTCGCTCGACCTTCCACGGATCCCATCCGCGGAATCCACCAATACGGCGGGCACTTCCCGGTTCGCGCCGAGCTCTAGGGCAGTATCACAAAGGCGGCCCGCGGTGCCTAGGCTCATTGGGCGCGTGGCTGGCCGCCGTATGCATTACTCTTGCTGCTGATCTTTTAAACCGGCTCCGCGCTCATGCAACCCAGCGACTACGTACTTAGGGTCGGGGTCGGACCACGTTCCAGCGCCATATTCGCCGGATTATCCTCGACGTAGAGCACGGTGCGAATAGGCGCCTCGATGCGCCCTGGCGCTGTGGCGACCGCCGCCGTCAGGGCCGGACTGGCAACCGGCTACGGATCGGTCGACAGATTCAATTCAAACCAGAACACACTGCCCTTCCCGACCGTGCTCTCCACGCCGATGGCGCCATTCATCAGTTCGACCACCCGTTTGGCTGCCACCAATCCGATGCCGGTTCCCTGCTCCGCGCCGGTCTCCCGACCGAGGCGATTGAACGGCTGGAAAAGCTGCGCCAGTCTGTCTGGCGACAACCCGTCGCCGGTGTCCCGGACACGGATGCGAATGCGCCCCGGCTGGCTTGCCACGCAGTCCACGACCACCGTCCCGCCCGGCCGGTTGTATTTGATTGCATTGGAAAGAAGATTGCTGAGAACCTGCTTCACCCGGTTGCGGTCGGCGCTGAGTGGGCAGGAGACATCGACATCCGGAAAGCTCATGCTGATGCCGCGCTGCTTCGCCTGCGGACCCACCATGGCTTCGCACTCACGCAGGACTTCGTCCAGCGATACCGTCTCCATCGACAGCGCGAGCTTCCCGGATTCAACCGCCGCGAGATCGAGAATTTCGTCAACCAGCGCGAGCAAGTACCATCCGGCCTTGAGAATTTGATCGACACTGCGCTTCTGGGCGGGAGTCGGCGAACCGGTTTCGATGATCTGGGCAAACCCGAGCATCGCATTGAGCGGCGTGCGCAACTCATGGCTCATGCTCGACAGGAACTCCGACTTGGCGCGGTTGGCCTTGTCCGCCGCGAGCCTGGCGACTTCCAGCGCGGCGTAATTGTCCAGCAACACCTGGTCAAGCTGCTTGCGTTCGGTGATAGGGTCGGGGTCGGACCACGTTATCTACCTGTACTTTCAAGAATAGTGTCCCAAAGATAGACATTTTCTGGCTTTAGGGCCCCCTTTTCATCCTCAAAAAGCGGCTGTTAAGGTGGTGAAGACTCACGAAGCAAATACGTTTTGTCTTCCGCGGTGATCTGACGCCGCCCGACCACGCTACCAGTTCTGTCCTGACTTGCGCGACGACCTGTTGGCTGCCGGCTGCGACGGACTCCGACCAACGACCATCCCTCGTCATCGCCCCCGTTTAGAGCGCCGCGTTCACCCATTTGCGGTGTTTTTTAGGTTCCTTGGGTCCCGGCCCGCCCGTTACTCTCGGCCCATCATCGCCCGTCCTACTAGTAGAAGTCATGGCCCTGTCGCATGCGAACGTGCGCAAGAGTTCGCGCTCGTGGTACCGGCGCAATATGTGCCACACATGCCGGGACAAAATCTGTTGGCGCTTTTGGACCATGGAACCGAAGTTCAACCTCGCCTTTTCCAATAGCCCGGACTTCTTCGCTGATGTGCTACCGCGATGAAGCGAAGCTCGGCGGTATCGATTTGGTAGATGATGCTATAGGGAAAGCGACGCAGATGTTAACGCCGCGTAGTGCCATGAAACACTGAGCCCGCGGTTGGATTGCTCACCAGAAGATTCACACAACGCTCGTGGCCCAGGGTCAGGCCTTTACTTTATAGCTGGCCGCCACTTACAAAAGACGCGGCACTCGCATCGTGGCACCGGGTCAGGCATGTATGGCACCGGGTCAGGCATGTATAACGGTATAATGACGCTCTCCCCAACGCCTGCCTCGCAGGCGTTGTTGTTTTGGGTGGTTAGGTCTCCTTCGGGGTGATGAACCCGACCGAGCATTTCTTTGTCTCGGGCGGTGACATGAAGTTGCGAATGGCGTCGAGGATGCCGGCGATCGCTCGGTCGTGGGTGCTGAGCTTTTTTTGGATGCTGGCTTCCAGTTGGTCCAGGCGCTTGGCCAGTTCCTTGTGGCCGGCGAGCAATTCGCGCAACAGCACGAAGGCGCGCACCTCATATGAACGGCCACGCCAGGTACTTGTTTTCGCACTTGGCATGAGCCTCGCCTTTCTTCTTCCCGTTGGACTCGCGCCGCGTGTGCAACATGCGCGCGTACCAGTCACGGCGCTACTTCAGAGCCAGTGATTGCGTGCGCAGGCCAGCTACTCGCGACATTTGAAGATCGTTCGTGAGTAGCACGGCATCCCATTGCGCCGCCGTGGCGCAGATAATTGCATCGGGCAATTTCAGTCCGGTTGCGCGCCGAATTTCGATCGTTCGGTCACGCACCGCGTCGCTCAAAGGCAAGCGGTGAACCGACGCGATGAAAGATCGTATGGAATTCTCCTCCGATGGCGCCAGCGACGGAAATACCAGTAATTCGAACTCGCTGATCACCGAGATGCCGTACTGGCCGTGGGGGAGCGGCGCCGCGAGCCTGCCGCCTAGCAGATATACGGCCGCATTCGTATCGAGGACAAATCTCACTGCCATTCGTCGCGGAGCGAGCGTTGATAAGCGATTGCATCCAAGGAGGCGAGGGAAGGTACGCTGCCCGCCATGCTCATAAGACTAGTGTGTGTGGAGTCTTGGGATTCCGGTGCCGCGATTTGGTCGAGCACGATCACAAGCTCGTGCGGACCGGGTTCGACCTCCGCCGGAAGCGATACAGTAATAGTCCGGTCGGACGTCACGTTGCATTTAATGGTCATGGTTAGCATGGTGCTACCTCGCTTTGTGGAAACCCAATCTTAACCCGGCAAGCTACCTGCAACGAGGCGCACGCCGGCCAGTTGCGGGTTTCCTGGGGCTACGACGGGGCGAGGTACCTTTCGCGCTTGACCGACGCCTTGAACGGGATCACCGCACTCACCTACGACGCCCACAACCGCCTGGCCAGCGTGAGCGATGCGCGCGACCACCTCATCGAAACCTACGCCCACGACGCCGTGGGGCGCCTCACCCGAAAAACCGGCGCCAAGCGCGCCAACGAAACCTACCGCTACGACAGCGCGGGGAACCTCACCGAGACCACCGACCGCAAGGGGCGAACGAGCACCTTCAGCCACGACGAACAAAACCGCGTGAGCGAAATCCGCTTCCCGGACGGGCCATCCAGAAGCGCGCCTACGATGCGGTAGGCCGCCTCACCCGGATCGAGGAGGGCGCCAGCCACGAGGAATACCGCTACGACCTGCTGGACCGCCTCACCCAGATCACTAGCACCTCAGCGGGCATCACCACCCGCACCGAATACGAGCCAGGATTTCCTCATCGCTCATCGGCGCGGTGCCATCGGTTGCGGCCCGGTCAATAGTCTCATCCCAAAGGCTGCTCGTGATGCTTCCTCCCTGCTCGGATTAGGCCGCGCAGGGCTGTACTAGACTGTAAGAGTGGAAGTTCCTTCCCTTTTACCCACCAAGGTTGTTTCCCCGCGTATGGGTGGGTTACACTGCGTTGTCATATGATGTTCAGCGCCCCAAAGGGCGGATGAATTCTCCGATTCTCGCGAAAACCATGACCCCAAACGACGTTTCCCTGGCCACGGGCCAAACCACGGACGAAGCAGCTTTGGCGCGGCTCGTGGTCGATACCTTGGGGATGGAAATCTCCCCCGGTGAGATCGTCCCCGAGGCACCCTTATACAAGGAAGGGCTGGGACTGGATTCCATCGATATTTTGGAGATCGCGCTGGTCATCTCCAAGACTTTCGGCTTCCAGCTGCGCGCCGACGACGAGGAGAATATCAAGATCTTCAGTTCGCTTCGTAGCTTGAACCAGCACGTTCAACGGGCGCGCACCAAGTAGGTTTAGCGATAGAGCCCTGCGTGCCGGCCGCCTCCGTGTCCACGGGCATTGCGTTGTTCGTCCATGAAAGGTCTTCGGATGTCGTGGCTTACGACAAAGGCCGTCGCATCACGGCGGGGGAGTTCTTAAGCGACGCCGCGGCGCTGGCGGAAAGGCTTCCTCGGCGGGAATTTGTATTGAATCTGTGCGCGAACCGGTATCTGTTCACCGTGGGCTTGGTGGCGGCCATGATCCGGCGGCAGGTGACCTTGCTGCCTTCTAGCCAATCGGCGGCTACCCTGGCGGCGCTAGGCGAAGGTTATTCCGGTCTCTATGTCCTCGCGGACCGTCCCCAGGAATCGGCCTTCGCCACCGTGGAGGTGGCACGCACGAAACGCAACGTTCCCTTTGTGGTGCCAAGCGTACCCAGTACGGCCACGGCACTCATCCTTTTCACTTCGGGTTCCACGGGGCAGCCAGTGCCCACGGCCAAAACTTGGGGTTCCCTGGTCTATAGCGCGCAAAGCGAAGCCTTGTCCTTAGGTCTGGAGCGCGGCAGCGGGTGGTCAATCCTGGGCACCGTGCCGGCCCAGCATTCCTATGGACTCGAATCCACGGTTCTGCTCGCGCTGCACCAGGGGCTCGCCCTGGATGGCGCACACCCGTTTTATCCCGCCGACGTGTGCTCGGCCTTGGACGCATTGCCTCGCCCGCGCATGCTCGTGACCACACCTGTTCATCTGCGCGCCTTGTGCGCCATGGAAGAAGATCTTCCGCATGCTGACTTGCTATTGAGCGCCACGGCGCCCTTGGCTACGGATTTGGCGGAACAGGCTGAGGCCAAGTTCCACGGGAAGTTGATGGAGATCTATGGTTGCAGCGAAGCGGGCCAACTGGCCTTTCGCACGCCGGTGCAATCCATCCCATGGCGCTTGATGCGCGGGGTGCGAATGCGGCAGGACTCCGCGGGCACCTGGGTCCATGGCGGGCACGTTCCGGCGGAAACCTTGCTGGCCGATGTGATCGAAGTGGTGGACGATGAACATTTCGTCTTGCGCGGGCGCACCGCGGATCTGGTCAACGTCGCGGGCAAACGCACTTCTCTCGACTACCTCAATCACCAACTCTACGGCATCGGTGGAGTGGAGGACGGCGTGTTCTTCATGCCCGATAGCGAAAGCGGCGAGGCAAGAGTTTCGCGTCTCGTGGCTTTTGTCGTGGCACCTGGTATGCGCGAAGAGGATTTGCGCGCCGCCCTGCGAGAGCGAATCGACGCGGCCTTCATGCCTCGGCCCATTCATCTACTGGAAGCGCTGCCGCGTAATTCCACGGGCAAGATCCCGCGTGAAGTCTTGGTGGCGCTGGCTGGGCACCTACGCAAGGACCAAGAGCCATGATCGCATTGCGCCAAGCCTTTGCACCGAACCATCCCGCCACGCGCGGCCATTTTCCCTCGCAACCCATATTGCCTGGCGCGTTCTTGCTGGATGCGGCCATTCGCGCGATCAGCGCCGCCTACGGATTTTCTTGCGAGCGAATAAGGGTGGAATCGGCGAAGTTTCCTCGCTCTGTGTTGCCTGGCCAGAGCGTGGACTGGGAACTGGAGGATCCGGTTACGAAGGAGGCGGGATGCGTGGTGAAGTTTCGCGGGAGCGTGGACGGCGAGGTCGTCATCTCCGGCGTATTGGTGTTTCCAGCTTGAGCCCAATGATGCTATTCAAGCGCCGCGCATTCATCGGTAGCCTGGCGGCCCTCGCCGCCGCGCCGCTAGCGTGCTTTGGCGCGGCGGAGGACTTCAGTGTTCCCGTCCTCATGGCGAGTCTCGCGCAGGTGCGCTCCGCGCGTGCGCACTTCGTGGAGAAGCGCTACTTGTCTGTCTTGCGAAAACCCGTGGAGACCATGGGCGTACTGCTCTACGAGGCGCCTGGCCGGCTGGAGAAGCTCGTTCAAAAACCCAAACCCGAGCGCATGCTGCTCGAAGGCGATGTTCTGACCCTGGAGACGGACAACGGGCGAAAGCGCAAGACGATGTCCCTGGCTGAGATTCCGCAACTTGCCGCGCTCGTGGGCGCCCTGCGGGGCACGCTGGCGGGCGACATGGAAATGTTGGCGAGGTACTTCACCGTTTCCCTCGATGGGCCGCAAGAACGCTGGCGCCTCACTCTGACGCCCATGGAATCTTCATCGCTGGTGCGCTTTGTCCGCATCTTTGGCGCGGGAGTGGATTTGACCGCTGTCGAAGTGCATCAAAGGGATGGTGACCGCTCTGTCATGTTGATGAAAAAGAACTGATGGGCAGATTCTTCGTGGTGGCGTGGCTAGGATTCCTCCTGGCGTGTGGCGCCGTCGTCACGCAAACGAAATTCTCCGCGGATCTGTCTGCCTTCCTTCCGCGCTCGCCTACTCCCGCCCAGCAGGCCCTGGTGGAGCAACTCAAGGATGGGGTCGTATCGCGCTTGGTGTTAGCGGGAATTCGCGGCGCCCCGCCCGGCCATCTCGCACAATACAACAAAGCGCTGGCGGCGGCACTGCGCGCCGACGCGCGTTTCGCCGCCGTCAGCAACGGCGAAGAGGTCACGCAAACGAAAGACCGGGACTTCATCTTCGCGCATCGCTACCTGCTGAGCCCCAAGCTTGCGCCTGGCTATTTCGAAGTTCCGCGGTTGAAGGCTTCCTTGGAGAATGCCTTGGAACTGCTGTCCTCGGAAGCGGGCATGCTCGCCAAGACCTTGGTGGCCTCCGATCCCACCGGCGAGGTCCTTCGCATCGCGGAAGCATTGAGTGGGGCCGGCGCACCCGCGATGCATGCCGGCGTGTGGAGTTCGCGCGATTTGTCCTATTCGCTTCTACTAGTCCAAACGCGTGCCGCGGGGTTCGACATGGATGCGCAGCAAGAAGCCATCGCGGCCATCCGCCAGGCCTTTGCCAAGATCGCGGGCGAGGCGGGCGGGGGCGTGCGGCTCGATCTGGCGGGGCCTGGAGTGTTCTCCGTGCTCACGCGCGACGTCATCAAAGGCGATGCGGAACGCTTCGCATTGGTGGCGTCTATTCTCGTCGCCCTCATGCTCTGGGGGATTTTGCGTTCCTTTCGCCTGCTGGCCCTGGGACTGTTGCCCGTGGGCAGCGGACTCCTGGCCGGTATCGCGGCCGTGTCCTTGTTCCACGGCGAGGTGCATGGCATTACCTTGGGCTTCGGTGCCACCTTGATCGGCGAATCCGTGGACTACGCCATCTATCTATTAGTGCAAAGCGAAGCCCGCGTAGGCGAACGCGCTTCCTTGCGCCGTCTGTGGCCCATGTTGCGCTTGGGTGTGCTGACCTCCATCTGCGGTTTCTCCGCGCTGTTTTTTTCAAGCTTTCCCGGCTTGGCGCAACTGGGCCTGTTTTCCATCGCTGGATTGATTGCCGCGGTTCTCGTCACGCGCTTCGTTCTTCCCGAATTCTTGCCGCTCGGTTACCGGCTTTCGGGGACGGACAAAGCCGGCGCATATCTCTACACGTGGCTGGGCCGCGCGAGAACGCTGCGGCCATGGCTGGCGCTGGGCACCGGGATCGCCATTGCCTTCCTCATCCATCGATCAGGCAACATTTGGCAAGATGAATTGGCGAGCTTGAGTCCTGTCCCTCTTGACGCGCAAAAATTGGATGAACGGTTGCGCGGCGAATTGGGTGCGCCCGATGTGCGCTATCTCATCGTGGTAAGCGCGCAGGATGAGCAAGCTGTGCTGGAAGGTTCGGAAGCCGTCGCTCACAGCCTTGATGAAGCCAAGCGCGCCGGTTGGATCGCCGGATATGACGCTCCCACCCAATATTTGCCCAGCCGCAAGACGCAACTCGCGCGCATCGCGAGCATTCCGCCAGCGCAAGTGCTCCAACGCAATCTGCAAGAGGCTTTGATTGGGATGCCCTTCGAGCCCCAAGCTTTCGCACCCTTTGTGGAAGAGGCTGCCGCGGCCGCCAGGATGCAGCCCATCGAGCGCTCTGCCTTGGCGGGGACGCAAATGGCCCTGCGTTACGAATCCCTCGTGCTGCAAAGGGAAAACCAGTGGTTTGCCATGTTGCCGCTTACGCAGGTGACGGATGCGGCACGCCTATCCGCCCAATTGGCGCCCATGCCCAATGCACAAGCGGTGCTCCTGGACTTGAAGCACGAAACCGATGGGATGTACCGTGGATACCGGCAGGAGATCGTGCTGTTGTCGGCCGCCGGTGCTGGCATCATCGTGCTTTTGCTCGCGGCCAGTTTGTATAGCGTGAAGCGCGCGCTCGCCGTGTGCCTGCCCATTGCCATGGCGGTGGTGCTGACCATCGCCGCGCTGCTCTGGTTCAAGCACACACTGACCATTTTCAATTTGGTGGGGGTGTTACTCGTGGTGGCCGTGGGTTCCAATTACGCGTTGTTCTTCGAGCGCGGCCTGAAGGCGGGGCAGGATGAAGAAAGCACGGCGGGGCGAACCACGGTTTCGCTTCTTGCGGCCACACTTTCAACGGTGACCGGCTTCGGGTTGCTCGGGTTTTCCCAGGTGCCGGTACTGTCTGCCATTGGCACCGTGGTGGGCGTGGGCGCGATCCTTAGCCTGCTATGCGCGGCGGCTCTGTCTCCAGAGTTTGCTAAAAAGCATGCATGAGTGCGTTGCTGAAGATTTGTTGGCTTGTGGTCTTCCTGTGCGGTTGCGCGGGATTTCGCAGCGCGAAAATTCCCATGGATACCCAGGCTGATTTTCAGGGCGATCCGAAGGACCGCGTACTGCTGGTGCTGTTGCCTGGCGCCTACGATGTGCCCAAGGATTATTTCGCCAACGGCTTCATTAGCGAAATCAGACGGCGCGGTTTGGCGGTGGATATCATTGCGGCCGATGCTCATGTGGACTACTACACGGGACGCAACGTCGTGGAGCGTTTGCACGAGGACGTCCTATTGCCTGCCCGCGAAAAGGGCTACCGGCGTGTGTGGTTGGGCGGCATTTCCCTCGGAGGTTTCGGCAGTTTGCTCTACGTGCACAGTTACCCGAAAGAAGTGGATGGCGTGTTGTTGCTCGCCCCCTATCTAGGCGCGAGGAATCAAGTTCAGGATATTGCCCGCGCTGGAGGCTTGGCGCGCTGGCAGCCCAAGCGCGACGATCCGCTGGATGAGGAGCGGGAAATGCTGCAATGGTTGCAAACGCTCTTGGCGCCGGGCCACGAACCGCCAGCCTTATATCTGGGCTATGGCGCTTCGGACCGTTTCGCGCGTTCGATTTCCGTGCTGGCCCAAGCCATGCCGCCAGAACGTGTGATGGAAATCGAAGGCGGTCACGATTGGCCAACATGGTCGAAACTGTGGTCGCTCATGCTGGATAAGAAACCTTTCAACTAGCGATACGCATGCAACTGTCTCGTGAGCAACTTCTTGGGCGCATTCCCCATGCACCCCCCATGTTCTTATTGGACGCGGTGCTGCGCTTTGACGAAACCAGCATCGTATGCAGCGCTTCAAGTCACCGCGATCCCGGCCACCCCATGGCGGAGGAAGGTACGTTGGGTGCCGCCTGTGCCGTGGAGTATGCTTCGCAGGCCATGGCCGCCCACGGTGCCCTCGTGAGAGGCGAGCATGAACCCGCGAAAGCGGGATTCCTGGTGGCGGTGCGCGATGTCCTATTGAATCGCGCCTGGTTGCATACCCTTTCCGCTGACCTTCTCATTGAGGCCAACCGTGTAGTGGGAGACGAGATGCGCGTGATCTACGAATTTCGCGTGAGCGCGGGCGGCGAATCCATTGCGCAGGGAAGGGCGACGGTTATCTTGAACGTGGAGGCGGGATGATGCTGGAAAAATCTTTCACCACAGAGGCACAGAGACACAGAGATACCCTTTCAGGAATTGCCCGTATTTACTTGCACGGCGACCATGCATCCGGTGAGAACTCATTGAGATTTTCTCTGTGTCTCTGTGCCTCTGTGGTAAATAAGCATTTCCCAATATGAAGCGCGCGTTGGTGACGGGAGGAAGCGGTGCGCTGGGCGAAGCCATCTGCCGCGCGCTGGCGCAAGACGGATTGGAAGTGCTGGTGCACGCCAACAGCCGGGGAGAGGCGGCGCAGTCCATTGCATCGTCCATCGAATCGAAGGGCGGGCGTGCAAGAGCCGTGGTCTTCGACATTACCCACGCGCAGGCAACCTCGATGGCGTTGGCGCCCATCGTGGAGGAAGGGGCCATTCAGGTTGTCGTGAACAATGCCGGGATGCACGACGATGCGGTCATGGCGGGAATGAGCGCGTCGCAATGGTCGCGGGTGATCGATGTTTCATTGAACGGTTTTTTCAACGTGACCCAACCCTTGCTCCTGCCCATGATCCGCACGCGCTGGGGACGCATCGTCAATATCAGCTCCGTGGCGGCCATCATGGGCAATCGCGGGCAGGTGAACTATGCCGCGGCGAAAGCTGGGCTGCATGGCGCCACCAAATCGCTGGCTATCGAAGTGGCCAGCCGCGGAGTAACGGTCAATGCGGTCGCACCCGGTATTATCGAATCGCCCATGGCCAGTACGGCCTTTAGCAAGGAACAGATCGAAGCGATGGTGCCCATGAAACGCGCAGGTCATCCCGCCGAGGTGGCGAATCTGGTGTCCTTCCTGGTGTCCGATCGCGCCGCTTATATTTCTGGGCAGATCATTTCCATCAACGGTGCCATGGCGTAAAAGGTTACCGGCGGAGCTTGCGGGCGAGCAATAGGGGAAGCCGTAGGAGAAACCCCAGGAGCAAGCGCGTGTGCATCCAGCTCAGCAGTGCGTTGTCGCGTAGATAGCGAAAGTGCGAAACGCCGCCTTCCTCGGGCTTCAAGTACCTGACCGGTGCCGGTAAGTTGATGATGGGTAATCCCCTCCAGGTCAGGCGAACGGCGGCTTCCACGTCGAAATCGAAGCGTCGCATCCAGCGTGTTCGCTCCATGATTTCCAGCAAGGGTTCCACCGGATAGACGCGAAAGCCGAATAGGGAGTCATGGATTCCCATCCACAGGGTTTCCAAATTTGCCCACCAATTGGACACCCTGCGGCCCCGCACGCGCAGTAAGGGCGCGGAAGCATCGAACTGGGGAACACCCAAAACGAGTGCTTCGGGATGGGCCTTGGACATCTCCAGGAACTCCACGATCTTGGCGGCGGGATGCTGGCCGTCGGCGTCCATGGTGAGGACGTGGGTGTAGCCGCGGGCATGGGCGTGCCGCAGGCCGTGCAGAAGGGCGGCGCCCTTGCCCTGGTTGTAGGGGAGGCGCAGTACCGTCAAGCCGGGCGTGTTCGCCGCGGACAGGGTTTTCTCGGAACCATCGTCGCTGCCATCGACGATGACGCACACGGGCGCCCAAGCCTCACAGGCGGCTTTAACCGTTGACGCCAATTGCGACCCGCTGTTGTAACTGGGTATGAGTACCATATGCGTCGCGGATGGCGTTGTCATCGCACGCGCACGCCGGGCAAATCTATTTCGTGTACTAAGTTGTCGAAAGGAAAACGTTTCGGAGTTATGATTGTGTTTGAAGTAGGGTGCAAGGTCTTATCCGTTCTTAACCACTATGGAGGATGATAATGAAGTTTAGCAAGCGTGGTTTCATCGCGGCGTGGGTGGCCGTTAGTGCGTTGGTGGCCGGGTGCGAGGCCATCGGTGGTAAATCCGGCTCGGGGTCCAAGGCCGCCGCGCCGCTGATCACGGGTTATACCTGCTGCAATCTACGTTATGAACCGGGCAGCGATTGGATCAACGAGTTGAATTATCACAGCGCGACCATGATACCGTTGGGTACTCCGGCGTCGGTAAAAAGCTATGGACGCTCTCGCGCATCCATCGATCTTGCCGGAAAACCCATGCGCCTCGGGCAAGACTATACCCGCGAGGCCTTGAGCCTGGAGCAGTACACAAGAAGGATGATCGCCGCGGAAGACCCGAAGATCAAGCTCGCCACCTACCCCAAGGACGTGCAAGAGGCCATCAAGGCGGGGCGGGTGATGAACGGCATGAACAAGGAGCAGATCATCATGTCCGTGGGCTATCCGCTCACGCAAGAAAATCCCAGCATGGACGCACCCATGTGGCGCATGTGGATTTCTCCCTTGGGCGAGTACCAGTTGATGTGGGACGATAAAGGCCGGGTCAAGGAGATCGTGGCCGACCCGGTCACCAAGAATATGATCGTGTATAAGGCGAACTAAAGTTTCGCCCGGCGTCCAGGGTGGCATCCGCCCCCTGGACGCCCTAATAATTCATCCCCTGATATAGTGAGCGGGATCGAACACACAGGGGGAGAGGAAGATGATCCATAAGAGGTTACTGGGCTGCCTCGCAATGGCAGCGTGGCTAGCAATGCCCGCCGTGGGCAATGCACAAAATCCCATTCGCATCGGCTTGTCCATCGCCCAAACCGGGCCCTTGAGCGGGGCTGGCAAATCCGGCCTGCTGGCCCTGCAGATTTGGCGCGACGACGTCAATGCCAAGGGCGGTTTACTCGGCCGCCCCGTGGAGTTGGTGGTCTATGACGACCAGAGCAATCCGTCCAACACGCCGGGCATCTACACAAAATTGGTGGACGTGGATAAGGCCGGCGTGCTGATCGCCCCCTACGGCACCAATCTGACTGCCCCCATCATGCCCCTGGTCAAGCAGCGCGATTTGCTGCTGATGGGTAACTTCTCCCTGGATGCGAACGCGCAGCTCAAACACGACAAATACTTCAACAACGCGCCTTGGTCCTCGGCCAAATCGCTAGCACAAGCTTACCTCGCCCTAGCCAAACAGCTTGGCCTGAAAACCATCGCCATCCTGGCGGCGGACGCCGAGTTCGCGCAGACCATCACGGGCAGCGTTCGCCAAGTCTCGAAGGAGTTAAGGCTGGAAAACGTGTACGACCAAAACTATCCGCCCAACACGGTGGATTTCTCTTCCATGTTGCGCGCGCTGCGCGCGAAGAAACCCGAAGCGGTATTCGTTGCGTCCTATCCCGCGGACTCGGCGGCCATCATTCGGGCGCTGAACGAGACTGGCGTGGGCGCTAGCGTCAAATTGTTCGGGGGAGCAATGGTGGGATTGCAGTACGCGACGCTGATGGAGTCACTGGGGTCCGCGTTGAACGGCGTGGTGAACTTTCACGCCTGGGTGCCGGAAAAAACCATGGACTTTCCTGGCGTGCACGATTTTCTCGCGCGCTACCAAGCCAGGGCCAAGGATGCCAACGTGGATGCCCTGGGCTTCTACATCCCGCCCTTCGATTACGCCATCGGGCAGATGCTGGCGCAGGCGGTGAGCGCCACCAAGAGTCTCGACAACAAGGTGCTGGCCAAATATCTGCGCGAGAACGAGATGAAAACCATCGTGGGGAATTTCCGCTACGGCCCCACCGGCGAATGGGCCTCACCCAGGGTGATCTTCGTGCAGTTTCAAGGCGTGGCGGACAAAAATATCGATCAGTTTCGCTTGGCGGGCAAACAAGTGATCGTGGCACCGGAGGCCTACAAGAGCACCCCGGTGCGGCCTTTCAACTCACGGTAAGACTTGCAGATTGCCCTCCTTGGCGACTACATGAAAGTCCGCGTCCGTCGTGAGTACGGCCGTGGCATTGCGTTGCGCGCACGCCACTACGCAAGAATCGGAAAAGCCAAGTGGTAGATCCGCGTACTTCTCCGCCAAGAGCCGGATGCGGCCTATGTCTTCTTGTCCACAATCAAGGGAGAAACTTCCAGCCTCGATGTCATTCAAGAAGACCGAGAGCGCTTTGAGGCCAAGGCGTTGTTCCAGCAGATAACATATTTCGGCGAGAATGCCGGCCGGAACTACATAGGGCGGGCGTTGAGACTTCAGTGCGTCGCGAATGCGCCGGTGATCGGGATCCGCGCGGTTCATGAGCGCGAATAGCGCGGACGTGTCTAGTACGATCATTTCCGGGTTTTCTTGGCCCACCGTTGCGCGAGCCAGCGCTCCGAAGCGGCGCCCGAAAGTTCAGTGTCCGAGCCTACTCCGATACACTTAGGCGCTGGAGGTTGCAGAGTGTCTAGATAAGTGCCGAGAGCGTCGCGAACTAGCTCCGTTTGGGTTCGGCCAAGCCTTTGAGATGCCTCTCTTAACTTTGCTTGGAGTTCGGAGGGAAGCAAAAAACTCGTGCGTATGATATCGCCCATGAGAATCTCCCGCTATGTGATACTCCGTGAGTATAGAGTATACGTAGGTTGAGTTTCTGTGGTGCCACGAATTCCAAAGCCAATATATGAGCATTGACCTGGTCCTGGAGGCACTCATCGCGGGCGTCCTGTTAGGCTGCTTCTACGCAGCGGTGAGCATCGGGCTATCGGTGGCCTTTGGCCTGCTCGATGTGCCCCATATCGCTCACCCCGCCTTCCTGGTGACGGGGGCCTATGGCGTTTACGGCATCAATCAATGGGGCGTGGATCCCATTCTCGCGGGTGTTGTGCTATCGCCTTTGTTCTTTTTTCTTGGGGTGGGGGTCTACCGCTTCTATCACGCCGTGTTCGAGCGGCGCGGGAGCGATGCAGGTCTGCGTGGTTTGGCGTTTTTCTTCGGCGTGGCCTTTATTGTGGAGGTTGCGCTCATTCTGAATTTCGGTGTGGACCAGCGCATGGTGGAGGCGGGCTACATCGGACAAAGTTTGTCCTTGGGCGATTACCGCGTGCCCTATCGCATGCTGGTGGCCTTTGCCGTGGCTCTGGGACTCACGGTGATGTTGTCCCTGTATCTTTCCCGCACCTTCATGGGCCGGGCCATCAAGGCCGTGGCGCAAGACGAAACCGGTCTCGCATTGATGGGAGCCAACCCCGTGAAGGTGAAGCAGTGGGCCTTTGGCATTGCCACGGCGACATGCCCCATCGCGGGTGCTCTGCTCATCGTTATCGGCCCCGTCGAGCCGGGGCTGGGCCGCCTCTATATCGGCCGCTGCTTTTGCGTTGCCGTATTGGCCGGACTGGGGAGCATGAAGGGCACGCTCGCGGCCGGAGTCATTCTCGGCATCGCGGAAAGCCTCGTGCTCAGTTCCATGGGGGCCTCCTGGGCGCCAGCGGTGGCGTTTGGTTTGCTGCTCGCGGTGCTCGCCGTTCGGCCAACCGGATTGTTCGGCCGGTGATCCGCTTGCAACGTACCTTCGCCGTAGGGGTGGTCGTCGCACTGGCTTGTGCCGTGTTGCTCAGCCAATGGGTGACGAATGAGTATTTCTTTTTCGCGGGCTACGTCGTGCTGCAGTTCGTCGTGCTGGCCACCGCGTGGAACATCCTGGGTGGCTACGCTGGTTACGTCAACTTCGGCTCGGGAGCGTTTTTCGCGGCCGGGGCCTACACCGCCGTGGCGTTGATCAAGGCATTCGGGGCGCCGCTTTATGCGCAGATCTTGTGCGCCATGATCGTCACCGGTCTCATGGGGGGCCTCATCGGCGCCATGACGTTGCGCTTGCGCGGCATCTTCTTTTCCATTGCCACCGTGGCCATAGCGGTTATCCTCGAAACCGTGGTCATGAACTGGGGATTGGTGGGCGGCGCGCGCGGTGTCACGGTGTTGCAGCCCATGGCTCCGGCGTGGTTCGCGTCCTACAACCGCTTCTTGTTCGTATTGATGGTGCTCTTCGCCATCGCGGCCGTTGCCATCGCCCGCTACATCGAACGCTCTTGGATCGGCCTGGGCTTGCGCGCCTTGCGCGATAACGAGGACGCTGCCGAATCGCTGGGCGTGCCCACCATGAAATTGAAGGTGGGGTCCGCCACGGTCTCGGGCGCCTTGATGGGCTTGGCGGGCTCGACCTTTCCCTTGTACATGAGCTTCATCGAGCCCACTTCGGCCTTCAGCTTGAATTACGCTGTATCGGCGCTGGCCATGCCCATCATCGGTGGTACTTCCACTTGGCTGGGGCCGGTTATTGGCGCGGTGCTATTGGGCTCCGTCCAGCAAATTGTTACCGTCACCATTTCCTCGGAGCTAAACGTCTTGGTGGTGGGTGGATTACTGGTGATTTTCGTCGTAGCCGCGCCCCAAGGCATTCTGGGTTTGCTGCGCCGTGGGGAACGCCGGTGAGCGTACTCCTCGACGCGCGCGGTATTCACAAGAATTTCGGCGGGTTCGCCGCCCTGTCCAATGTCGCCTTGCAAGTAGAGGCCGGTGAGCGCGTGGGGCTGATCGGCCCCAATGGTTCGGGGAAGACGACCTTGATCAACTGCATCGCCGGCGCTCTGCGCTGCGATTCCGGAAGCGTTCACTTCGCGGAATTGGACATCACTGGCTTACCCGCGCACGAGCGTGCGAGGTTGGGGCTGGCGCGCAGCTTTCAGCTACCGCGCCCCTTCGCCAGCATGAGTGTGCTGGAAAACGTGGAGGTACCCTTGGAGTACGCGGGCGCGCGCCGCGCGGGGGAGGCACCCAGTGCCATGCAGATATTGCAAGAAGCTGGACTCGCGGAGCAAGCCCATGCCCAGGCGAAATCCCTGACCCAGGTGGATTTGCGCCGGCTGGAACTCGCCCGCGCCTTGGCCGTTCGACCCAAGCTCCTCATCTTGGACGAGGTCATGGCGGGGCTTTCCACCAGCGAAGTGGACGCCGTCCTGAAGTTGGTGCTACGACTTAACGAGCAAGGCATCACCGTGCTCATGATCGAGCACATCATGCATGCCATCATGCAATTCTCGCAACGCGTGGTGTGTCTGGACGCTGGCCAAATCGTGGCGCAGGGTGCGCCTTCGGCGATTGTTGGTAATCCCATCGTTCGCAGGATCTACCTCGGTGCTTGAGATCGAGAATCTGCATGCGGGCTACGGTGCGGTGAGTGTGCTGCAAGGTGTGTCCTTGTGCGTGGGGGCAAGGGAGACGGTGGCGTTGCTGGGAACCAATGGCAACGGCAAGAGCACGCTCATGAAGTGCATCATGGGTTTGGTCCGCGCACGGCAAGGCTCCATCACCCTCACGGTGGACGGCCAGCGCATCGCCTTGGCGGAAAAGAGCACGGAACAAATCGTCGCGCTTGGCGTGGCCATGGTGCCCGAAGGCCGGCGGCTCTTCGCGAAACTCACGGTACGCGAGAATCTCTTGCTGGGTGCCTTCAGGCCCGGTGCCCGCAAGGAGATCGAGCGTAATCTCTCTTTGTGCTTTGAGGCGTTTCCCATGCTGCGCGAGCGCTCCACGCAATTGGCCGGTAGCATGAGCGGCGGGCAGCAACAAATGCTCGCCATCGCTCGCGCTATCATGTCCGCGCCCAGGTTGCTGCTGGTGGATGAACCCTCGGTGGGTCTTTCCCCGGCCCTGGTGGCGCAAATGATAGACACAATCGCCCAGATGAAGCAGCGCTTCGGATTGACGGTGCTCATGGCGGAGCAAAATTTTCATGAAGCAAGCCGCATCGCGGACCGTGGCTATGTGATCGTACACGGACAGATCGCCTTCGCAGGCGAGGATATGAAGGCGCTGCGCGATAGCGATTTGGTGAAGCGCTACTACTTAGGTGCGTAGCGAGGGGCTGTTGATTGCCAAGGTAAGGCAAAAGGCTTTCAACGCAAAGACGCAAAGGACGCAAAGGACGCAAAGAGAGAAAAGATGGATGAGAACGAGTGCTCGAATTCGATCGTTGGTGCGGCCATCGAGGTACACCGGCATCTCGGCCCAGGTTTGCTGGAGGGCGCCTACGAGTTAGCGTTGTCACATGAACTTGGCCTTCGGGGTCTTCGCTTTGTTCGCCAAACCAAATTGGCTGCGGTATACAAAGGATTGGAGTTACCCGAGTCATATCGCATCGATCTGATGGTGGAAGACCTGGTAATAGTTGAAGTCAAAGCAGTCGAAAAGCTTTTAGCTATTCATGAAGTTCAATTGCTTACGTATTTGCGTTTCGCGAACAAACGCCTGGGACTCCTCCTTAATTTTCACGCTGCCGTGATGCGAGACGGCGTAAAGCGCGTTGTTAATAATCTATAGAATTTGATTTCCTTTGCGTCCTTTGCGTCTTTGCGTTAAGTGTCTTTTCTTGCCCTTCGATAGAGGAATGAAATGAGTAATAAACCAGCGATTGGCTGGATCGGCGCCGGGCGCATGGGTGTCGCGATGGCGGGATTCATTTTGAAAGCGGGATATCCCGTCAAGGTCTATAGCCGTACCGCAGCCAGCCGGCAAAAGCTGGTTGCCCTGGGTGCGGCGGAAGTCTTGTCGGTGGCGCAGTGCGCGCGAGGGTCGGACATCGTGTTCTCTTGTGTCTCCGACGACGCGGCGCTACGCGAAGTGGCGTTGGGGGGCGACGGTGTGCTCGCCAACGCCAAGCCCGGCGCCATCTTCGCCGAAATGAGCACGGTATCCTCGGAGGTGTCGGCGGAAGTGGCGCGCGCGGCGCGGGAACGCGGCGTCCCTTATTTGCGCTTGCCCATTTCCGGAAACGCGGCTTCCGCCATCAAAGGCGAAGTGACGGTGATGGCTTCCGGGCCTGAAGAAGCGTGGGCGCGGGTGAAGCCGGTGGCGCAGACTTTCAGCAAGGGGCAGATCTATCTCGGTGCGGCGGAAGAGGCGCGGGTGATGAAGCTGGTGGTCAACTCCATGGTGGTGACCATGGCGCAAGGCATGGCCGAAGCGCTGACCTTGGGCCGCAAGGCGGGGCTCGACTGGAACACCATGCTCGACACCTTGGGCCAGAGCACGATCTCCTCGCCTTGGCTTCGAGCCAAGGTGGGCCTCATGAAGGTGCGGGACTTTTCTCCGACGATGACCTCTCGCTTGATCATGAAGGATATCGATCTCATTCTTTCCGCGGCCAAGCATAATGAGGTGCCCATGCCGCTCACCTGCGCCACCCGGCAATTGATTCAAGCGCTGGTGGGGGAGGGCTATGCCGAAGAGGATTACATGGCGTTGATCAAGCTGTCGGAAAAGCAGTCGGGAATCAAAGCGGGGGCCAAGCCTTGAAGAGCAAGAAGCGTGTATTGGTTGTTGGGGGTTCCCTTATAGGGTTGCTGGCGGCGAACCTGTTTCACCGCAAGGGCTGGGACGTGCAAGTCTTCGAGCGCGTGCCCGAGGATTTGGAGGGCCGCGGCGCGGGCATCACGATTCTTCCTGGGTTGGAGAGTGCGTTTCAAGCCGCGGGGGTGGAGGAAACCGAAAGTTCCTTGGGCGTGGTAATGCCCGCGCGCATCGCGCTCGACAAGAAGGGCAAGATCGTGGCCGAACGCGAGTTCCGGCAGGTGATGACTTCGTGGGGCCGGCTCTACGAGAGCTTGAAGAACATTTTCCCCCCTGAGCGCTACCGCAAGGGCATGGCCCTTGAGCGGGTCGAGCACAAGGAGGGTGGCGTGACGGCGGTCTTCACCAATGGCAAGCGCATCGACGGCGATTTGCTCATCGGCGCGGATGGTTTGCGCTCCACCGTGCGTACTCAGTTTTTGCCGGACTTGAAGCCCGCCTATTGTGGCTACATCGCCTGGCGCTGCCTGGTGGACGAAAGAGAATTGCCCGCGAAGGAATTCGAGACACTGTTTGAGCGCTACACCGTATGCGTGGCGCCCGGCGCGCAGGCCATCGCCTACCCCGTGCCCGGCCCAGGGTACACCACCGAGCGTGGCAAGCGGCAGTTCAACGTGGTGTGGTACCACCCGGTGGAGGAGCACAAGGATCTGCGGCGCTTCTTTACCGACGATTCGGGTTTCTATCACGCCAACGGTATCCCGCCCGCGCTTTTCAGCAAGCGCATACAAGATGAGATGGTCGAAACGGCGCAGCGTGTTCTGGCTCCGCAATTCGCCCGTGCCCTGGAGCATGGGCGCTGGCACTTCTTCCAGCCCATCTTCGATATGGAGCCCGAGCGGCTCGCCTTTGGCCGCGTTGCCATCGTGGGAGATGCCGCCTTTGTCACGCGCCCGCACACAGCCATGGGTGTGCCCAAGGGCGCGGGCGACGTGATGGCGCTGATCCGCGGCTTGGAGGGCGGGGATATCGATGAAGCCTTGCGCTACTTCGAGAAGGAAAGATTACGCGTGGGCCGTACCATCGTCGCGCGCGGGCGCTATCTCGGGGAGTACATGGAGGCTCAGCTCAAATCGAAAACCGAGCGCAAGCGTGCCGAAGCCGCGCGCGATCCGGAAAAAGTGATGATGGAAACCGCCGCGCCGCTCGACTACGAGGCGCTATCCTTGCAATCGTAATGACATGACACAGGAGAACCCATGAAACGAATCTTATATGTTTTAGTGCTGCTCGCCGCGGTGAGCGCTTGTTCAAAGGAAGACGAAACACCGAAGCCCGCGGCGGAATCCGCGGCCAAGGCCATCGAATCTGCCAAGGATGCCATGGACCATGCGGGCGACGCTGCGAAGCAGGCCGTCACCGAGGCGGCGGATAAGACCAAGGAGGTGCTGGAAGAAGCCAAGGAAGCTACCAAGGATGCTGTAGGTGCCGCGGCCGACAAAACGAAGGAAGCGGCGGAAAAAACAAAGGAAGCGGTGAAATAGAAAAATGAACGGCGCCGAGAGTTTGGTTCGCACCCTGGTCGAAGGCGGAGTCAATCTGTGTTTTAGCAATCCCGGTACTTCGGAGATGCATTTTGTCGCGGCCCTGGACAAGGTTGACGGAATGCGCTGCGTGCTGGGTCTCTTCGAGGGAGTTGTCACCGGTGCCGCGGATGGGTACTACCGCATGTCGGGCACTCCCGCTTCGACGCTGCTGCATCTTGGGCCAGGGCTGGCCAACGGGTTAGCTAATTTGCACAACGCCAAGAAGGCGGGCTCGGGCGTGGTCAATATCGTGGGTGAGCACGCGACCGATCACATCAAACACGATGCGCCCCTTACCTCCGACATCGAGGGCATCGCGCGGCCCGTGTCCCATTGGGTGAAGACATCAGCATCGGCGGCCAGTGTGGCGCGCGATGGCGCGCTTGCCATTCAAGCAGCGCGGCAAGCTCCAGGGCAGGTCGCGACCTTGATCCTGCCTGCTGACACGGCGTGGAATGCGGCGGAGGGCATCGCATCCACTCCACCTGCGAAGGGGAGGGCGGCGGTATCGCAAGACGCCATCGGCCAATCGGCGCGTGCGTTGGCCCATGGGTCCGCCTCCTTGCTGCTGCTCAGTGGAGCCGGATTGCTGGAGCCTTCTCTATTATGGGCGGGGCGCATCGCCGCCAAGACTGGGTGCCGCATCATGGCGGCGGGTTTCAACTCCTGGGTGCAACGCGGAGCGGGGCGAGTGCAAGTGGATCGCGTTCCCTATGTGGTCGATACGGCGCTGAACGCCTTGAAGGGTGTGCGGCATGTGGTGCTGGCCGGAGCTAAATCTCCCGTCTCCTTCTTCGCCTATCCCAACAAGCCCAGCGTGCTGGTGCCGGAGGGGTGCACCAGTACCAAGCTCGCGGGAGTCGAAGAGGATATCGAAGCGGCCCTCGAAGCATTGGCCGGGGAACTCGGGGCGCGCAACACGCCGCCAGTATTTGTCGCACCACCGAGGCGTCCGGAATTGCCCGCTGGACCAGTGACGCCCGAAGGTATTGGCGCCGTGCTAGGGGCCTTGCTACCCGAACAGGCCATCGTTGTGGATGAGTCCGTTAGCGTTGGCCGGGGCTTGTTTCCCTCGACGGCCGGCGCGCCGCCGCACGACTGGCTCAACAACATGGGCGGCTCCATCGGGTTCGGCTTGCCGGTGGCCATTGGCGCCGCCATCGCCTGTCCTGACCGCAAAGTCATCGCCCTGGAAGGCGATGGCAGCGCCATGTACACGGTGCAAGCCTTGTGGACCATGGCGCGGGAGAACTTGAACGTCACCATTATCGTGCTGGCCAACCGCGCTTATGCAATTCTCAAAGGCGAGTTCGCGGGCGTCGGCGCGGGCGCCCCTGGGCAGCGGGCCACGGACATGATGACCTTGGACCGCCCCAATCTCGATTGGCTCGCGCTCGCCAAGGGGCATGGCATCGAAGCAGGCCGGGCGAGTGACTTAGACAGCTTTGCCCGGCAATTCGAACGCGCCATGGCGCTCAAGGGGCCTTACCTGATAGAACTGCTTATGTAACGCCCGCGATAAACTTTCCGTGCCGCCAGCCGATGAAGCAGACGATCAAGGCGAAAAGGCGGGCGTTGGATGCAAGCGGTAACCCAGAAGCGGTCTAAGGAATCGAAAAAGGGCACGGAGGCATGGCTTGGCGAGATGCTCGCCTGTGTGGCCCAGGAAGATCCCTATCGCGCGCTCGAGGATGCCCTTACCTGCTTCGACGTTCTGCGCTCGGACGAAAAGCTCAACCCGCGCCGCCGCTTCGACGCCATTGGCAAGCTCGACTTGGCCGCGAGCTCGCACCTGAGGCGGCTCACGCTGGAGTACGTGGAGGGCGCTCTTCGCACGGTTCCGGCGCGCGAAACCTATACGCGCTACACGGTGCTGGCCTATTTGCGCCACTTGGCGGACAGCTACGAGGAATGCGTTTTATACGCGACCTCGCCTGATGAGCGCTCGCCCACGTTATTGAAATCGGTACCTGTCATGATGACTCGCTGCCTGCGGGCCATTGGCGGCCAGATGAAGTGGGCCAAGTTTTTCTACGGCGCGAGCGACGGCGCTCTATGGCAAAGGTTGGGGGCGCTCTACATGCGGGCCGAGCATGAGGGTTTTGCGCGCCACGAGTGCATCATCTATTCGGACCCCATTGTGTGGACCACGGTGGAGCAGGAATATTTGGCGGTACTGATGTGGATCGCCCTGGGAGCCGATTCGCTCACCCCCAGGCAGATTGAGCTGGCGCAACGCCTGAACCACTACTTCGCCTCTTCCTTCCAGATGTACCCGCAACCTGCGGAAGGCCTGCGCTACTGTGTGGACTTGGCCACGGCAAACCCGCCGCGCAGGGTGACAGATCTCGATACCAACCCCGCACCCACCATGCGTTACTTTGGGCCAGGGGGTGCGCGCGAGAAGGCCAAGAGATTGGTGGAAGTGCTGGTGGGCCGGCATGCCATTCCCGAGGAACTGTCCCAGGGCGAGAACCTCGACAAGTTGGTTGTGGTGAAAGCCTTGCACCATGCGCACCGGCAGTGGGCAGCCTCGCCACCGTCCAGATCGGAGCGGCGCGATGAGGCCTACGGCAGGCTGTTCGTCGTGCATGGTTTCGATGCGCTGGCGCAAGCGTGTTCCGGAGGCGGGAAGGTATTGGCGCAACCCGTGGAATCCTGGCTCGTCAAGAATATGAGCGAATCCGGTTTTGGCGCCGAATTCCCGGATTCCGATGAGGACTGGCCTCATGTGGGGTGCTTGCTGGGAGTCCGGCTAGACAGTGCGGTGAGTTGGGGCGTGGGCTTCATTCGCCGTTTGCTCGTCAACGCCAGCGGGATGCGTTACGTGGGCGTACAGATGCTCGGCAAGAGTGCCTCGGTGGTAACGCTCAAGCCCGCCCAGTCCAGCAATGCACAGCGATTGGAAGAAGAGGCGGCCTTCTACGTGCCAGGAAC
>JBJXGQ010000351.1:0-12130 GCA_046160525.1 Burkholderiales bacterium
CCCCCCACGGTCAGGGCTACTGATAACCCTTGGGGAAGGGATCGGGTTCGATCAAACCCGATTCGTACAACACCTTGTACTGGCCATCGCGTTGTGCTTGCCCGATGCGCAACTTGCTCCACAGGTGGTGGTTATCGTGAATCTTCACGTAACCTTCCGGCGCGCTCTTCAGTTCGATACCCGGGGAGGCCGCGGCCACCTTGTCCACATCGAAGCTGCCGGCTTTCTCTACCGTGGCTTTCCACAACCACGGGCCGAGGTAAGCCGCTTGGGTCACATCACCGATTACAGCGTTCTTGCCCCAGCGCGCCTTGAAAGCCTCGACAAACTTCTTGTTGTTGGGGTTATCCAAGCTTTGGAAGTACTTCATGGCGGCGTAGAAGCCCGCGACGTTCTCCCCGCCAATGCCGAGGATCTCGTCTTCCGTGACGGAGATGGTGAGAAGTGTTTGCTTGTCCGAGGTCACGCCCGCTGCTTTGAGCTGCTTGTAGAAGGCCACGTTGCTGCCACCCACGACTATCGCGTATATCACGTCGGGCTTCTTCAACTTGATCTTGTTGATGAGCGAGTTAAAGTTGGTGTGGCCCAGCGGGTAATACTCTTCGCCCGAGACGCTCAACTTCAACACGTTCTCGATGTGCTTGCGCGCAATCTTGTTGGAAGTGCGCGGCCAGATGTAATCCGAGCCCACGAGGTAGAAGCTCTTGGCCTTCTTCTCCTTTACCACCCAATCGAGCCCCGCGAGAATCTGCTGGGTGGCTTCCTGGCCGGTGTAGATCACGTTCTTCGACTGCTCCAATCCTTCGTAGAACGTGGGGTAGTACAGCATCCCGTTTTCCTTCTCGAAGATGGGCAGCACCGCCTTGCGCGAGGCCGAAGTCCAGCAACCGAACACGCACGCCACCTTGTCTTGCACCAACAACTTCTTGGATTTCTCCGCGAAGGTAGGCCAATCGCTGGCGCCGTCTTCGTAGATCACCTTGATCTTGCGCCCGAGCACACCGCCCATGGCGTTGATCTGTTCGATGGCCAGCGTCTCCGCTTGAATGGAACCAGTCTCGCTGATGGCCATGGTACCGGTCTTGGAGTGCAAATCGCCGACAGTGACTTCCGTATCCGTCACCGCGAGGCCGGTGGTGTTGACCTGCGCGGTAGGGGGAATGGCGGCGCTGGCCCACCGGGGGAGTGAAAGCGCGGCGGGTAACGCCGCCATGGCGAGCACGGCGCTACGCCTACTCTTGGAGAAAGGGTTCTTCGGATCGTTGGATTCCATATGCGAGCTCCTGGCTGGTGGAAGAAGTAAGTGTCCCGTTCGACACGAGGCGCAATGTATTAGTCCGCGCGCCCCCCAACAATACGTAGATCTGCGTAGCACGAACGCGCTTCAAAGTAGTGCGAACATTCCCGGCGGCGCACCTACATCGCGCACGATGCGCCATCCCCTCACGGCAACGCAAATGGCTTTGTCCTTCATTTCATTCGCTATTGCACCGTTGCGGCGATGAGTTCGGCGGTGGTACGGATCTTGGAGTGTTCCGCTTTGGTACACCCACCCCTTCGAGCGCATGACAACATGACAACGCTTCGCGCTCCGCAGCAACGCATCGTCAAGATCCGGCGCGACTACAACCGCTGGGTCGCCAACGAAACCATGGAAGACTATGCGTTGCGTTTCACGCCCAGATCATTTCGTAAGTGGTCAGAGTTTCGGGTCGCCAACACCGCGCTGGGTTCAGTGTCGTTTCTGGCGCTGGAGGCCATTGGCGGTGCCATCGCGCTCAACTACGGCTTCTCCAACGCGTTCTGGGCCATCGTGGTCGTGGGATTGATCATCTTCGCCACGGGCCTGCCCATCAGTTACTACGCGGCCAAGTACGGCGTGGACATGGATCTCCTCACGCGCGGGGCGGGATTTGGGTACATCGGATCCACCATCACCTCGCTCATCTACGCCGGCTTCACCTTCATCTTCTTCGCCATCGAAGCCGCCATCATGGCAATGGCCATCGAGATGTACTTCGGTCTTCCGCTTTCGCTGGGTTATCTGGTGAGCGCGTTGGTCATCATTCCCCTGGTCACCCACGGCATCACGTTCATTAGCCGCCTGCAAGTGTGGACGCAACCGCTGTGGCTGGTGTTGTCGGTTCTTCCATTTGCCTTCGTGTACGCCAAGAACCCGGGCATCGTGTCGCAGTGGACCAGCTTCGCCGGCAAGGCGGGCGAGGGCGGCGCCTTCGATCCGCTGCTCTTCGGTGCCGCGGCCACCGTATCCCTTTCGCTCATCATGCAGATTGGGGAGCAGGTGGACTTCTTGCGCTTTCTTCCCGAGAAGAAGAAGGAAAACCGCGCGCGTTGGTGGACCTGGCTGGTTCTGAGCGGCCCGGGTTGGATCATCCCCGGCGCGTTGAAGCAACTGGGCGGCGCATTTCTGGTTTTTCTGGCACTCCAGCACGAGATCGGCGCGGAGCGCGCGGTGGAGCCCACGCAAATGTATCTGGTGGGCTTTCAGTATGTATTCTCTTCCTTCGAATGGGCGCTGGCGGCCACCACTTTGTTCGTGCTGCTGTCCCAGATCAAGATCAACGTCACCAACGCCTACGCGGGGTCGCTTGCGTGGTCGAACTTCTTCGCGCGCCTCACCCATAGCCATCCGGGCCGCGTGGTGTGGTTGGTGTTCAACGTACTCATCGCCGTCATGCTGATGGAACTGGGCGTGTTCGACGCCTTGGAGGAAGTGCTCGGCTTGTACTCGAGCATCGCCATCGCGTGGATCGGTGCCCTGGTGGCGGATCTGGTCATCAACAAGCCCCTGGGCTTGAGCCCGAAGCACATCGAGTTCAAACGCGCTCACTTGTACGACGTCAATCCGGTGGGCGTGGGATCGATGCTCATTGCGTCCGCGGCGGCCCTGGCCGCGCACGCCGGCCTGCTCGGAGCGTACGCCCAGGCGTTCGCGCCTTTCATCGCGCTGGGCGTGGCTTTTGTCATGGCACCGGTGATCGCCTGGCTCACCGGCGGGCGCTACTACATCGCGCGCCAGCCAGCGGCCGCGAGCCAGGCAATCCAAGAGTGCTGTATATGCAACAACAGCTTCGAGAGCGAGGATATGGCGCATTGCCCGGCCTACGGGGGTGCCATCTGCTCGCTGTGCTGCTCCTTGGATGCTCGGTGCGGAGATATTTGCAAGCCGCGCGCGAGTTTCGGAGACCAGACTCGCGAGCTGCTACGCTGGATTCTTCCCACGGGCGTTTCCGAGCGCTTTCATACGCGCTTGGCGCATTACTTACTGGGGTTCGGCCTGATCAGTTGCCTGCTGGCCGGAACACTGCTGCTGGTTTATTTTCAGGAGGCGCACCAAACTGTGCTGCCGCCCGCGCAACTGCGCGACATTCTCATACGAATCTTCGCTGCCCTCATGGTCATCGCGGGTATCGCGGTGTGGTGGTTGGTGCTCACCAAGGAGAGCCGCCAAGTGGCCCAGGAAGAATCCAACCGGCAGACCCACCTCTTGACGCAGGAGATCGAGGCGCACCGGCGCACGGATGCCGAGCTGCAAGAAGCCAAGGAGGTGGCGGAGAGGGCAAACCGCGCCAAGAGCCGCTTCGTGACCGCCATGAGCCACGAACTGCGCACACCTTTGAACAGCATTCTCGGATTCGCTCAGTTGCTGGAGAAGGACGCGAGTTTGCACGCATCGCGCAAGGATTCGGTGAAGATCATCCGGCGTAGCGGCGAGCATTTGCTGGCGCTGATCGACGGCCTGCTCGATATTGCCAAGATCGAAGCCGGCCGCCTGGAATTGAGTCATGATGAAATTCGCCTGAGCGAATTCATTGGCGAGATCGTGCAGATGTTTCAGCCCCAGGCGCGCGCCAAGGGATTGGCCTTCAGCACGGAGATCTCGGGCCGGTTTCCGGCGGTGGTGCGTACCGACGCCCGCCGCTTTCGCCAGATTCTCATCAACCTGTTGGGCAACGCGGTGAAATTCACCGCGCACGGTGCCATTACCTTGCGTTGCAGCCATCATGGCGAAATGGGCCGCTTCGAGATCGAGGATTCGGGCGTGGGCATGTCGGCCGAGGAATTGAGCCGCATATTTCTTCCCTTCGAGCAAGGTAGCGCGGGCGCGGCACTGGGCACTGGATTGGGATTGACCATCACCAAACTCTTGGCCGAGTTGATGGGCGGAGAGGTGTCGGTGCGTAGCAACCCAGGAGTGGGCAGCGTGTTTCAAGTGCGATTGTTCTTGCCCGAGGTGCGTAACCCGCGTCCCGTATTGGAACTGGAACGGCACATCACTGGCTACACCGGAGCGCGCCGGCGCGTGATGGTGGTCGATGACGAACCAGCCCATCGCGCGCTTCTCGATAGCCTGCTAGGCGAATTGGGGTTCGAGGTGCACTGCGAGAAGAGCGGGGAAAATTGTCTACATGCCGTTTCCAAGTACAACCCCGAGGCTGTTCTGTTGGACATGGCCATGCCCGGCCTCAACGGCTGGGCAACGGCGCGCAAACTGCGCGATGAATATACGTTCACCGGCCCCATCATCGCCGTGTCCGCGGCTTTCGAGAACGATCCGCTCAAACTGGAAGCCGCCGGCATTCAGGCCTTTGTGGTGAAGCCCGTGGACTTCAACGAACTGCTGGTTAAGCTTGGGGATGCTTTGGCATTGGAGTGGGAACGCTCGGCGGCCCCGCGGCACGCCCCGGAAGCACCGCCCAGCGAGCCCCTCGCGCAGACATTGCTGGAACTTCGGCAACTGGCCGACATGGGATATCTCAAGGGCTTCGAGCGCAAGCTCGGCGAAATCGCGGGCGATGCTTCGGGCGGTGCACCTTGGGTTCGCGAGCTTCGGGATCTCGCCAAGGCGTTCCGGGTGCGCGAACTGCAAGACAAACTGCGCGGACTGGAAGATGGACTTCGAACCCAATAACGGCGTCGTTCTCATCGTTGACGATGTTCCGGAGAACCTCTCCTTGTTGTCGGCGGCCCTGGATGACGCGGGCTACGTGGTGCTCGTGGCACGCGACGGCGAGAGTGCTCTGAAGACCCTGCAACGCACCACGCCGGACATCGTGCTCCTCGATGCCGTCATGCCAGGGCTCGATGGATTCCAGACTTGCGAACGCATCAAGCAGATGGAGGAAGCGCGCCAGGTCCCGGTCATCTTCATGACGGCGTTGACGGAGACCAGCCACGTGTTGCGAGGCTTCGCTGCTGGAGCCACGGACTACGTCACCAAACCCATTCGCATAGACGAGGTGCTGGCGCGCGTTGCCACCCACTTGGCCTCCGCGCGCCATTTATGGCGCGTGCGCGCCGCGCTGGAAAACTCGGGGCAAGCGCTTCTGATCGCCAACGCCAAGGGGCATCTCATTTGGAGAACGCCACGCGCGGCAGCGCTTCTCGATCGCTATCTGGCCCCGGAAACAAACTCCCTGCCGCATCTATCCGGCGAATTAGGCAATTGGCTATGCACCGCAATCCACGCTAATGCAAACACGTGGATGCCTCTGCGCGCAACCGGGCAAACCCATGGCCAGTTGTCTCTAAGACTTAGCGGGCGCTTCGGGAACAACGAATACTTATTCGAGTTGGAGGAGCGCTCCTCCGGCGCGCAGTTGCAAGTACTGGCGGGGCAGTTCAACCTCACCTCGCGCGAGGCCGAGGTATTGTTGTGGGCCTCCATGGGCAAGACCAGCCGGGACATCGGCGTGATCCTGAATATCAGTTCTCGAACCGCCGACAAGCATCTCGAACACGTGTACGTCAAGCTGGGCGTTGAAACGCGAACGGCCGCGGTAGCCATTGCCTTGAGAAGCTTGCAAAGCGCGCTCCCCGCCACCGGAGGCTAAGCGCCAAGCCGGGACGCTTGGGGCAGGCATAATGCGCCACCGGCTAACATCGGCCGAATCGAATGTAACCGAAGGAGACCCTGATGCATGTGATTTCTCGGGCGGGAATGGCCCTGGCGGCCGGATTCTTGGCGCTCGCATTTAACACCGCAAGCGCCGACCCCTTCTGCTGCGAATGCAAGGACGGCAAGAAACATTTGCTGGATGAATCGAGCATCGGGAGTGCCGGAACGAAATGCACTTTGAAGTGCCGCCGTCCCACGCTCCCCAGCAAAGGCGCCTGCGAAGCACCGGCCCCCGCCGCGGCAGCCCCGGCCCCGAGCATGGAAGCTAGCGCTTCGGCATCGTTGTTCAAGTCCGAAGATTGTTCCGGGGACGCCATCAAGGCTAACAAGTCCAATGCACAACTAGCCGCCGGCATTTATTCTTACCAGGTCGAAAGCGGAATGATGAGCGCCTACGAGAAAGCCAATTTTGGCGGAGCTAGCACCCGTCCCGTGGTGGGGTCCATGTGCGTGTCGCCGGGATGGGCCATCGGTTCCGTCAAGGTTGGGCCTTAAGGGGCGGTTGAAGCCTTCCCTGTAAGGTTGCATGGAGTCTTTGCGACAAAATGCCGAGAACCGCACCCGCGTATAGAAAATCACGAGTGCATCCGGTAGCTAGGCCGTTGCGTATCACTTGCGAGCGTGACTAGACTTGCCGGTCCTTCGATATCCCCTAACTCACATGGAGAGCAGCATGCAAAAAGAATCGATGATCCGTTCCGCCCTCGCCGGACTGGTAGCTTTGGGCCTCACCGCGGGTGGCACCAGCGCTCTGGCTGCCAAGGGCGACAACGAGAAGTGCGCCGGTATCGCCAAGGCAGGCAAGAACGATTGCGGCACCAGCAAGCATTCCTGCGCCGGCCAAGCCAAGGCGGACGGCGATGCCGAAGAGTGGGTCTATGTGCCCAAGGGTAGCTGCGACAAGATCGTGGGCGGCAAGCTCGTCGCCAAGAAGTAAGTTTTAGCTTAAGCGAGCGGAACGGCGGGGGGGCTTGCATGGTTCGGCCAAGTCTTCCCGCGAACATTTTGTGTGGCGTGGGACTCCGCGCCCCGCACTACCGGGAAGTGCTCGATACGTTGCCTGCGGTGGGTTGGTTGGAAGTTCACAGCGAGAATTATTTCGGCGAGGGCGGCCAGCCGCACTTTTTCCTAGGCCGCAGCAGGGAAAACTACCCCCTTAGCTTGCACGGCGTGGGGTTGGGACTAGGTTCCGCCAGCCCCGTTGATCCAGTGCATCTCAAGAAGCTCAAGGGATTAATCGAGCGCTACGATCCCTTCGCCGTGTCCGACCATATCTGCTGGGAAGCCGCGAGCGGCAGGCACCTCAACGACTTGCTGCCTCTGCCTTATACCGAGGAGGCCCTCACCCACGTTAGCCAGCGCGTGGTGCAAGTGCAGGAAATGCTCGGACGCCAAATACTCGTGGAGAACGTGTCGAGCTATCTTCGCTTCACGCACTCCACCATCCCAGAGTGGGAGTTCGTTGCCGAAATTTCCCGGCGTAGCGGTTGCGGCTTGCTCTTCGACGTGAACAACCTATACGTGAATGCCGTCAACCACGGTTTCGACGCCCATGAGTACATCGCCGCCATTCCCGGCGAAGCGGTGCGGGAGATTCATTTAGCGGGCTTCGATGCGAGCGGGCCTTGCCTCATCGACACTCATGGCACACCCGTAAGCGATGCGGTATGGGACCTGTACCGGGCCACCATTCGGCGCATGGGACCCAAGCCGACCTTGATCGAATGGGACACCGACCTCCCGCCCCTCACAACATTGCTCGCACAAGCCACGCGCGCGCAGATCATTCTGAAGGAAGAGCATGCTCTGCCTGCGTGATCTCCAAGAGCAATTCGCCCAGGCGCTCTTCTCCGGAGTGGATGCCCCCATCGCGAACGTGATCGAGGCTGGGAGTCTGGACTCTTCGGCGCGCCTGGGCATTTACCGCAACAACGTGCTGAGTAACTATCGCAACGCGCTGCGCGATACCTATCCGGTCATCTTGCGTTTGGTTGGAGACGAGTTTTTCAACGCGGCCGCCAGGGTTTTCGCCAAACAGTCCTCCTCGGCCTCCGGAGATTTGAATGACTATGGCGAGGAATTCGGCGCTTTCCTGGCCGCCTTTCCTCCCGCGCAAGGCTTGCCTTATCTTGCCGATGTCGCACGGCTGGAGTGGGCTGTGCATCGCGTTTTCCATTCCGCGGATGCCGAACCCTTAGCGCTCTCCCGCTTCGCGGAGTTTTCCGAGGACGAACTCCCGCGCCTTCGCTTCACCCTGAATCCCGCCTCGCGACTGCTGGAATCGTCGTATCCCATTACCCGCATTTGGCAGGCGGGGCAGGCGGAACAGGCCGGTGGCGAAAGCGAAGTGTCCCTCGAAGACGGCGGAGAACGCGTGCTGGTGCTTCGCCAAGCCTCCTATGGCATTCATCTGAAGACACTGGCGCAAGTGGAACATGTCATGCTGCACGCGCTTGCCAGCGGACTTACCTTGGGCGAAGCGGTGGACAAGGCTCTCGCGGTGCATGCCGATTTCAACCTCGGAGCATTCTTGAGTCATCACACCAGAGAATCCACGTTCATGGCGATCCAAATTTAGAGGAAAGAGATGTCGCTCATCACCATGCCCGCACGCGTATATCAATTCACCGTCTTGCAAACCGGAAAAGTTGCTCACCTGTTCAACCTAGCTGTCCGGCTCTATATCGCCAACGTATTCTTAAAGGCTGGATTGACCAAGATCCAGAGCTGGGGCACAACCTTGCAGCTATTCGAGAACGAGTACGCCGTACCCATTCTGCCTCCGGAACTTGCGGCCTATCTGGGCACCGCGGCGGAGTTGCTGCTGCCGGCGTTACTGGTTCTCGGTTTGGCAGCGCGGCCTGCGGCGTTGGCTTTGTTCCTGTTCAACATGGTGGCGGTGATCTCCTACCCGGATATCAGCGAGGCAGGGGTAAAAGATCATGTGTTTTGGGGATGGATGATCGCGGTAATTTTCTTCTACGGGGCCGGCAAGCTATCGGCCGACGCGTGGCTTCGCCATAAGATCGATCGCATGCCCAACCGGCCATAGTCCGCGGTTTAGGATGCGATCGGTACTTACGCCCAAAATCCCCTCTTCGCGATAAGTTCCACCGACGTGGCGGGATTTTTCGCCGGCGCTATGCTGTCTGAACTGCCGAGACGATGAGATGATCGTCGACCCAACCACGGAGCAATTGCGCTATCCGGCTGGCCGCTTCCTCTTCACCGGCCCACTGGCAGACGCCCTCGCAAAGTCCGGCGAAGTTCATTCCATCGCATGCCCGGTCCAGGGCCCAGGCCTCTTCCGGGGGCAGAGATTTGAACATCACCACCAGATCCTGGCGCCAAAGCAACCATTGCACTTCCTCTGAGCCGCGGTTCGGCTTGGGGAGGTCTTCGCCGGCATCTGCCGCCTTTCGCAGCAACGGTGCGTTACTCGCAAGAGAAAGCCGCCGCAGGGAGGGATGAAAACGAAAACTCAGACCGGGCCATAGGGAAGGATCTACCGCCGCCATGCCGGCAAAGGTTAATGGGGATTCATCCGCGGCGTCGAACGCCAAGGTGATATTCCATTCGAAAAGGGCCAGCTCATGCAACCAAACCGATGCTCCGTAACTGCTGGAAGTGCGCAGAAACTCGGGCAGTGCTCCCCCATACCAGCGCAGATTTCGATGCCGGGAAGGCGTGGTCTCGATGTAGGCGCAAGCCATCTCTCGAAACGCCTCTTCACCTAGCGCTGCCAGAAGAGCGGTGTAATCGGCTTCCAAAGCTTCAATCAAACGTAACCGGTAGGCATCGTAATAAATCCCAAGCCGGCGAGCCGGACCGGTAGTGGCGCTCGATCGAACGCGATCGAATATTCGCTGGTCGCCATTTAGCAGAAAACTCTGAAATTCGCATTGCAGATCTTGCAACGGATTCATACCGGGAGAGTCCGTGGGGCCCGGCTAGCGATACGCCGCACGATGTCCAACTCAGCAACCAAATCGGCCAGTGGCGGTATGCGGTCATCGCGTTCAATCATGGCAGGCACGGGCCCAAGAATTTCGACAGCCTTTTCATAAAGCCCCCACACCGGGTCAGCGACCGCCGCGTCGTGGGTATCGATAATGTACTCGCCACAATGACTATGGCCGGCTAGATGAATCTGCCCTACACGGCAGGCAGGAACACCCCGCAAGAATTCTTCCGCATCGAAATCGTGATTGAAGGCGGAGACGTAAATGTTATTCACATCGAGCAAAAGCAAGCAGTCCGCTTCCGCACTAAGAGCACTTAAAAACTCCCATTCGGTGAGCCTTGATTCCCGGTAGCTCACATAACTCGACACGTTTTCGAGCAGAATCCGCTGCCCAAGAAAATCCTGGACTTGCCGAACCTTTAGAGCGGTATGCCGGAGCGCCTCGTCGGTGTAGGGGATTGGCAGGAGATCGTGGGAATTCTTGCCTGCGACGCCCGTCCAGCACAGATGATCCGATATCCAGTTGGGTTCGATGCGCGCCGCCAGCGCCTTGATCTGCTTCATGTAGTCCCAGTCCACTGGATCGCAACTACCGGCCGACAAAGACACGCCATGCATCACGCATGGGTAGCGTTCGCGGATTCGGTCCAGATAATGGAGTGGCTTGCCGCCCGGGACCAGATAGTTTTCCGAAAGCACCTCGAACCAATCCACCCTGGGTTTAGAGCAAAGAATTTCTTCGTAGTGTGCGGTACGCAGTCCCAATCCAAATCCTGGATCCGGCGGCTTAAAAGAAGACGAAGGGGGTCTCATGATGATCGGTAGCCAGTGCCTTAAGACATTATGGAATGGTTCGCGGACGGGTAGCTTGAGACGCGCAGCGCAATTTTTCGGCAAGGAGCATGCGCCACCACCTCAAGCGGTGGCGCATACGTGCCTTACCCGCGCCCTTGCAAGGCTTCCACGCAGGCTCGCTCCGGCAACATAACATACCCCTGCCCGTTACAGCCGTTCTGGCCTTTGCACGAATTATTCGCGGTCTTGCATTCGGCCTGTCCCTTACAGGCATTGGCACCGTAGCATTTGACCGTGGCAACAGTGCTACTCCCAGCCCCTCCGGACGCCGTGCCCTGGCTCGCGCAGCCGGCAAGAAAAATAGACGCTGCCGCGGTAGCCAGAGCGGCGGAACCGAGTTTGGTGGTCATTCCCATATACGTTAATCTCCAATTCAGATTGAAGTCCGGTTCGATACGCATCCCTGAGAGCATCAGGCAATCCAAGCCGGACATCATCGCTTGGACCGGAAAGGAATACGTTTCCGGCTAGGATTCGGATGCACCCGTTACCCCGGTGGCATTCTTTGTCTTCTTCGCGCATCCAGTTACGCCCCCTAGACGTATTGCTACGTTGCGGACCAAGTGCACGCGAACGGATCTCGGAAAGGTGGTTCCGGGGTACAGCGGATTTCCTTCTTTCGTTTAAGTCACTGGGCCGAAAGAGTAGCCGGCGGTACAGCGCCGGTACATGGTGTTTCGCCGGCTTCGAAAGCCGGCTTCAAGCAACTTATCGCAAAGGAGAATCGGTACATGAACAAGACAAGACGAATTGCAGGACTGGCGATCGCCAGCGCGGCAGCCGCGATTTTCGTAAGCGGCGTTCCAGCACTAGCCGCCGAAGGAACCGGTGTCAAGGTTAAATGCTACGGCGCTAACGCATGCAAGGGGCAAGCTGCCTGCAAGACTTCCATGGGCAGTTGCAAAGGACACAACGCCTGCAAAGGGAAGGGCTTCGTTATGATGGACGAGAAATCCTGTCTCGACCAGCTCTCGCGGCGGTAAGAACGGTCCGTCAATAGTTGTATGCGGCTCCCTGGACAATCCAGGGAGCCTCTTGCCCGCGTGAGAGTATGCGCTGCTGTAAAATCCGCGCCTTCCACCGGTCCAAGAATCGCTCTGAATGTCCTCCCCGCCACCGAAAAAAGTTGGAGCGGAAGCGCCAACGCACGTTACCAACTTCATCCGCAAAGTCATCGACGAGGATCTTGCCAAGGATAAGTATGCCTCCCGCACCTGGGGCGGAAAGCCCGGCCCTGGCATCACGCACGCGGGAGCGCCACTCGATCCAGCAAAAATCCGCACCCGCTTCCCGCCGGAGCCCAACGGCTATCTTCACATTGGCCACGCAAAATCCATCTGCCTGAACTTTGGCCTCGCGCGCGACTATGGCGGCTGGTGCCACATGCGCTT